>JAJONO010000099.1 GCA_021323535.1 Bacteroidota bacterium
ACAAATAATTTATTTACTTCGTATCAACAAATCTCAAAAACAAATAACCATGGCAAAAAAAGCAACAAAGAAAAAAGCCGCTCCTAAGAAAAAAGCAGCAGCTAAGAAAAAAGCAGCTCCTAAGAAAAAAGCAGCTAAAAAAGCTTCTAAAAAGAAGTAATCAAAAGAGCCCCGCGATAGCGGGGTTTTTTGTTT
Organism: Bacteroidota bacterium; assembly: GCA_021323535.1. GTDB lineage: Bacteria > Bacteroidota > Bacteroidia > B-17B0 > Aurantibacillaceae > Aurantibacillus. The sequence goes on from JAJONO010000099.1 coordinate 196, forward strand.
CTGTATCTTTCGTTCTTTATAATACCAGAATCTCTTCTCTCCTTTGCAGCCCCACTCTCCTCATCGCATCACTGCGCCAACGCTTAAGCTTTATGCAAGCGTTCAGGAAACCTAATAAAGTATCCGCGAAACACTGTCTCAACAAAAATTTTCTTTTATATTTACATCAATTAAAAATTATACTCCATGAAAAAAATCATCAATTTATGTTGCGCCGCCCTGGTTGTTACTTCATTTATGTCGTGCGGCGATAAAAAGAAAGAACAGGAAGCAATTGTTGCTCCTCAGGGAATGCATGTGCTGGATCTGTCAAAATTCGGAAAACCTTTTGCCATATTTGTACCGGATACCACCGCTGCTAAACTTGAAATTGTACAGCAGACGTATGGCGCCCTCGATATTAAAGTTGGAAAAGGTTTTAATATCAGCATCAATGAGCAGGCAGCCGATATTGAAATGAAGAAAAAGGATGTTAAAGAAGATGAAGTAAACAAATTCAAAAGCTTTGTTGTAGAAGAACCAACTGCTATCTTCTGGGAAAGTGAAATTACCCAACCAGAGTTCCACTTTATCATTAACCAGAAAATCGGTAACACCGAATACAGCATCGAAGATGTAAAAGCTACCGAAGCCGAACCATTCAGCAAAGAATCTATCCAGAAAATGTTCGACAGCGCTAAAAATATCAAAGAGATCAAAAAAGAACCAAGCGCGTAAATTATCTCCATCTTTAATTTTTGAAGTAGCCCTGCAGCATGTGCTGTAGGGTTTTTTCATGCCTTCCGGCTATTAACAATAAACCTTAATTATTAACATACTTAAAAAAGCTATTTATTTTTTCCAATATTTGCCCTGATTCAATTAACAGCATTATGTCAGAAGACCTAGAAAAAAACGATAGAGGCGACTTGTTCTCTAAATCGGTAAGAGCCGGAAAACGTACTTATTTCTTTGATGTAAAAAGTACCAGAGGTAACGACTACTACTTAACTATTACCGAAAGCAAAAAACGCTTTGGTCAGGACGGGAAGTTCTTTTACGAAAAACACAAGATCTTTTTATACAAAGAAGATTTCGAAAAGTTCGTGGAAGGTTTAAATGAAGCTGTTCAGCATATTCGCGAAAACGCCCCCGTAATTGAAGCAAGCCCGGAAAACAACCATGCTTCTTCTTCAGCTGGTTCTGATGTGAGCTTTGAAGATCTCGGAAATTAACCCTTAATATACACATAAACACAAAGGCGGTTCTTTTACAGGGCCGCTTTTTTTTATTACTGATTTAAAGCCGATAGCCACCGTCCTGAACCTAATTAAAGAATAGTCTAGTTATTTAAAACCACACATTAGGTTTTTTCATGCGTATGAAAAACTGATCGCCTATTAAATAACACATAGCATTCCGTCTACGACGGAATAATACTCCCTTTCTCTACTCCTCCGTTTCTCTGCGGTAAATTAAATGTTGTGATTCGCCATCCTGATCGAAAATCAACCATACACATGGGTTTTATTTGAGCATTTTTACTGCTTCCGGTAAGATCATGGTTTCCCACACCGCATATTCTTTAGCCGATGGGTGTAAACCATCTGCTGCCACCAACGAATTATCATCCTTCATTTTTTGCGTTGTTGCAAATATATCCACCACCGGTAACTTTCTTTTTTTAGCTTCTTCTTTTATAAACTTATTAAAGTCGGCAATACCTTCGCTGATGTTTCTTCCGCTGCCATAATTTTTGCCTTCGGGCGTTACGCCAAAATCAGGGATAGTAATTAAAATGATCTTCGATTTATCGGGAAGTTCCTTCTGAACCTCGTCCAGGATATGAACCAGGTTTTTCTGGAAAGTAGCTGCAGGAATTTGCCTCACCCAATCGTTCACTCCTATTAATATAGTAACAAAATCAGGCTTCAGTTTTTTTACCAAAGGTAATTCACGGTCAATAAGGTTCTGGGTACTGAATCCATTCCTTGCAGGGTTATCCAGTAAGGTGGTTTTAATCTTTGCATCATTCAAATGTTGACTAAGAATCACGGGCCACGATTCCTTTTCGGTGGCGCCGGTACAAATTGTATATGAATCGCCCAACGGCAGATATTTTACTTCGCTTTTATTCATGTTGAATGATCCAAGCACAAATACCGAAAGGAGACACAGAAAATAAACTTTATATCTTAACATATTAGCAGGATTTCTTAATAAATTTACGATTTAAATCCATGGATAGTTTTAAGCCGCAGATTACACAGATTTACACAGATCTGCGAAAATCAGCGTAATCTGTGGCAAAAACTAATCTCACTTGAAAAAAATAGCCCTCATAGACAACTACGACAGCTTCACTTATAACCTCGTTCATCTTATTGAAAAAGTAAGCGACGCTACCGTTCATGTTTTTCTGAACGATAAAGTATCTCTGGAAACATTAGCTTCATTCAACCATATTGTTATTTCCCCCGGGCCTGGGCTTCCTTCCGAAGCAGGAATTACACCTTTGTTCCTGAAAGAATTTGCCTCTTCAAAAAATATTCTTGGCGTTTGCCTGGGGATGCAGGCCATAGGCGAAAAATTTCAATCGCCGTTAAAAAACCTCGATCTTGTGATGCACGGAATAAGCACTCCCATAACTCATTCCGGTAACGATTTTTTGTTTAAAGATATTCCTGCTACATTTAATGTGGGCCGATATCACAGTTGGGTCATTGACCAAGGTAAAATTCATCCCTCACTTGAAACGACCGCGAAAGACAAAAACGGCGAAATAATGGCAATACGACATAAAGACTATAACATTCACGGCGTACAATTTCACCCCGAAAGTATTTTGAGCGAATACGGGGAACAACTACTAAAAAACTGGACCGATAGTTTATAATGACAGGCGCTTCTTCATACAACATAAAAATTTCGGCAAAAATAACGACCGACCTTTCTTCCTTGATAAAAGCATCGAAGTATTCCTCTTTTTTTATTATTTGTGATTCCAACACGCTAAAATATTGCCTGAGCGAACTTGTTATGTCCTGCAAGCCATTAAAGGAAGCCGAGGTCATTGAGCTTGAACCGGGCGAAGATTCAAAGGAACTAAATGTGATCGCTAACATATGGCAAACACTCACCGAATTTGGCGCCGATAAATCTACGCTTATTGTGAACCTCGGCGGAGGTGTTGTTTCAGATGCCGGCGGATTTGCGGCTTCAACTTATAAAAGAGGAGTAGACTTTGTTAATGTCCCCACTTCATTGCTCGCTATGGCCGATGCCAGCGTTGGTGGTAAAAACGGGATTAATTTTTCGGGATTAAAAAATCATATCGGAACCATTCTTCAACCCAAGGCAGTTTTTATTAATACGGGTTTCCTGAATACATTACCCCATCGCCATGTTACCAATGGCTTTGCCGAAATACTGAAGATGGCACTTATTTGTGATAAAAAATTCTTCAGCAAGCTTTCTTCTGTTGTCATAACTGCCGACTTTAACGACAAAAGCATCATAGAACAATCTGTGAAATTAAAAGCGGCCGTAGTGAAAAAAGATCCTGCTGAAAAAAAATTCCGTAAGATCCTCAACTTCGGTCACACTGTTGGTCACGCGCTCGAAAGTTTGTATCTCACAAAAACAAATCCGCTGCTGCACGGCGAAGCCATTGCTGTTGGAATGGCAATAGAAACGTATCTGTCTTTTCTATTAAAACGAATTACAAAAAAGGAAATGGTACAGATCATTAATACCATTACACTCAATTTTGATCTTCCTATCATTGACGAAAACGACCTGCCTGTTTTTTATTTGTACTTAAAGCAGGATAAAAAGCACAGGGGTGGCGCCTTGATGTTTGCCTTATTAAAAGGAATGGGTAAGTGTGATCCTGAAGTACCAGTAACGATAACGCAGCTCGAAAAAGCCATTTCTTATTATAATTCCGATATTTCAAATGCGGCTCCGATACAATAAGCAACCTGTTAAAGCAAGTATTTCATTACCTGGTTCAAAAAGTATCAGCAACCGTTTACTTATTCTCCAGGAAGTTCTAAACCTGGATATAGAACTAAACAATCTTTCTACGGCAAAAGACACACAGGATCTTCTTAAAATTCTTAGTGAATGTAATCCGTTAATGGATGTTGGACACGCCGGAACCGATATGCGTTTTTTAACTGCGCTTTTTTCCAACAAGACTGGCGAATGGACTTTAACAGGTTCAGAACGAATGAAAGAGCGTCCAATAAAACACCTGGTGGATGCCTTAAGATCTCTTGGTGCCGATATTTCTTATATGGGAAAAGAAGGATTTCCTCCACTGAAAATTAAGGGGAAAGAACTTCTGGGAGGAAAAATAGAGATCGACGGAAACATCAGCTCGCAGTTTATTTCTGCTTTGTTATTAGTAGCGCCTTCGTTTAAAAACGGGCTCGAACTTAAAATCAATAACGATATTGTTTCTTGGTCCTACATTCAAATGACCATTGATATTTTACAGGAATTTGATGTGAAGGTGGCGCAGATTGATAGAATGATCAAAGTTCTTCCATACAATAAAGATCACGTGAAAGAAAAAACAGAATTAACTGTAGAATCAGACTGGTCGTCGGCTTCGTATTGGTACAGTGTGGTTGCTTTAAACAAAACAGCCGAAATAACTTTAGTTGGTCTTAACCGCCAATCGTCGCAGGGTGATTCGGCGCTTTTTAATATCTACAAAGACTTTGGAGTAAGTTCCGTTTTCAGAGACGGAAACATTATTCTCACAAACAATGGCGACATCGTTTCTGAATTTGAATACGATTTTAGTGATTGTCCCGACATTGCACAAACGGTAGCCGTAACTTGCCTTGCCATGAATATTCCCTGCAACTTAAACGGGCTCTCTACTTTAAAACACAAAGAAACCGACCGTTTAACTGCGCTGAAAAATGAGATTAAAAAATTTGGCGTGGAAGTAAACATCACCAATGATTCACTCAGTATTACATCACGCTCACTCAAAAATTCTAAGCTATCCGCTAAAGCTGAAGGCGACACGAGGTTAGCGAAGGAGGGCAACTTTCAACTTTCAACCTATAGCGACCACCGTATGGCCATGAGCTTTGCCCCGCTTGCTCTTCTCTGCGATTTAGAAATAGAAGACGCTGGTGTGGTAGAGAAATCATATCCTCAATTCTGGACTCATTTGTCATTGGCAGGAATTAACAGTTTCTGATTTTTTTCTTTAGAAGTTATATTTATCTTTATTGTAATAACCCCCCTTAATTAAACATGGATAGAAGAGATTTCTTTCAGAAAGGAAGCGCATTTACCCTTGGCGGACTTGCATTTCTTTCATCAATCAACAAATCATTTGCTTCCTCATTCGAAAAGCAATTAAACCGACTGGAAAACATGAGTCCGGGTGCAGCAATCGAAGATGACGATTTCTGGAGCTGGATCCGCGAAAGTTACACTGTATCGCCTAATCTTATCAATTTGAATAACGGAGGCGTTAGTCCGCAACCTAAAGTGGTTCAGGACGCGCACATCCGTTATTATCAATACAGCAACGAAGCTCCGAGTTATTATATGTGGAGGATCCTTGATGCCGGAAGAGAAGCATTACGATCAAAACTGGCCGATCTTGCAGGAGTAAGCTCCGAAGAAATTGCCATTAACCGTAATGCTACCGAAGGACTTAACACCATCATTTTCGGACTGAACTTAAAAGCAGGCGATGAAGTTGTATTAAGTAAGTACGATTATCCGAACATGACCAACGCCTGGAAGCAACGTGAAAAACGTGATGGTATTAAATTAGTGTGGATCGATATTCCTCAGCCAACAGAAGACGATGCAACTATTGTTGAGATTTACAAAAAAGCTATTACGAATAAAACTAAAATAGTTCATATAACTCATCTTATTAACTGGACAGGAAATATCGTTCCTGCAAAAGCCATTGCAGATATGGCCCACAGTAAAGGATGTGAAGTGATAGTGGATGCGGCGCATTCATTCGGACATTTAGATTTTAAAATTGAAGATACAGGGGCAGATTATTTTGCTACCTCATTACACAAATGGCTCTGCGCCCCTTTCGGAAGTGGATTACTTTATATTAAGAAGGATAAAATTAAAAATGTGTGGGCTCTTTTATCGGCAGTTGAACCGGATGGAGGCGACATTCGTAAATTTGAAAGTTTAGGAACACGTTCCATGGCCAGTGAAATGGCAATTGGTGCCGCGGTAGATTTTCATAACCTCATTGGTGGAAAACGAAAAGAAGAACGTCTGCGTTTCCTTAAAAATTACTGGGTCGAAAAAACAAAAGATCTTCCTAAGGCCAAATTATATACATCCCTGAAACCACAATATTCCTGTGCGTTAACATGTATTGGATTTGACGGATGGAAAGCACACGATCTTGATGCTTATCTATATGAAAAACACAAAGTGCATGTGGTTTCTATTATTCATGAAAAGATAAACGGCGTGCGTATTACACCAAACGTGTATACTTCTACTAAAGATCTGGATGTACTTGTAAAAGCGCTGACCAATTTCTCGAAGCAAAATCCACCTCAGAATAAATAATGAAGTTTCTTTTTTACTGTCTGATTTTTTTCTCGTCGTCATTTACACTGGCGCAGAAAAAAATTATTTATACCAATAAGGCGCCTAAACCTATTGGCCCGTATAGTCAGGGTGTTCTCGCGGGCAAGACGTTGTATGTAGCCGGCCAGATTGGAATTACCGCCGGCGGTGAAATTCACACCGATTGCATTGATAATGAAACCACGCAGGCGCTTCATAATATTCATGTAATTTTGCAGGCCGCGAAAATGGATTATAAACATGTGGTGAAGGCCACGATCTATCTCACCGATTTAAAGGACTTCGCCAAAGTGAATGAAATTTACGGCACCTGTTTCAAAGAAAATCCACCGGCGAGGGAAACGGTGGAAGTGAAAGCTTTGCCTAAAGGTGCCCATGTAGAAATTGCGGTAATTGCGGTTGGGAACTAAACTATAAGTACTATGAAAAATATTCTTTTAATTTCTTTTGTCGTTTTTTTAACCCTTCTTTATGGATGTGGTTCCAAAACGGAATCAACCGCTTTAAAGGAGGACCCTGTTCCCGGGATAACATCTATTACATTATTCAACCAGGAAACTGTTTTGTGCGATAGCCTTGGTTTTGATAAAACCCTGGCCACAAAAATCAAAGAACAAACCGGCTCTTCTTTAAATCTCATACCTCAACCCGATTCTTTAACAGGAGAAATAACAAAACTAAAAGGAAAAGGTTTATGCGCCTTATCTACTTCGAAAGAAAACGACCAGGAGTATATCTTAAATCACAAAGAAGAATTCCTCAAAAACGGTTATTTGCTTTTTAGTTACAGCGATGATCTGGACAGTAAAGAATATGTGGCCATGATAAAAGGAAGTGATGATCTCGACATTATCAAATGGCGCAAAACTGATGGGATTAATCATGGGCACACCAACACCGATGTACTAAAGCGTTTCAAAAACTGGAAAGAAAGAAATGATTTCTGGGTATTTTCGATCGGACGTGATTTTGTAGAAATACGATTTAAAAATGAGGTTCGTCACGTCGAATTATTTGCAAAAGAAGTGTATGAATTTTGCCCCGATGCCATTGACCAGGGCGCTGGCGACATGAAAACTCTCGTAGAAGGAATTAAAGAAATGAACGGTATGTTCTTCTGGTGGGATTAGCGCGTTCTTAATTCTTTGCAAACCCCTTATTTTCCTGTACATTTGCAGCCACATTTATGGCCTTTTTTGGTTCAGATAAAACTACTGCAAGCCCCACGGGAGAAATGTCCTTTCTTCAGCACCTCGAGGCCTTGCGCTGGCATCTGGTAAGAAGCGCGGCTGTTATTTTTATTATTGGCATCTCGGCATTTTGTTTTAACGATTTCGTGTTTGATACGGTGATCTTTGGTCCGCTCAGGCAAGACTTCGTTACATACGATGTTATGTGTAAACTCGGACATAAGATAGGATCCGGCGATATTATGTGCATCACTGTCAAGAATCAACCTCTTCAAACTCTGAGCGCTTCTGAACAGTTCTTTAATCACATGTGGATCTCCCTTCTTACCGGAATTATTTTAGGCTTTCCATATGTGCTCTGGGAACTCTGGAAATTCATAAGACCTGCTTTAAAAGATAAGGAACTCGGCCCTGCAAAAATTTTTGTTGTCATTGCCTCCATCCTTTTCCTCATCGGAATCTTTTTTGGATATTATCTCTTGTTTCCAATGAGCTATAATTTCCTCATAAATTATAAAGTTTCTTCAGGACCACATGTTCAGACCAACAACACATTCGACGATTATATTTCATTAATCTCTACCATGACGCTCGTTTCGGGCATCGTTTTCGAAATGCCTGTTCTTGCTTATTTTCTTACGCGCCTTACGCTCTTAACACCAGAATTCATGAGTAAATACCGGAAGCATGCTGTAATAATTATTCTTATCGCTGCCGCCGTAATTACGCCTAGTCCCGATGTTGCATCACAGATGCTCGTTGCTGTGCCAATGTATCTCCTTTACGAAATCAGTATTTACGTTTCACGCTGGACTATCAAAAAACATAAATTAAACCAGTAAAGCAGATTTCACTTCGTGAAAACGCTTTACTGTAAAACATCATAAAAAATGAAAGATCCGGTTCAGGAATTCAATGATTATCGTTCCAAAATGAACGATGTTATTTTAGGTAAAGACAATCTGGTGATTAAACGTCTGTTTAATCTCGATACTCAAACTTACAGCGAAGGGGTCCTTCCGGTAAAAACGAAGGAGCTTCTCGGATTAGTGGCGAGCATGGTGTTGCGTTGCGATGATTGCATCAAATATCACCTCATAAAGTGTCACGAACAGAAATGCAGCACCGAAGAGATTTACGAAACCTTTGCCGTAGCCAATATCGTGGGAGGAACCATTGTCATTCCTCACACCCGGAGAGCGGCCGAATTCTGGGAATCGTTAACTCAAAACTAGGTTTCATTAAATGGAAGCCGATTAAAATGGCTTTTTAAAATAATTTCGCCAAAAATTAAAGCCTATGATGGGTGCCGCCATGTTTACAGGGATTGTCTTTACAATATTGTTAGGCCTCCCGACTATGACCTATTTTTATGCTAAACAACTGGGAAGAAATCCTAAAAAATGGTTCCTGATAGGCCTTCTCCTACCGGGGATCGCCACAATTATCCTGGCCTTTTTACCCGACCTTTCAGAAAAAGAAGACGGCGCTTCAAGAAACAGTAATTTAGGGTAGGGATTTCATAAAAATCTTTATGACCAGTCTAACAGGCTCCTGACTTTAAGTTACACCCGATCAAATCCATTCCGCACACGATAAAGCTGATTTAACGCTCGTTTTAACAAGAATTATACGGGCCCCTTTAAGGTCATCTTCTGCTCTTCGTCATTCACAATTTATGACATTTTTCTGCTCCAAACCAAAGAGAAAATTGTGTACATTTAATGCTTCAAATTCTTTATTGAAATATGGCAACCGACAAATTTGTGAGCCGACATAACGGCCCTCGTGAGCAAGAGGTGAAAGCGATGCTTAAAAAAATCGGAGCATCAAGTGTTGATGAACTCATCAATCAAACTGTTCCCTCTAACATCCGTTTAAAACAACCCCTAAAGGTAGCTCCTGCATTAAGTGAATATCAATATATGAAACACTTAAAAGCTCTTGGAAAGAAAAATAAAGTCTTCCGTTCTTATATCGGATTAGGATATTACAATAACATTTTACCAGCGGTGATCCAGCGTAACGTATTGGAAAATCCGGGTTGGTACACAGCCTACACACCTTACCAGGCCGAGATTGCACAGGGGCGTTTAGAAGCGATCCTGAATTTCCAGACCATGGTCATGGACCTCACAGCTATGCCAATTGCCAATGCTTCTCTTCTCGATGAAGCCACTGCAGCGGCAGAAGCTTTGTTCATGTTTTACAGTAACCGCAGTAAGGAAAAAGTAAAGAACAACTCCAATAAATTTTTCGTCAGCAACACGGTGTTCCCTCAAACCATCGACGTGGTAAAAACACGCGCGGTACCTTACGGAATTGAACTTGTTATAGGTGATACCAACACGACTAAATTAGACGATTCATTCTTCGGCGCGTTAATTCAGTATCCCGATATTAACGGAGAAGTAAACGATTATAAAAATTATGTTGCCGATGCAAAATCAAAAGACATCCAGGTGGCGGTTGCAACCGATCTTTTAGCGCTTGCTCTTTTAACTCCTCCGGGAGAATGGGGCGCTGACTGCGTAGTTGGCAACTCTCAACGTTTTGGTGTTCCATTAGGATATGGTGGTCCTCACGCTGCCTTCTTCACCTGCCGCGAAGATTATAAACGTCTTATTCCTGGAAGGATCATTGGTGTTTCTGTTGATTCGGAAGGAAACCAGGCGCTTCGTATGGCGCTTCAAACGCGTGAGCAACACATTAAACGCGACAAAGCAACTTCAAATATCTGTACAGCACAGGCGCTTCTTGCTATCATGGCAAGCATGTACGCGGTGTATCATGGAAAAGATGGCATCCGTTCCATTGCTGAAGATGTTCACAGCGCAACAGCTTTCGTTGCATCTGAATTGAAAAAATTCGGATACGGGATCAAAACCAAATTATACTTTGATACAATTGTTGTTGCCGCCGACGTTAAGAAAGTTCGTTCGCTGGCAGAAGCAAAAGAAATCAACTTCCGTTATATCGACGATAAACATGTAGGCATTTCTCTTGATCAATCCGCGCAGGCAGAAGATGTAAACGATATATTAGAAGTATTCGCCCAGGCAGTTGGAAAATCGTATAAAGACAATGGCTGCAATGTTCAGAACCTGATCAAAGGAACTTTTGCGGAAAGAAAATCAGACTACCTGACGCATCCTGTTTTCAACACTTATCACAGCGAAAGTGATATGATGCGTTATATCAAACGTCTCGAAAATAAAGATCTTTCATTGGTGCATTCTATGATCTCATTAGGATCGTGTACCATGAAATTAAACGCCGCTTCGGAATTATTACCAATTACATGGCCCGAGTTTGCAAGTATTCACCCATTTGTTCCTGTTGACCAGGCACAGGGTTACGCTGAATTGATCGAGCAGTTAAATAAGGATCTTTCTGATATCACAGGTTTCGCCCGTATGAGTTTCCAACCGAACTCAGGGGCTCAGGGCGAATACGCAGGTTTAATGGTGATCCGCGCTTATCATATCGCTAACGGACAACCAAACCGTAATGTGGCTCTAATTCCTTCATCGGCTCACGGAACAAATCCTGCAAGCGCTGCAATGGCCGGAATGACGATCGTTGTTACGAAATGTGATGACAAAGGAAATATTGACCTTGCTGATTTAAAAGCAAAAGCTGAACAGCACAAAGACAATCTTTCATGTTTAATGGTCACTTATCCTTCAACACACGGTGTGTACGAAGAGTCGATCATGGACATTACAAAAATGATTCACGACAACGGCGGATTGGTTTACATGGATGGCGCCAACATGAATGCACAGGTAGGATTAACTTCTCCAGGTAACATCGGCGCTGATGTGTGTCACTTAAATCTTCATAAAACATTCGCTATTCCTCATGGCGGTGGTGGTCCTGGCATGGGCCCTATCGGTGTGGTAGAAAAATTAGTTCCGTTCTTGCCTTCGCACACGATCGTTAACACCAGTGGCGATAAAGGTATCACGGCAGTATCTGCGGCTCCTTACGGAAGCGCTCTTATTCTTTTGATCTCTTACGGTTATATTAAAATGCTTGGTGGCGAAGGAGTTAAACAGGCTACTGAGATGGCGATCCTCAATGCAAATTACATTAAGGACACCCTGAAAGATCATTATAAAATTCTCTATACCGGTAAAAACGGACGTTGCGCTCACGAAATGATTTTGGATTGTAACGAATTTAAAATGGCCAGCGGCGTTGAAGTAGCCGACATTGCAAAACGTTTAATGGACTATGGTTTCCACGCTCCAACAGTTGCTTTCCCTGTAGTAAATACATTAATGGTGGAGCCAACAGAATCGGAATCGAAAGCTGAACTGGATCGTTTCTGCGAAGCTATGATCGCTATTCGTAAAGAGATCAGGGAAATTGAAGAAGGTAAATTTGATAAAGCCAATAACGTGATCAAGAATGCGCCGCACACTTGTAAATTAGTAGTGAGCGACGACTGGAAAAAACCTTACTCACGTCAGAAAGCCGCGTATCCGTTAAACTGGGTGCGTGATAATAAATTCTGGCCTAGTGTTGGAAGAGTTGATAACGCTTATGGCGACAGGAACCTTGTTTGTTCATGCGCGCCCATTGAGGCTTATATGAACGAAGCCATAGAAGCTTAAGCCATTTAGAAAGCAATATAAAAACCCTTGCAAAACTGCAGGGGTTTTTCATTTACTTTCGTATATTCACTCAATGAAAAGCTTATTCTCTTTTACTTTCTTAAAAAGAGTTCCGCTTATTCTTCTTGCTTTTTATTTTTCCAGATGTAAAGATCCGGGTTCACAAACTTCACCTGACTCCAGGGTAAAGGATTCGCTTTACATAGCACAGCTGGTTGATACTTTTACCGAAAGAACACATTATGATATAAACCTTGCATATTCCACCCTCAAAGAAATGGAACGTTATGTGGATTCGACTCATTACGAACGCATGGTTCCTAAAGTTTATATTCATCAGGGACAATACTTTTATAACACAGGAGAATATGATAGTGCAGTTGTATACTACAATAAGGCAATTAAACGTGCTCATGAAATTGGCAATGTAAAACTGGAGGCTGCTGCATTGGGAAATTTAGGGAACCTCATGTATGGCAAAGGAGATTTTTTGTCGGCCATGGATGCTTACATGAAAGATCTTAAACTTCTTGAGAGCATTAACAGCAAAAAAGGAATTGCCTCTGTTACAGGGAACCTTGGTGTTATTTATATCGAATTGAAAGATTTTAAAAAAGCAAAGGAATTGCTCAATAAAAGTCTCGACATGCGCATCGCCTTAAAAGACAGCATTTCTATTGCCCAGGCTTACGGAAACATTGGAACAGTTTATTACGAAGAAGGCGATTTGCAAAAATGCCTCGAACAACAATTTAAAAGCTATAACATACATAAAGCCATTCGTAACAAAACAGGAATGGGGATCACACTAGGCAACATTGCCGAAATGTTTGAGGATCTAGGTCAATTGGATTCCGCGCTTATTTACGGACAAAAATCCGTTGAGCTTCACGAATCTCAGAATGATCAGAGGAGCCTGGCCTTTGCTTATACAACCATGGGCAACATTTACATGGCTAAAAAACAAAAGAAGGAAGCGATGGATTATTTGCTGAAAGCCAAAACGATTGCCGAAAAACTAAACAGCATCTCTAATCTTAAATCCATTGAACAAAAACTCTTTGACATTTACAAGGAACAAGGGCAATTTGATCAGGCTCTTATTTCCTACAAAAAATTTATAGCGCACCGCGACACGATCTTTAACACCGAAAAAATAAGTGAGATCAATAAAAAAGAAATTCAGTTTGAATACGACAAGAAGGAAGCTCTCACAAAAGCTGAACTCGAAGAGCAAAAACTGATCAGGAACGGAGCAATCGCGGGAGGATTTTTTATTCTCATATTCCTTATCATTATCATAAGAAATTTCATGAACAAGAAAAAGGCGAATGTTTTACTCGCTGAACAAAAACACATTATTGAAGAAAAACAAAAAGAAATAGTTGATTCCATCAATTACGCCCTCCAGATCCAAAAAACCTTATTGGCCAATCACGATTTCGTAAATCAAAACATTCCCGATAGTTTCGTTGTTTTTAAACCGAAGGATATTGTGAGCGGCGACTTTTATTGGGCTGCACAAGCGGAGCGAAGTGCGGAGAAAGAAGGCGGAATCCGAACTGTTTCTTCGTCCTCTTTCTACTTAGCGGTTTGTGATAGCACTGGTCACGGGGTTCCCGGAGCGTTCATGAGTTTGCTGAATATTTCCTTTCTAAATGAAGCCATAAAAGAAAAAGGGTTGACCAGACCCGGAGATGTTTTTGAGCACGTGAGAAAAAGACTCATCGAGCGAATCTCCCAGGAAGGAAGGAAAGATGGCATGGATGGCATTCTCCTTTGCTTCGACAGAACAAACAACACATTATCGTATTGCGCCGCGAATAATTCCCCGGTCCTTATTTCTGAAAATAAATTACAACAATTTCAGTTTGGCGGTGATAAAGGCAAGAAATTTAAATATAAGCAATTTGAAGAATTACTGTTGAGTATTCATACTTTGTCTTGTACCGAACAGGCAAAAATTATTGATGTACGTTTCGAAGAATGGAAAGGTAAGCTGGAACAGATAGACGATGTTTGCGTGATTGGAATAAGATTATAGAAAGTGAAGATTAAAAAACATATTATATTATTCTTCAAA
>JAJONO010000135.1 GCA_021323535.1 Bacteroidota bacterium
AATTTAATGAACGTGGCTATTGTGCATACTATCAATACCACTGTCTTAAAAAAACTGGAAGCAAAAAAAATTAATGCCGTTATTTATTCTGCAATTGATCCGGATATAAATCCTGCAGATATAAAGAATGTACAACTGATAAATATATTCGACGACTTTGTTAATGCAAGTCACTTTTCTTTCAATTACAACAAACAAAAATTAGACAGTATCAGAAAAAAAATACCAGGGCTGTTTCAATTTAAAGGCTACGATTTATCCCATGCTTTAGAAAAAGATTTATTTTTTGGCCGGCTGCATGTGAATGCAATTCAGTTTCAGATTAAAAAATTAGACAGTCCGACAACCCGGTATTTCGATTACTATTCACGGCCACGACATATAAAATTAACGGCTTTGTTTAAACGATTATTTTTAGGAAAAAATTTCCTGTACCAGTTCGTTCTGCCGGATGATCAGCAAAAAATTTCGCCAGACACAATAGCTTTTAGAATTAACAGTTTAGAATTAATTGAACTCTACGGCGACCTGATTCCAAAATTAAAAGGCCGCAATATTTTGTCGTTTCAGAACAGTGTAAATGGAAACAGCGAAAAGACAGATCAAACCTTAAGAAGGTTTTTTAAGCTTAACATCAAAAGCACAGTTAAAGCTTCAGGAAAAAATAAAATAAATTTTAAAACCCGGGTTCGTCTTTTCCTTATGTCTTCTGATTGTGATTTTACAAATGTACTTACGGATAGTCTTTTTAAACTGATCAACCATACCGAAGAATATGAAAAACTGATGGCTCGCGGTGTAAGGAAACTATTTGTAGCAGGCGCTGAAAATGAAGGGGAAGGAAACGTGATCACCTCCGTGGCAAAAAAATACGGCTGTGTTACGTACAACTACATGAATGGTGCAAAAGCCAAAGATGAACATAATGTTCATACGTATTTTGATTATTGGTTCATGCCAAATCTTACTACTAAGGATATGATCCTATCGTATTGTAATGTAACCAATGAGCAATTACCGGTAACCGGGCATCTTTTAGAGGAAAAAGCCCATAATTATAAATATTCAGGGACGCTGGATTATCTCAATCAAAAAATACAAGGAAAAAAAGTAATCTCCGTTCTTACATCATTCTATCTGAAAGAACAAACCGATGTGCTGAATTTTCTTGCAGAATACATTGACAAAAAAGAAAATTATATTGTCCTGGTTAGAAAACACCCAAGTGATAAAGGCAAAGAAAAAGTCACGCATCCAAAAATAATTTACCTTCAAAAAACAGAAACCGGAACTCCGTTCCAGAATCTATTCGACTTTTTAAGTATTTCCGATATTACCATTTCATTTTCTTCAACAGTTTCTCTTCAATCATCCTGGTTTATGATCCCTACTTTAAACTTCGCATATTCTGCTGTTTCAATGCTGCCATATGTGGACGATAAGACGATCATGCACGTAAACTCACTTGAAAGGCTGAATGAATTACTGAATAAATACCTTGCTGAAAAAAACGATCCACAAATTAACCGGTCCTTTTCTTCAGCATCTGATAATATTATTAAAATACTTGAAGCTTCCTGAAAGTACTTTCTGATCCGAACTATAATAATTCACATTGAAAAAAATTCTTCTCATATCATATACATTTCCTCCAAAATCAGGAATCGGAGGCAGGCGTTGGGCTAAATTCGCTAAATACCTGGCAAAAGACGGACATGAAATTTATGTTATCTGCGCGCGGCCACGAGGCGCTGAAAAATCACAATGGATGTCCGATGTTCAGTCTCCCAACATACATGTTTTTGAGCGCGACGCCCGCTTTCCGGAAGTATTGGAATTTGGCGGAAACAGTTTTGCAGCAAAATTAAAATACAGAATGTGGACCTGGTTCCTTAAGATCTATTCGAGTGGGCGATTGTATGACAGGGCAGTTTTCTGGGAAAAAGATCTGATCGCATATTCTGAACATCTTATAAAGCTTCATGATATTACAAATGTTATCTGCACGATTCCTCCTTATCGTTTAGCATACATCACTGCAAAATTAAAATCGCGAAACCCTAAGATCAATTTCGTACTCGACTTCAGGGACCCATGGACCAACAATGAAACTTTTCATGAGTTTAAACATCTCTCAAAGAAACGCCGCGCAGCTGAACTGGAAATGGAAAAATTTTCTATTCAGCAGGCCGATCTTGTAGTTTCTACTACAAACCAAATGACTGCATGGGCCAAAGAAAAGACAACGCAACCCGAAAAATGCATTACAATCAGTAATGGCTACGATGAAGATGACGTATTTCAAACGGAAAGTTCAGGATCGAACGGCAGCAAAAAACTGGTTTTATTTGCAGGGAACCTGTATGGCGAGATTGAATATGTTTTTATTCCATTTCTTAATGTAATCAGCGAAATGGAAAAAAAAGATCCTTCATTTTCTTCCAGAATACATTTTGAATTCTACGGAAATATTACTTCGAATATTAAGTCACTTTGCGAAAAATATAAACTTAACACTGTATCACTTCACGGTTTTATACCTATTGATGAGATACGGCAAAAATATAAAAGCGCCAACGCGTTCATGATGTATAGCGTTGCCGACCATGCTTTTGCTTTTAATACAAAATTTTTTGAATACGCCTCTTATCGAAAACCTATTCTTCACTTTTCTAACGATGGTGAAGTGAGCAGATTTATTGAAACACACGGAATCGGAACAGGATTATCGCCCGAAAACACTTCTGAAATACTTCCTGAAGTACTTAACTCGTTAATTTCGGACAAATTGAAGTTTAATGCTGATTTTAATCTCGCTCAGTTTAGCATTAAGCATTTAACAAAACAAGTTGAAGCTTTATTAAAGTAGTATGCCGTTTAATATTCAATACCCGCAATACATATTTTCAAGTTCCATTAAAAAGCTCATATCGCGGTTGAACAATGATGGAAAAATTTTGAAGGTACTGGATATTCCATGCGGCAACGGAGAAACAACGTTCCAGCTATCAAAACTCAAAAATGTTACTATTGAAGGTTACGATCTGGATTCAAAATCAATAGAACATGCTGTTCGCACTTATAAAAATGCTAACCTGTCTTTTTACCACGGAGATATTTTTACGGTTTTGAAAAGCAAGAGTGATATGGATGTGATATGTGTTATTAATTCATTTTTTCTTTTACCGGACAGGGATCTGTTATTAACCATGATCAAAAATGCTTTGTCGCCCGATGGCAATGTTTTTTTTATCATTCCGAACATTCATGGTAAGAATTACCTGAACTTTAAAAAACAATCTCCACAGGTGAATGAAGTAGAATTATCTGTGGAGGAATTTGAAAGTATACTCAAAAAACAAGGCATCAGTCCGCTTTTTAATAAAGGGATTTGTTACGTCAATGTATACGGCCGCAAAGAGCTAAAATATCTTTCAAGGCTTGCTCCGCTTTATCTGATGGGTATAAACTATTTTTTGTCGGGGTTTAAAATTGGTAAGCCTAACTACTACCTGATTGGTGCAAAAAAGAATATTTAGTTAAAAAAGTACTTGAAAAACATCTTATTGACCTTTGATTACGAATTATTTCTTGGAGCCCGATCGGGTACTATAGAAAAATGCCTTATACAACCAACTGATCATCTGGATTCCATTCTGCAAAAACACGGTGCAACAGCGGTCATGTTCGTTGATACTACATGCCTTAACCGTATAAAACAGCAGCCCGGCCTCCACGATCAATATGAAAAGATTAAAAAACAGTTATTAAGGCTGCATGAAAATGGCCATTATATTTATCCCCATATTCATCCCCATTGGTTAGATGCAAAGTACCTGGGAAACGGCGAATTTGATCTGAGTGATCTGAGCAAATATTC
>JAJONO010000024.1 GCA_021323535.1 Bacteroidota bacterium
CGAAGAGGGGGTAAAATCGGTTCCGGCAATAATTGTTTTCATTGGCTATTTGTGTATAGAATTTTCTACACAAACTTTGTTCCAGCATTCCGGGGTTCTTGCAGAAAGCGCAAAGTAAAATGAGAACGCAGAAAATCCAAACCGATCCGATAAAGTGAAAGCCTTGATGCAAAAAACAAAATACTCAGCGTACTTTGCTTAATCTGCGCACTCAGCGAGAACCAAAAGTAGTATTAAGCTTTCTTTGATCCGCGTTTCATAAACATAGCTGTTACGAAGGCGCCGCTTAAACCTATAAGAATAAGTGGGAATAATTTACCTGTAGTAGCTTTACCGGCAGATAAATCACCAATCTGAGCTTTGATAATATCCGGTAATGGCATGGTTACTTTACCAGGGTTTTTGGCCTTGATATCTTCCAGAATTTTCATATATTCAGGACTGTTGTAATATTCAACAGCAATGTCCCTGTATTTCCAGTCAAACTCGATGTAATTATAAACACTCACAACAATTGCAGCTACTGCAAGAACAGTAAGCGACATTCGCACGGCATCTTTTCCACTGATAATTCCTCCGAAATCTTTTTCGCGAACCACATAAACAGCGATCACGAAAAACGGAATGATAGCGAAAACACCAACAATGTTAGAGTAATAAAATCCGAAACGTGTAAGCGTGTATCCGCCTAAAAGAATAAAAAGTTTAAATGCAATGACTGCAATGCAATAAAGAAGTCCGATAACAAGAGCGCGTTTGTTCATCTTATCCGTTCATACTGATTAAGAATTCTTCGTTTGTCTGTGAACGGCGTAAACGGTCGAGAAGGAACTCCATAGCTTCCTGCGGATTCATATCTCCAAGATGCTTACGTAATACCCAAAGGCGCGTGAGTGTTTCTTTATCAATTAAAAGATCATCGCGACGCGTTGATGAAGCAAGAAGATCTATCGCAGGATAAATACGGCGGTTAGATAATTTTCTGTCTAACTGAAGTTCCATATTACCCGTACCCTTAAATTCTTCGAAAATAACTTCATCCATTTTAGAGCCGGTCTCAGTTAAAGCAGTTGCAATAATTGTTAATGAACCACCATTCTCAACTTTACGAGCAGCACCAAAGAAACGTTTTGGCTTATGTAATGCATTCGCATCCACACCACCAGTTAATACTTTACCACTTGCCGGAGAAACCGTATTATAAGCGCGCGCCAAACGAGTAATACTATCGAGGAGGACAACCACATCGTGACCGCATTCAACCAAACGCTTCGATTTTTCAAGAACGATGTTGGCAATCTTCACATGTTTTTCAGCGGGCTCATCAAAAGTACTTGATACCACCTCAGCTTTTACGCTGCGTGCCATATCGGTAACCTCTTCAGGACGTTCGTCAATTAACAGAATAATAAGATAAACTTCAGGATGATTATAGGAAATTGCATTTGCAATATCTTTCAGTAAAACAGTTTTACCTGTTTTTGGCTGTGCAACAATCAGTCCGCGTTGTCCTTTTCCTATTGGAGAAAAAAGATCCACTACGCGGGTACTCAAATTTTCCTGCGGATGTCCGGTGAGTTTTAATTTTTCGTAAGGAAATAACGGAGTTAAATACTCAAACATAACACGATCGCGTACGAAAGAAGGATCGCGGCCGTTGATTTGTTCTACTTTAATAAGAGGGAAATATTTTTCACCTTCTTTTGGAGGGCGAACCCCGCCTTTTACAACATCACCTGTTCTTAATCCGAATAATTTAATTTGTGATTGAGAAACATAAACGTCGTCGGGAGAGTTAAGATAATTATAATCGGCGCTTCTTAAAAAACCATAACCATCGGGCATAATTTCGAGAACACCGATTGCAAAAACAATATTATCAAAGTTGTAATAAACTTTTTCCGGCTTTTTATGCTGCCCACTTTCTTCGTGAGTAATTTCAGGAGACTGGTTTTCATCACTCTGAACAGACTCATTGGATTCATGACTTTCGTGTGATTCATTAGAATCAGATGCAGACGTTTCTTCACCTTCCGTTTTAACAGGAGGAACATTTACGATTTCTTCTTCGTGAGATGTATTTACAGATTCGCTGACAGTATCTTCGACCATTGGTTCGAGTTTCACCTTACGTGGTCTTTTTTCTCTTTGGTCTTTTTGATCCTTATTGTCTTTTAGATCTTTTTCTTTTGCCATATTTTTATCTCCTTTTTTTCGGAATTTTCTTGATACAGACGCTGCAAGATTGGGATTTGCAGTTTGTTCATCAACAATTCTTAGTACGACTTCCCCTTTGGTTAATCCTTTTGTGTCGATTTCAAAAGCTTTTGCAATTTCTTTAAGTTCAGGCAGGGGACGCCCGTTAAGGTCCAGTACTTCAAACATAAATTATATAAATAATCGGAGTATTTTTTAAAATGATTTCTTAATTTTTCTGAGATTGGTAAAACGCAAGAAAATGCGTTTGTCAGAATTACAATACAATATTAAATAAAATATTTATATCTACAAAATTATTTTGCCGGGTTAACCCGAACTACAATTGAGCAAAAAGAGCCTCAATGTTCGGCGCTTTTTAAATAAAAATGCCATCCAGAAGCACGAGGGATCTGGACTTTTACGTTCTCAAAGAACAGATCCTTCCTTCATCAGGATGACATTTCGGAGTGTGAGTAGTGAAAGTATGTTGTATTATTTACTCTCCAGATACTTATTCAATTCATCAGTCGTTGAACTGAATGAAAACACTTCACTTACGTGATAAAATTCAGTTTTATCTACACAATAATCGTAAGCGTATTTTGCATAAGCCAGTTTATCATCATCCATTGCAAATAATTTACAGATACCTGCAATCTGAGCAGATGACAAACATGAATTTTTTGTGGCGATTTTTGCCGTACTCATTTTAGTATCAGAGAAAGGTTTTGATTCAACCGATTGTTTCATTTTTTCATAAGAAGAAGAATTCATAGGGGCACCGCAACCATTACTTACAGGTTGCTGTGGAGTTGTATTTGAGTTTTTGGGTCTCCCATGATTCTCAGGTTCAATATGTGTTACGCCTGAAGAAGATGACGAAGATGAATAAGTAGTTGTTGTTACAGTAGAGGAAGTGGTTGAATTTATTCCTCCCATATTATCGTTTACATTCATACTGATGCCTACCCCACCCATGTTAATGCTTACGGCACCGCCATCGCCGTTTGTGTTACTGTGTGTTGTTGTTTGATGTGTAACTGTAGTTGAAGAATTATTGTCGCCTCCGCCTGATGAAGTTGATGTATTATATCCCGTTGTGTTATCAGTTGCAGCGTTCTCCGAAGTGTGGTACTGAACAGTTGATCCATTACTTTTTGGAGCATCGGCCAGGGCCACTTTTCCAAAGTACTGCATCTTCATAACCTTCTTCATGTTTTTCTTAAGGTTTACGGTATGTTCATACCCATATTCAAGGGGCATGTTTTGCTTTAGAACGGGAAGGGCCTTGTTTTCGAATTCAACGCGTACATTTAAAAACTCCGAGGTAAGTCCCGTAATCTTCACATTGCTTTCGTGAACATCGTTCTGGCGGATGCCATTAGCAAAAACATAAAATTTTTCACCGTCTTCAGAAAAAAGAACGAGGTTGTACGTGTTTTGGGCAAAAGTGCATAACCCCACCAGGATCATCGCAAATAATAAAATAGATTTTTTCATAGGTTTGTTTTAGATAAGCAGTGATTTTACAAGTGGCGTGCCACAAAAAAAATTTTAAGCGTTAACGGATGTTAAAGCAACCCTGTTTCATACAAAAGCAACGGAATTACACAAAGCGTTCTCCCTTATTTACCTTTACATCGTTCACAAAATTGCGGATCTGCTGCTCGTCCTGCTTCTTACAAATCATCAGAACTCCCTCACTTTCAACCACTATGTAGTCTTCAAGTCCCTGGAGGACCACTAATTTGTCTTTTGGCACCTGAACAATGCAGTTTTTTGAATCATACAGCATAACATTCTTGCCGATGGTGGCATTTCTCTGTTTATCCTTCTTGATATGGGTATATAAGCTCCCCCAGGTTCCTAAATCGCTCCAACCGATAATGCTCGAACGCACAAAAACGTTCTTCGCTTTTTCCATCACGCTGTAATCAATAGATATGTTTTTACAAACTCCATAAGCGTTATTTACAAAAGCCTGCTCCTTTGGAGTATTATAAACATCCCAGCCTTCTTTAAAAACATTTGCGAGCTCTGGATCGTGCGATTCTATGGCTTTTAAAATACTTGCAGTGCTCCAGATGAAAATACCCGAGTTCCATAAAAAGTCGCCGCTTTCCATAAAGAATTTGGCCATTTCATGGTTAGGTTTTTCCATAAAGGTTTTAACTTTATGAATACGCTTATCTTTTTCCTGAAGGTTTCCTTCAATGAACTGAATGTAGCCATAACCCGTATCGGGACGCGTTGGTTTAATGCCAAGCGTAATGAGGCTATCTTCCTTCGCGGCTTTGTCAAAACAGGATTTGATCGCTTTTACGAAGGTGTCTTCCTTTTTAATAAGATGATCGCTCGGAGCAACAATGGTTACAGCCTTAGGATTCATCTTGTGTATCTTGTATGACGCATAAGCCACGCAAGGAGCAGTATTTTTGCGTGCAGGCTCACATAAAATGTTTTGCCTGGGAAGTTCAGGCAACTGTTCCTGTACCAGTTTCTGGTAAGATTGACTGGTAACAATGAAAATATTCTGATTAGGACAAACTTTTAAAAGCCTGTCATATGTTTGCTGCAAAAGAGTGCGTCCGGTTCCGAGAATATCAAGAAACTGTTTGGGATGTTTGGCCGTGCTCATAGGCCAAAAACGTGTTCCAACACCACCAGCCATTATTATTGCATAATGATCTTTTATCATAAGAAGAAGGACACAAAAATAGGAAAATAATGATGTCAATATGTTACAAAATCTTTAAAAACAATGATTTATAACGAATTTATCGTATATTTGCACCCGGAAAGTAAAACTACCTCGCCAATTATTTGTCGGCATGAAGCATTAAAGCAAGGTAATTTTAGCTTTAATGTATAATCTAAATTTAAAAAAATGACTTTTGAAGAATTAGGTCTCAACAGCGACCTTTTAAAGGCTGTTACTGACCTTGGGTTTACTGCGCCCACACCAATCCAGCAGCAAACAATTCCATTATTATCGAATGAAAATACCGACCTGGTTGCACTTGCACAAACCGGAACTGGTAAAACAGCTGCATTTGGACTGCCATTGCTAAGCACTATCGATTGCGATAATAAAACCGTTCAGGCCCTTATATTAGCGCCTACACGCGAACTTTGCGTTCAGATCACCAGTGATATTAAAAATTACAGTAAGTATCTTAAAGGCTTTGGCGTAACTGCTATTTATGGCGGAGCGCGCATCGACGGACAGATTAAAGATATTAAACGCGGTGTTCAGGTTGTTGTTGCAACACCTGGCCGTTTAATTGATATGATTGAAAGACGCGCCGTGAGTCTTAAAACAGTGAAAATTGTTGTGCTTGATGAAGCAGATGAAATGCTGAACATGGGCTTTAAAGACGATCTCGATATTATTTTACGCGATACTCCTGATCAGAAGAACACCTGGTTATTCAGTGCCACCATGCCAAGAGAAGTGGAGCGCATTGCCAGAACTTATATGGAGAACCCAAAAGAGATCAGCACCGGTAAAAAGAACGAAGGCGCCGATAACCTTGAACATATTTATTATGTGGTTAGTCCACGCGATCGTTATTTAGCGCTTAAACGTGTTGCCGATTATTATCCCGAAATTTTTGGAATTGTATTCTGCCGCACTAAAGCCGAAACACAGGAAGTTGCTGATGCTTTAATTAAAGACGGGTACAGCGCCGATGCATTACATGGAGATCTTTCACAATCGCAACGTGATTTTGTAATGAAACGTTTCCGTAGCCGTACTTTACAAATGCTGGTTGCTACTGATGTTGCCGCACGTGGAATTGATGTTAACGATGTTACACACGTAATTAACTACAATCTTCCTGAAGACGTTGAGAATTACACTCACAGAACCGGACGTACTGCCCGCGCAGGAAAATCGGGAATCGCTATCGCGATCATTACTCCGAAAGATTCTTCAAAGATCAAGGATATTGAACGCATCATTAAGAAAAAATTTGAAAAGAAAAATGTTCCGGATGGAGTTGAAGTTTGCGAAAAACAATTATTCAACCTGGTTCATAAATTACATAACGTTGAAGTAAAAGACGATGAGATCGAAAACTTCCTTCCTAAAATTTACGAAGAATTAAAAGATCTTAGTAAAGAAGAATTAATTAAACGTTTCATCAGCGAAGAGTTTAATCGCTTCCACGAATACTACCAGGATGCTCCGGATCTTAATATTGCCAAGGGCAGTGTTGACGGTGCTTTCGGAAACAGTCGCACCACTCGTTTCTTCATTAACATGGGAATGATGGATGGATTTAACCGTAACAGCTTAAAAGATTTCTTAGCGGATATCGTGAAGGTGCACCAACGTATGATCTTTAATCTCGATGTAAAGAGCAGTTTCTCTTTCTTTGAAACAGAAAGTAAACTGGTAGATAATTTCCTGGCCATTAATTCGGCTGATATTGATTTCAATAATCGCAAGGTTCAATTGGAAGTAAGCAAACGCAGAATGCACGAAGGTGGCGGTGAAGGAAAACGCGGCGGTGGCGGATACAAAGGCGGAAACGGCGGCGGAAACTTTAAGGGCGACCGTAAACGTGATGACTTTGGAAAACGTAAAAGAAGCGACGATGGCAGAAATGGAGAGAAGAAATCGTTTGGTAAAGGCGAATTCAGAAAAGAAAAATCGTCTTTCGGCGGCAAGAAAAGCTTTGGAAAGAGCAGATTCTAAACTTTAAGTCAAAAGGTTTCAAGTTAAAATTCAAAAGAGCGTGATGTTATCACGCTCTTTTTATTTATGGATAATCAGGAACTTCGCCAAAGTACAAGCAGACTGCCGATGGACTTTGGCGAAGTCCCTTCAAATATTCTATTTAATAATCAATTTGGAATGAAACGTGTGAGTACCCGTTTCAATTTTGAGAAAGTAAATTCCGGGGAGTAATTTATTTTTCAGGTTAAGAAAAGAATTTTCTTCTTTGCCAGCATGTGTTTCGCTGAGCACTTCTCTTCCATTCCTGTCAAATACCTTTATTTTTGTGGCTCCGGATTCAATCCCTGCAATATAAAGTTCACCATCGCTTGGGTTTGGAAAAATGTTCAGACGTTTTGTTTTTTTAATAGAGACAACTATGGTTTTAATACATGTAGTTCTTCCATCCACTCCCGTTTCGCTGAGTTTGTAATACGTTTTATTTTCAAAAGGTTTAATATCTGTTACTGAATAATGTTTAGCGTTCGTTGCTCTTGCAACAGAAAGCATTTCAAAGCTGAAACCATCGCCTGATTTTTCGATCGTGTAATTTTTCACTCCGTTTTCATTTGCTGTTTCCCAACTAAGAATAACATCATCTCCGGAGATCTGTGCCTCAAAATTCATGAGTTCAATTGGTAATGGATTTGTTCCTCCATCCACATTTCCTAAAGTAAATTTACTGAAGGTTGTAAAAATTGCGGAGGTAATACTTCCTGACCCAACGGCTGTTCCTGTTCCACCCATATCGTACCATGTTGTTCCGGCACCGATTGTTTTCACAACCCGTAAGTTTGTAGGATCTGAAACACCATCGTCGGCTCCATACACCAGGGTAATTTGTCCACTCGAAAAATTAGCCACTGCCTCTCTGTCTATCTGCCAGTAACGCATAAGTGATACAAGATTAATTGTTACAGGTAAAGTATACGCTAACGCGTTGGCTGAAGAATTGATCACTTCAGCGGTATATGTAACAGAAGTGGCATTGGCGTGGGTTACACTTAGTGAAGCGGGCCTGTGAGTTGTTCCTTTTCCAAGAGGTAAATTAAGTGTAACGGGTGTTGCACTCGCATGAATGTATTTCATTGGCCCGTTAACATAACTCACAGAAGTTCCCATGTTGGATGTAGCGCCATTGTTAAGTGTTATAATATTAGCGGATGTGGAATTAATATTGCCGGATGTCATAGTAAGATTATTGTACACGTTGATACCGGTACTTAAAATAACATTGCCAGAGGTTTTGTTTACAGTTAATCGTTGTATTGAGGGCGGATCAATATTGGCAGGTGTTGGCCTGTAAATGGTTTGGTTAGCGGTTCCGTCAAACTGCATGGTTCCGGTACCTGATCCAAAATAAATTGGCATCACAGCAGCAGCTCCTATCACATCCACATAAACATCGCCTTTAAAAGAATTTACGCCATTATAGGCTACATCAACCATGCTATTGGTTGTTCCTCTTACAAAATGTACTTCGTTGTTGTAAGCGTCGGGATTTGTATTAGCGAGACGAAGAATCGAAGCTCCTGCATCATTTGCAATAGTGGTGATAGTGCTGTTAAATATATTTCCTCCCGAACTGGCATTAGTTACCCCACCGTTAATTGCTTTACGGAATGTACTTGAGCTGCCATTGTAGGTGCCTCCTTCAAGATAAATATTAGATGATATAAAGTTCACATTTCCATTGAAGGTTACTCCAGGTCCTATTGTTAAGCCTAATGCTGTTGCCGAAGCCGCGCCTGTCCAGCTGAGATTAAGGCTTTGCGCCGTTGTTCCTATCTGGGTTAAGTTACGAATCTCGAGCCAGCCATTGATAAAACCATAACTTCCTTCATAGATCTGATAAGGATTGTTAAGTGTTGATGTGCCGCCGGAAATTCCGAAATTAATTCCTCCACCATTGATAGAATTTACTTCCACCTTGTTATTAAAAATATTTCCAGCGGAACTGTATGCCAGATTAATAAAACCTGTAGAAAGATTAACAAATATATTTACACCGTTGTGCGTGTCGGCGGCTCCGGCTCCAAACCTTACCGAACCTGCTCCGTTATTTTCAACCAGAAGTGAATCATTAAAAGTACATCCTTGTGATGTTGAGTTTAACGGTCCTGCTTTTAAAACATAACACATGCGCTGAAAGGTAGAACCAGAGAAAGAAGATTGTGTGCAACTCACTCTTATCCTGACCTGGATAAGACTATTAGTGATATTTGATGTTCCGCCGTTCAATTTGCAATATCCGTTAACTCCGGTTATTGTGGCTCCGTTCATAGTTGAAGTTCCGGTGGGAGTAAAAACAAAATTACCAATGTTGAGAAGCGAACCGGCATTCATGGTGAGATTAGAAACCGTAACATTCGCTGAAATAACCGGATTACTGGGTGCGCCACCGTTTATGGTTACATTATCAGCGCCGCCTGGAATACCGTTAGGTGTCCAGTTTGTATTGGTGGTCCAGGCCGGACTTGTTGTGCCGTTCCAGACGTAATTAACTGGATGAAGTGTGCCACAAAAAAACAGAACCAGTACCGTAGCAGACAAAAACCTTTTTTTCATTGTTGCGATCCTTAATATCAATGAAAAAGAATTGATACATAGAGGGATAATCAAAGGTAGAGCAATACTCTTGGCGCTTTTAGTGGTTTAATGTAATACGGTTTAGGATTAACGAAACTTGAATTCTGATTAACAAAGTAAGTCCGAACTGATTTAGGTTGTACTATTTCCAGTACTCATACTTAAAATTATACTCGTGTTCAAAATAGTTATTGTCAAGTGCTCCCTGGAGTTGCGTGTTGCTTTTATCCTTAACGGTAAATCGTCTCACAAATTTAAAAGAAGTTAAGGTACCATCTTTGTTCCAGTTATAAAAGCTCTCTTCAATTTTGTCTCCGTAGCCTTCAGGATAAATTATCTGTGTATTTGTGAGCCATCCCGCTGTGTTATAAGAATAGGTACAGGTTGCTCCACCCGAAACCGTTTTAATATTTTTACCGTTGGCATTGTAAAAATATTCCGTCATTTTTCTTCGTGGTGTGTCATCTTTTGTTTCGTAAAGCGCCGTTACATTTCCTTTGGCGTTATATTCCCAGTCATAAGCAAAATACTTGCCACTAAGGTACTGATAACGTTTACTGAATAATTTTCCATTTTTCCACTTATAGGAAGCCACAGTTTTTGGCATGTTTATGAGCTCTTCTTTACTCAGAAACCCATTTGCATCGTAGGACCAAACGAGCGAATCGGGAATTGGTTTTAAGATCCAATATGCTTTGATCCTGTTTTTTCCGTCTAGATAATATTTTGCCGTTGTCACTTTCTCTCCGCTCCCGTCAATATATTCCGAGCTTTGCGGTTTACCCGATTTGAAGTAATGCAGCTTATATACTTTTTTAAGATCCTTAATATCGGTTCCTTTTTCGGTATATGAAACAGTTTTTATTTTATGAATTCTTATATAACCCGTATCCGGAACGTATCCCATATCAGAAACAGGATTGAACATGATACCGTGACTGTTAATATCCAGAAAATAATTTTTATTCTGGGCCCTTAATCCGAATGAAGATAAACAAATGAAAAGTATTACGAATTGCCTCATAGGTCGTGTTAAGCAAATATAATAAATTTCCTGATTTTAAAAAGCGGGAATGAGCCATCGCCTGCATAAACGCAATGAAAAAATGATTGGAATGAGTGAGCCAGACTTTCTTAACTAGAGTCTGATAACTTTTTTATAGTAAATTTTATCGTCTAAGGAAGCTTTTACAAAATAAGTTCCCGATTTCAGATTGCGGGTTACAATCGTTGTTTTGTATTCTCCCATTATCTTTTCCTTTTCATTAAGCATCGTTATTTTCTCACCGAGAATATTATAAACTTCAATACTTAAAGAACAAGGCTTAGAGCCAGCGTTTACAACAATACTTAAATCATCCGAAAAAGGGTTAGGGAACACATTCAATACGCTCTCCTTTGCTTCTGTTTCGGCAATTCCAACATTGGCGCAGAATCCCGGAATGTTTGCGTCGAGCCAGGCCGTTCGGTTATAGATCCAGTTTTTCAGATCCTGTACTTCTGTCTGGTACGTTGCACCTGTCTGATTCTGAGGATTAGCATAAACATACGCCCCTATGATTGGAAACTGCCTGAAATTCCGTTGTTGCGATTCACTGAGCATGGCCGCGGTATTATCAATGTACTCATATAATTTATTATTACTCAGCAAACTCATTCGCAGCGAGTGGTAGCGGCAATACAATTTATTTTTAAAATTAATGTCATCCATTAATTTATCCCACCACACAGGAATTGGAAAATCATTATTTGGTATTTCGAACTGCCAGTATTTTTCATCCCAGGCATTTCCATAATTGCAATTGTGCCAGGCAAGATCATAATCCCATACCGGACCCACGTGAATCTTTCCTCCATCCATAATATTATCTTTATATAAATAGGTGCTCAACCGGTACGCATCGGGGTTTTTACTGAGCTCGTTAATGATAAGATAATCGAGAAACGAATCGTCGTTAATGAATTTTTTGTAGCCGGTAACAGGATCGGTATATGTGGGTGAATTCATAACCGTTTCAAAACTATCGAGTACACTTTTTATATAGCCTTGCTGTTGCGGACTAATTTCGTCAAACTGCGGGTAGTTATACTGATAATAAAACTTAGTGGAAGCTCCAGAAATGCCCGGATACATAGAATACCATCCCGGATCATCTGTTCTGTTTATCTGGATAATGTATCCGCCGGTGATATATGGAAATTGATTATCAATGGGTGTCACTTTTGAGATGCTCACCCTGTTGTTTCCGCGTTTTACCTGTTCCATAAGCATGTACACACCAAAATATTCTCCATTAAGAAAAAGTTCAACGAAATGGGTGCGGGGTGAATAATGTCCCATCTGTGAAAACAAATGCTGCGTGAGCGAGTTTCGCACAAGGCTTTTATCTGAATAGCAGGAAGTGAGTACCCAATCGCTTTCAGCAGGCATTCCTAATAAAGAAGCTTCTACGTCGTTTACACCTGAGGCATCCTTGAGTTCGATCTTAATATTGTTTTTCTCAAACATTTTTGAGCTGCTTCCACGAATGTGACATAGGGCCTTACCGTTATAATTGTTTTTTGGATCGGTAATAGAATTACGGTTGGTTCCATTGTATACAATTCCCAGATCAACAATAATATCGTTTACTGAAAGTGCCTGACTATTTGTATTAAGGAACACCAGTGGAAGGTTGGACGAATTAAGCATTACAGGTTTCGCAGGATTGTTCCCAAACTTAAGGCTCCAACCAACGAGCATTCCTGAGTTGGCGGGAGCCACAAAATCCTTCACCATCAGTTTCCAGGTTCCATTACCAGGTTTTGATGTATTGAATCTTCCCATGTTTCCAACAGGCCTGAAAGTACCCGTATATGGCGCGCTTGCTGTAGTAACTGAATTAAACACGTTATTATTGAAACAGGTGTTGGAAAAAGTAACACCACTGCAGCTAAGCACACCACTAAGGTCCACTTCAATTCCAGAAGGCGACATTAGGGTTAGCTTGAGTTCCTGAACAGCGTTATGGTTAATATTAACACAGACTTCTTCAAGACCAAAGGTGCTATCGATACTAGCAGGGAGTCCCGCTACTACCAGATTAAAAACAGTTTCCTGTCCCCCATTGTTCAGGATATTTCCACCTGTTCCATTAAAGACCTGTGCTGTAAAACTGAGATAAAAAAAGGGCAGGATGAGCGTAAATAGATGTTTCATTGGCAAGAAAATTTAATCACGGAGATAAGTAGGTCCGGCTTTTTTACCTGATAAAAAAACGTGCACAGCACAATTCTAAAACGGTTTGACCATAATTGGGAACGAAACTCCACACACGCGGTGCCGAAGACATATCCCATAGTGGTTTTAGAGAAAGAAAATTGATTATTCTTAAAGTGTGTCTCCTTCTTTCAGATCTCCTTTTTCATCAATATGAATGAAGGGAATTTTTTCAATGATCAGAACATTGCCTATTAATTTTGAGCGATGACAATGGCGTGGATCGCTTTCGCTACACATAATAGCCAACCTGTTTTCGTTCATATATGCTTTTTTTAAGCGCTCAATTCCTTTTTGGAAAAATGGTTTTTGTGACAGGATGGAATAATCAATTTTCCCGTCCACATAACAGCTTTCATCTTTTGGTCTTCCTCCAAGCAAATCTCCCATAAACACGTAACGTATTCCTGCTTTTTCAAGTGAAGCTGAAAGTGCTTTCTGATTGTACTGTGGATTAAATCGCGAAAAAGGAACAGAGCGAACATCTACAAGATATTCTATAGCATTTTGATGAAGTAGTTGAATAAATTCTCCGATCTCTCTCCTCCCATGGCCGATTGTATACAGCGGCATTCTTCCCATGCATTAAAGTTACAAAAAGTAAATTTCATCCCGATAGTTATCGAAGCTAAAACTCCTTAATAAGCGGAATGGTAATGTTAACAAGGGTTCCCCGGGGTGTGCCATCTTCATTGAACAAATCGGTGTATTCGATCCTGGAGTCAAGTAGTCCAAGTAAATCAAGGCGGTCCTTAGTAATTTCAACACCCATGGAACGGTGATCAAAAACCTGCTTCTTTTTAATTTCCCCTGAAACTTTTCGTCCGGCTCCGTTGTCTTCCACTGTGCATACCAGAAAATCTCCTTCCTGTTGCATCGATAGAGAAATCAGCCCTTCATAAGTTTCCCCTTTATCCCTGCTGATGTTTTTTTTATTTTGTATTCCATGAAGAATGGCGTTTTCTACAAATGGCTGAATAGCGAGCGATGGAATTTCGACATCGTTGGTATCAAGATCGGGACTAATTTTTATATTGTATTTAAAACTTTTTCCGAACCTGAAATTTTCGAGATCGATATAAAGTGTGAGAAGCTCTATTTCTTTTGCAAGAGGAATGGAACGCTTATCAGATGATTCGAGGATCATTCTCAACAATCGGGAAAACTTAGTGAGATATTTGATCGCCTCTTCTCCTTCAGCCTTTCTGATAAGTTCAAGAACCCCACCGAGTGAATTAAAAATAAAATGCGGATTCATCTGCGCCCGAAGCGCTTTTATCTCCGAATCTTTGAGCCTGAATGTAAGCTCATGTTCCTCTCTCCGTTTGTTACTTTTATACCTGGTGTAAATAAAAAAGAAAACGGTTATAATGATAATGATTGCCAGAACAAATCCAATGATCATATAGCGTTGTTTCTGATCGAAGAGCGCCTTTTGTATTTTAGCTTCTTCTTCTTTTCTTAATTCAAGTTCCTTCTCTCTCTGTCCGAATTCATACATCATCTGCCGGCGAATGTTTTCCTTCCGGGTTTTATTCCTCGTCACGCTATCGTTCATAGCATAATACAGTTCCTGCATGTCAAAGGCTTTTTCATAATCACCCATACGACTGTAAATTGTTTTCAAAGCGCCTGCGGAATTCATAATTTCTTCAGGCATACCTATGCTCATACTAAGGTTGAGACTTCGCTTCCCAAAATCGAGGGCCTGTGGATATTTTTTTTTCTTTCCGAAAAGTTTACTCAGGTTCCCTGACGTTTGAGCAAGACCGAGTTTACTTTTTGTTTCTTCATAGATCGCTAAAGCTTTGCGGTAATATTCTTCGGCAGCATCAAACTTATTTGTTTGAGAGTAAACGGCTCCAATATTATTCAGAGCAAGCGCCATCCCGTTCTTATTTCCCATTTCTTCATTCAGTGAGTAGGAATTCCGGAAAGACTTAAGCGCCTGATCTGTATTCCCTGAATGTAAATTTAAAGTGCCAATATTGTTTTCCGCTCTGGCAATACCATCCGTAAAATCAATTTCGCAAAAAAGAGTAAGCGCTTTTTGCTGGTGAACGAGAGCCCTTACAGTGTCTCGTGTTTTTTCCTCGATCTGGGCGAGGTTGGTAAGATTGCTTGCCATTCCGAATTTATCGCCAAGCGTTTCGTTAATGGAATAGCTTTTATAAAAATATTCGAGTCCTTTGGTTACATTTCCCTGATCCTTATATAAACCTCCAAGGTTGTTATAAATCTCGGCAATGCCCTCTTTATCATTTAAAGAAAGACGAATATCAAGACTTTTATTATAGAAAACGAGGATAGCGGGATCATTCACAGAATTCTGTTGCAGTGTAAATCCTTTTCCGTTGTATGCCTCGGCCAGGT
Organism: Bacteroidota bacterium; assembly: GCA_021323535.1. GTDB lineage: Bacteria > Bacteroidota > Bacteroidia > B-17B0 > Aurantibacillaceae > Aurantibacillus. Next base: position 15,147 of record JAJONO010000024.1, read on the forward strand.
ATTTTTTATAGAAGTTGGTGAGCTGGTGCGACTCACCAACTATTTTAAGATTGCTTTCTGAAAGCTTTAAAAGTTGCTCATTGAATTTTTGCCATTCACCTTCAGGAGCAATTTCGGCAAGAACAGAAAGTGTTTTACAGCGGGAAGTATCAGGACCAAATACGCCGGGCTTTTTAGACAAGCGGATGAGTACCGCACGAAGCGAATCTTCGTTCTGAGAAAAAGCAGGGGCACAAATGCTCAGAAGAATAATAAATAATAATTTCACTTTATATCTGAAAGCCAGCCGGCTTTGCTCAATCTAAGATACAAAACCTGATCATAATAAAAAATCCCGGAAGCAGAACTCCCGGGATCCAGTATTAACGGTCAAGGTCGCCGTAGTCGAGTTTCTTTTTCTGTATTTTTAAAAGTAAAGTACAGACCATAACGAAGAAGGGAATGTACATGACAATTCTTGGCAGTTCATAATGATCGAGTATAACAAGTGCTTTACGTTTTAAGCGTTCAGCAATTAAATACATTGCCGGAACAAGTAATAATGTAAGTAAGGTTGCAAATCCTAAACCAAAGATCATGGTCCAGCTTAACGGCCCCCAGAACACCACGTTATCTCCACCAAAGTGAATATGTGGTCTTCCGTGCGCGAGCAACTCTTCAAAATCAATATTCAAGCCAACTGCCAAAGGAATTAATCCTAAGATGGCGGCGGTTGCTGTTAATACTACTGGTGTCATACGTGTTCTTCCGGCATCTACAGTTGCTTCCCAAAGACTCACACCTTTAAGGCGCGCCTCTTCGGCAAACTCTACCAGCAAGATCCCGTTCCGCACCACAATTCCGGCGAGCGCCACAACTCCGATTCCAGTCATAACAATACTCATGTCCATTTTAAAAATGGCGGTTCCGAGTAATACGCCAATCACACTTAAAAGAATTTCGGAAAGAATGATGATTGGTTTCCCGATGGAGTTAAACTGGATCACTAACACCAATAAAATAATACCGATCGATATCTGCATTGCTTTACCAAGGAAATCGCCGGTTTCTTTTTGTTCTTCTTCCTGACCTGCGAATTTCACCTCAACAGCTCCTTCTGCTTTGAATCCTTTAGCAACTTCCTGAACCTGCGCCACAACATTATTAGGATTAAAACCTTCCAGAACGTCGGATGATAATGTGATCACGCGTTTGTTTTGTTTACGTTTAATTCCACCATAGGTATTTTCATAACGCACATCGCAAAAGGCCGACAGAGGAACTGATCTTAACAAACCTCCCATGTTCATATCACGGAACGTAATTTTAATGTTTTTAATCTGCTCTATATTTGTACGCTGATCATAGTTGTAACGTAACTGAATTGGGTATTCATCATTCGCGTCACGGAATTTGGATGGATTATCGATACCAAACACTGCTTTACGGATTTCCATTGCTAATTGCACTGAAGAAATTCCTTCGCGGTTGGCGCGTTCACGATCCACATCAAAAACAATCTCAGGTTTGTTATCAACGAAATCGGATTTTAATTCGGCTACGCCCGGAACATCCGCTGCTTCGAGAAAACGTTTTAAGTTCCTTCCGTTCTCAACAAGTTCTTCAAATTTATCACCTTTGATTTCGATACTGATTGGCTTTCCTACAGGAGGACCTGCCTGTTCTTTATTGGCTGTGATCTCAACACCTGGAATATCCCACTTCATATTCTGAAACTCCTGGAGGTATTTCATAGTGCTTTCGCCGTTACGATCAGCAAACTCTACAAAGTTGATAGCGATCTTACCCCGATTAGGATACGAGTTCTGATCTTCATCTTGGGGATCGGTAACACCAATGGTAACATTCGTAATGAGAGACGAAACAATAGGATTATTTTCTCCAATCACCTTGTTTACTTTTTTCTCAACGATCTTCATCACTTCGTTCGTTTTTGAAGGATCGGTTCCTTCAGGTAATTTCGCGTAAATGAAAATGTTATTCGGATCTCCCTGAGGGAAGAACACAACGTTAGGTTTGGTGATTCCCATGAGAACGATTGAGAAAATGAATAATCCCAGGGTCATTAACAATAAAGTATACGGACGTTTTAATCCCCACACCAGAAGTTTTGTATAACCTCTCTGGAAAGAAGGCCATGCTTTTGTCTGGAAGTTTTCGATCACCTTGTAAAGGAACAAACGGTGAATGATCATGAACAGTGCAAAGAAAATCATAAGGTTACCAATAGCAAGACTGCCTTTGATATAACACACGATCGCTATCAATCCAAGTACGACTAATCGCATATAAGCTTTCCGGGTGAGGCGGCCATGATCTTTTGCTTCCTCTTCATGAGGGCGCATAAAATCAACAGCGAATACCGGATTAATAATATAAGCTACGAAGAGTGACGCCAATAATGTAATGATAAGCGTAATAGGTAAATAGTACATGAACTTACCAATCATTCCAGGCCAGAAAGCAAGAGGAATAAACGGCGCCAGTGTTGTAATGGTTCCGCTTAACACAGGAAGGAACACTTCACCCGCCGCCATTTTTGCTGCGGTTTTAATATCCTTTTTTCCGTTGTCGAAGATACGGTGCGTATTTTCTATTACAACAATCGCGTCATCTACCACAATACCCAATGCCAAAAGGAACGCGAACAACACGATCATGTTCATGGTAAAACCAATACTTGGCATAAACATAAATGCAATGAACATAGAGAGTGGAACAGAAAGCGCCACGAATAAAGCGTTGTTCACACCCATGAAGAACATGAGGATGAGCGTTACTAAAATAAATCCAATGATAATTGTATTGATAAGATCATGTAAGGTTACTTTAGTTTTATCGGACTGATCGGCTGTAATTTTAATATCTATGTTTTTCGGAAACTCATTCGTTTTCATTTCCTCGATAATTGATTTGATATTATCGGAAGCGGAAATTAAGTTTTCACCGGCACGTTTAATGATGTTAAGGGTGATTACATTTTTTCCGCCAAGTCGCGCGTAACTTTCTGATTCGGCTGCTGTATCAACAACCTGTGCAAAATCGCGAAGGTATAATCGCGCGCCTGATTGCGAACCAATAACAAGATTTTTTAATTCTTCGATGCTTTTGAACTCATTCTTTACACTGATGGTACGTTTGGTTCCATCCATTGGAATTTGCCCACCGCTGATCGTAATATTTTCACTTCCGATTGAGCGTTCAAGATCCTGCATGCCCAATTGCATCGATTGCATTTTATACATATCAAGGTTCACTTGTATTTCACGGTCAGGGGCGCCAACCATTTTTACTTCGGTGATTTCTTTTAACCCTTCGATGCGGTCCTTAAGATCATCGGCGTATTCTTTCAGTTTCGCAAGATCCATATCGCCGGCAATGTTAATGTACATGATCGGCAACTCGGAGAAAGCGAGCTCTTTTACAAATGGAGCGCGCGTTAATGAAGCAGGAAGATCGGATTTTGCCTCATCTACTTTATCCTTGATCTGCTGACGGGCCTTATCAACGCTTACGTTAGTATTGAACTCCGCAGTGATGAGGGAAACGTCCTGCATGGAGTTACTTGTCAGTTTTTTAATTCCTGGAATTGATTTTAATTTTTTCTCGAGAGGTTTTGTAACGGTATTCTCAATATTGGTTGGAGAGTTACCGGCATACACGGTGCTGATGTAGAATTTAGGCACAACGATATCCGGAAAACTTTCTTTCGGAAGACCATTGTACGCGTTGATTCCCATCAGGGTAATAAGAACCACGACAATGTAAATCGCGGTTTTATTATCTATGGCCCAACTGCTGGGTTTAAATTGTTTGAAGTCCATATGTTTTATTTTTTACAAGCCGGATCAAGGTCCGGACCCTGTTATTTATTTTTTAATCTTAATTGCCTCTCCTTCGTTTAATCCATCATAGCCAGCTGTTATCAGCATATCTGTTTCAGATAAACCACTCAATACTTCGAGTTTTCCATTGTATTCTCTTCCAGGCGTGATGTTACGTTTTGCCGCTTTGTTGTTTTCAGCAACGAGCACATAAGGTTGTCCTTTAAAATCTTTCTGCACATAATTTACCGGCACAACAATTACAGGTTTTGCAGAAGTGTAATCATTAATATTAAGAATCGCAATCTGGTTAGGATGGTACTCTTTTTTGTTATCGAGGTTCACCTGGATATCGAATGTGCGATTGAGTGCATTGATGGCACGTGCCGCGTAAGAAACTTTTGCAGTAAGTGTATCGTTCGAATCCGGGAAGCGGATAAGCACTTCATCACCTTTGTGAATTTTTGAGGCATAGCTCTCGGCAAGATCAGCTTTTAATTTAAGGTTGCTGAAGTTTATCACGCGCACGGCCGGCATGCCAGGTGCGGTTAATTGTCCGAGTTTAATATCCACTGCATCTACGGTTCCATCGATAGGAGAAATAATTCTTGTCATTCGCACCTGTTCCTGTAGTGTTGCAAGTTTTTTCTCGATGCTTTCCTTTTGCGTTTTCGCCTGTAAGAACTGAACTTCTGTTCCGATTTTCTGATCCCACAACGCTTTTTGTTTTTCGTATAACTGATTTACGAGTTCCTGATTGGTTTGAAGATCAGAGATGCTTTGTTGAATAGCACGCGCGTCTGTTTCAGCGAGTACCTGTCCTCTCGAAACCTCATCACCAACTTTTACGTTGATCTTGGTAATTGTTCCTGGCATTTCAGAAGAAAGATTTACGCTTTCTTCAGCATCTACTCTACCCTGGGCATTGATGTAAGTTTTAAAGATGGTTGGAGTAACCGGCGCTGCTTCTACAAGAACGAACTTTTTAACAGAATCACCTTCCATTTTGCTGATTTTTTCTTCTACTTCAGCCAGTTCCTTATTTATTTTTCCGGTTACGTCGGCAAGTTGCGTTCTTAATTCGGCTTGTTTCGCTTTTAACTCAGCTAGACTTCCTTTTTCCGCTCCGCCTCCACATGATGCAAGGAACAATGTGGCAACAATAAGAAGCGCCGTACCTGATCTTAATGTTTTAGAAGTTTGAATTTGTGACATATTTTTCATTTTTTTATCCGCCATAGCTTCATGCGAAGGCGTGGTTAATTTATTTTTCAATTTTATTTTACAAGAGTTCCGGTTGCTTTCAGATAATCAATTCGTGCTACTAATACATCGTAAACCACGTTATAGTAATTTACTTCGGTTTCGCGGAGAGATGATTCGGCCGTTACGAGTTCTAAATTACTGCCTACACCTTGCTGCAATTTTTTCTGAGCCACTTCATACACATGCTGCGCGAGCTCCAGGCTGCGTTTGCTTATCTTAAGCGTTTTTAGCGCGTTGTTGTAAGTAATGGCGGCTGTGCTTGATTCGAACTGCGCTGCCATCTCAATATTTTTAATCGTGTTGGTAGTTTTCATGGCAGTAACTTTCGCCTGCTGAATTTTATAATGTCTTTGCATTCCGTCAAAAATATTCAGGTTCAGGGTCACCCCTATTAACGCGATCTTGTACCATTGTTTAGCGGCGTTGTTTTTATCCGATTCGAAAATATTCGGAGTAGGACGTTGCGTGTTTAACTGGTAGCTTCCGTAAGCTGCAAGTGTTGGAAGATATCCCCACTTCAAACGTTTCACGTCGATGTTAAGAAGATTTTCCTGTGCTTTCAATAATTGATAGTCGCTGCGCTTTGTAATATCGTTATTTGTAGTTGATAATTCCTGGCCCACTTCTGCTCCAAGATTAAGACTATCCGATAAAGCGATGGGATCAGAAATTTTATAACCCATCTGGAATTTGAGAAGGTTTTCGCCAACACCCAGAAGTTCTTTTACTTTTTCTTTTTCAATGCTTAGATTGTTGCTTGCAACTTCGATTCTTTCCACATCGATCTGTTCCACTAATCCCTGCGTATTATAAGCTTTAAGATCTGTAAGCGTTTTGTTTAATTTTTCGGCATTGATGTCGAGTAATTTTAAACGTTCGCGGTTTACCAGTACATTATAGTATGCTTTTGATACCTGCGCAACCAGTTCGTCTTTAGCGCGACGTGTACTTATTTTCGAAAGACCCACAAATTGTTTTGACGCTTTTAATCCGAAAATATAATCGCTGCTGAAAAGAAGCTGCGACGCGTTCACACCTGCGGTAGCATTGTATTTCAAACCAAATTTTACAGCCTGGTACGCATCGGCCGGTGCCATTGGATTAAAAGCGCTGATAGGAAAAAGGGAGGTTGGGATTTCGATGTAATCTTTAAAATCGGCGCTTCCACTGATTTGCGGAAGACCCAATCCCGTAATTTCATTTTTTCTATAGATCGCTAATTTTTCTTCCAGTTCAGCGTTCTGGATGTTAGGGCTGTTTTTAACGGCATACTCAATCGCCTGCTGCAGACTGAATGCACTGTTTTGTTGCTGGCCCCAAACGAAACCAGAACAAAGTAGTGCTGCCATTGCATAAATCTTCTTCATAATTATTTATTCTTCAACAATGTTTTTGTATTTATTAATCAGTTTATGTCCTTTTAAAGTACATACACCGTAGAGGAAATGTTCTGTCATAGCCAGTTGCACTTCCAGCATATTGAATTTATCGATCGGGAAAGCGCGGCCAAAAAAACCCATGTCGAGGTTTTCGAGACGCATGCGTGACATTACTTTAATATTAATGTCCATCCTCACCAGTCCCTGCTCTTGTCCTTTTTTCAGACACCTTTCAATGTTGTCCAATACGAATCCGTTTTTGAAATTGTCGTACACTTTCCATGTGGTAGGATAGAACTTATACAATTCATGAAAGAGGATCGGGTTAACATTTTTTAGTATTTCCTGCATGTTCTTCATGATGTTGAATGTTTCTACCACCACATTTTCGGCTTCCTCATGCGTTTTTGTGAAGATCACTTTATCTTCTTCAATTTTCTGGATTATCAGCGAATGAATCATTTCATCTTTATCTCTAAAGTACTGGTAGATCGTCTTCTTGCTGATTCCAAGGTGGCGGGCTATCTCGTCCATGGTAATGTTTTTTATACCATACCTGAAGAATAGTTCCTCCGCTCCGTTAAGTATTTTATCTTTTATTTCCATTAAAATTGGGCACAAAACTATGGAAACTTTTATTGTCTTGCAAGTTTCCATTAAAAAATATTTTTTTCGGATATTTATGGCCTTATGGTGGACCAAAAGCAAAAAAGGTGGGCCCGGATGCTGGCTTTTTTAAAGAATAAGTACCGGCTGGTGATCCTTAACGACAGTACTTTCGGTGAGAAATTCTCTCTGAGACTATCGCCCTGGGGACTTATCATAGCCATAGCTTTTATTACCATTGTAATGACCACGATTGTTATAAGTTTTGTGGCTTTTACACCTTTAAGAGAATATATACCGGGTTACGGAACCGTAGCCGAGCGCCAGCAGATCCTTGATCTTACCCAAAAAAGCGATTCCATTGAACAGGAACTTGAGGCCCGCGATTCTTATATGAAAAATATTTTGAATGTACTCAACGAAAAACACGAGGTTAAATCCGACAAACCCAAAAAAGATACAACGGGTAAATATTCCAAGGTGAATGTCAACCCAAGCTCCAATGATGTTGAATTCAGGAAAGATTACGAGAACAATAAAAACACAGGTATAGCTGCCATTTCAAATCCGAGATTAAAAGGAATAAGCGATCTTGTTTTTTATACACCTGTGAAAGGAATAGTAATTTCTTCTTTCAACCTATCTGAAGATCATTTTGGAACTGATATTGTTACCAAAGCTGATGAAATCGTAAAATCAACTCTTGATGGTACCGTTGTGTTCACGGGATTTTCGGCGCAGGACGGATATGTGATACAGGTTCAGCACAGCAACAATTTAACCAGCATATATAAACACAACGCGGAACTTCTGAAAAAAACCGGGGAGCGTTTAAAATCCGGAGAAGCCATAGCCGTTGTAGGGAACACAGGTGAGAAAAGTAAGGGCCCGCATTTACATTTCGAGCTGTGGTATAATGGTATACCTATTAACCCGCAGGATTGTGTGGCCTTCTAGAGCCCGTTCTCGCAGAGTGCGCTGAATAGGCAGATTACGCAGAGAATTCAATACAACTTTAATTATTATTCAGTATTCAATTATTTTTGCTCTGCGAACTCAGCTTTCTCTGCGTTATTCTGCGAAAACGAGAACCAGGCAAGAGCGATAAACAATGAATTAAAATAATTGAAGAACGTTAATCCGGCTTGTGACTCCAGAGTATCTTCGAGAAGAAAAGAAGAGATAGCAAGGTAGAAGAATGGCCAGAATAGAACATGAAAATATTTACGCAAACGAAACACCGGCCAGAATAAACTTACAAGAAATACGATCAGTCCAATAAATCCCAACGCCACAGTAATAGTGAGAAACTGATTATGCGGTCGCTTATACCATTTTTTTGAAAGCGGGGAGTTTGTCTCCACATAAGCTTTGTTCATTTCAGTTTGTACATCTCCGGTTCCAACGCCAATGATACTATTGTTTTTTACAATATGTAACGCGGCTTTCCAGAAATATGGTCGCATGCTTAATGAATGTCCGTTTATATCCCGCCCGTTCCATGCTTCATCAATTTCGTAAACAATTTCGTAAACGCGTTTATGAAGATAACTCCATTTATCGGTCAGGTAATTTACTTTGTTATTTTTAATTTTTCTGAGATCTTCTTCCGTTAACTGCCACACACCAACAGAATCTTTTGTAAGCTCTTTACTTGATAGATAGCGGATAAGAATTTCAAAACGGTTCAGATTAACCTGTGGATCGTAAGAAAAAGTATCCTCAGGGCAACGTTTGTTCCATTGTTTACCTAAACCAATAAGATCGAGATTTCTGTGAACATAGTTTCCGTTTTCTTTCTGTCCCAATGTATCAAGATGAAAATAAGGCACCCCGAATTTATTTTTTTCCTGTAAAGTATTATACGCTGTTTGCTTTGGCGCGATCTGCGAATTGTATACACCAATTACATAATTGCTCACAAAATAAATTCCTACGCCAAGCACAAGGATAAGAACAATTTTAATTTTAAAACTTTGCCTGAAGATGAGATAAACTCCGGCAAGAAAACATAAAATAAAAAAGTTGACAAAGCCCGAGGCTAATCCCAGAGCGTACATTCCGAATAAAAAAACAAGAATGAGAATGAGAAAGAGTCCGCGGCGAAGGAGCTCTTTATGGTACCAGATAAAATATACACAAGCCGAAATGGCAACGTTTAAATATAATCCCAACCTGATGTGACTCATGAATCGTGAAGCGCTTCTGGCCACTTCATTTTTATGAAGAACGAAACTATAAATATAACACCAGGTTACGTTTACGAATGACCCAAGCAAAAAACAATACAACAGAATATGAAATTCTTTTTTTGACAAAGGCGCTGTAGTAAAAAACACCATAGGCAAAAGCAATAGTGTCATTTTTGTTTTGAGGTCCTGAATACCTTCATTCGCATTGGATGTCCATGCCATACCAATAACGTGAATGAAAAGTAAGCTGGTCATGATCCAGAAAAGTTTATGAAAACGGAGCTGTTCCCATTTGCGTTTAAAATCCATTTCAAGGAGCCAGTTCCCAAAGAGTATGAATTGGGGTACACTGGTTGGAACGGCGCCTATCATCATGCCAAAGCCCAAGGAGCAAATGCCGAAAAGAAAAATATATCTATGGATACGTGGAGATAACAAACCGAAGTAAAGAAACGAAAAAAGAGGAGAAAAAGTGTGGTGTAGATTAATAAAATCTTTGAAATACCCGCCTGTTTTAACCACAGATTTCACAGATCAACGCAGATTATCTGTAAGAATCTGAATTAATCTACGGCTGAAAAAATTGGGAGGTATTAAACAAAAATCCCGCCTCATGAGCGGGATAATTGTACATTCTTTAAAACCGGTACTGAGCAAGTTCGTTCGCCTCTTCCTTCGACTGTGCCCGGGATGACGGCTCACTGAATTTGAGTCTCATTAATTCCCGAAATCAGATAAGAACTTAATTCTCATGATCCTGATCTCTTCTTCGGTATAATCATTTTCGCCGAGTTCTTTCATGGCGTGCTGAATACTATCTGTTTCGCTTTCTTTAAAGTAATCCATTACTTCTTCCTGCTTCTCTTCGTCGATCTCGGATTCAATGTAATAATTGATATTCACTTTTGTTCCTGATTCAACAATGGTTTCAATTTCAGTAAGAAGTTCTGGTAATTTTAGTCCTTTACTTTTTGCCATATCGTTCAGGCCGATCTTACGATCGATGTTCTGAATGATATAAACTTTTAATCCCGATTTATTTACAACAGATTTGATGACCATGTCGCTCGGGCGTTCGATCTCGTTATCGTCGACATATTTTTTGATAAGGTCAATAAATGGTTTTCCGTATTTGGTTGCTTTACCAATTCCAACACCACTGATCTTTGTCATTTCTTCCATATTAACAGGATATTGAATTGACATTTCTTCGAGTGAGGTTTCCTGGAAAATAACGTAAGGAGGTAATCCTTTTGCTTTCGCGGTTTTCTTTACAAGATCTTTTAATAAAGCGAAGAGAACCTCATCGGCTGCTCCGCTACCTGATTTTCCTCCCAGTGCAATATCATCGTCATCGCGGTCGGCGTTATTATAATCGTGATCGCGTGTAAATTTAATGCTTACCGGTTTTTTAAGGAAAGCGTGCCCTTTTTCAGTTACTTTAATAAGGCCATAATTCTCGATATCTTTTGAAAGGAAACCATTTACGATAGCCTGACGGAGAACTGCCTGCCAGAATTTATCATCCTTATCATCTTCAACACCTTTACCCCATGTTTCGAGGCTGTTGTGTTTATATGATTTAGCGGTGGCGGTTAGTGTTCCCATTAACACGTTCATCACATCTTTGATCTTGTGTTTTTCTTTAATTTCGAGAACCGCTTCAATTGCAAGTTCAAGATCTTCTTTCGCTTCAAATTTTTCTTTAGGATGACGGCAGTTGTCGCACATGGCGTTACATTTTTGCGCATCGTACTCCTCGCCAAAATAATGAAGAATAAATTTTCGGCGGCAGCTGCTGGTTTCTGCAAAGGATGCAGTTTCGCTCAGCATTTGTTTACCAATCTCCTGTTCAGCAACAGGTTTATCCTTCATGAATTTTTCAAGCTTGATAATATCGTCGTAGCTATAGAATGTTACGCAATTTCCTTCGCCACCATCACGACCGGCACGACCGGTTTCCTGATAATACCCTTCGAGTGATTTAGGAATATCGTGGTGGATCACATAACGAACGTCTGGTTTATCGATTCCCATTCCAAATGCGATCGTAGCAACAATCACATTAAGTTCTTCCATTAAGAAAGCGTCCTGTGTTTTAGCACGTTCCTTGGCATCGAGACCAGCATGATAAGGCGCGGCTTTAATACCGTTTACTTTTAATGCTTCTGCAATCTCTTCCACCTTTTTACGGCTGAGACAATAAATAATACCACTTTTACCGTTATTTTGTTTTACGTATTTAATGATCTCTTTAATAACGTTTTGCTTCGAGCGAACTTCGTAATAAAGATTTCCACGGTTAAATGAAGATTTATAAAGCGCGGCATTCATCATGCCAAGGTTTTTCTGAATATCCTGTTGAACTTTTGGTGTTGCCGTAGCTGTTAGTGCCATTACAGGAACATTTCCAACGGCATCAATAATAGGGCGAAGGCGACGGTATTCAGGGCGGAAATCATGTCCCCATTCCGAGATACAATGCGCTTCATCGATAGCAAAAAAAGAAATTTTAAATTCCTTGAAGAAGGTAATGTTTTCTTCTTTAGTTAAAGTTTCAGGGGCAACGTATAATAATTTTGTTTTTCCTCCGAGTACATCTTTCTTCACTTTCGCGATCTCACTTTTATTAAGGGAAGAGTTTAAGAAATGAGCGATTCCACTTTCGTCGCTGAACCCGCGGATCGCATCCACCTGGTTCTTCATAAGGGCAATAAGAGGCGAAACAACGATAGCTGTTCCTTCACTAAGAATGGCAGGTAACTGGTAGCAGAGGCTTTTACCACCACCGGTTGGCATAATAACAAAAGTATCCTGTCCGTTTAATAAGTTTTTAATGATCTTCTCCTGGTTTCCCTTAAAGCCATCAAAGCCAAAGAAGCTTTTAAGGGAATCTGATAATTCTGTCGTTTCTACTTCGGCAATCATGCTTTTCACTGATTAAAATGTATGTTTTAGTGAGTAAATAATTGGTGTTCTCCTTATAAAGATATAAAATTATTTTTCTACCGTGCAAGACTTTTATACGAAACGGGCTATTTTTAGATGATTTCAGAGAAAACTTAGATGTAATTTTTAGTTTTCACAAATTTTAGGAGATTTTAGCAAGAGATAAAATGAAGATGAAAATAAAATATTCAGTGTTGAAGGGTGAAGAGTTGAATTATAAATAAATGAGTTCTATTTATAAATTCTGACTCATTTTGGAATAATATTTCAGCAGAATGAAAATGAAAATGAAAGAGAGACCTGTGCTCAAATAAAAACCAGGTGTGTATTGCTGTATAACAATAAAGAAAAGAGTTTTGGCAAAAAACGTGAGAAGATACAGCTGCACGCCCCATTGTTTAAAATACCAGAGGCCAACACATGAAATAAAATGTGATGCAACCAGGATTCCGTACAGCGCCGGCATAAAAACTCCCAGCTTTTTAATAGAAGGAGAGAACACCTGCGGAAACGTGAATACGATTGTAAGGTAACCTACAATGCAGATGATGGATATGATGCGAGGCCTTTTCATTTCAGTTATTAATGTTTAGTTTTTAGTGTTTAATATTAAAAACTTAACACTAAGAATTAAAAACTAGTTACTACGTATGGCTTCCACCGGATCGAGCTGACTGGCGCTATAAGCGGGAATAAATCCGCTGATAATTCCAATGAGAATTGAAATGGTAAATCCTAAAATTACATTGGTAACAGTTAAACTTATTTCCATTTCTATGGCGTCTTTTCCAAGCGCAGTAATGATCCATGTAAGCAGCAAACCAAAAAATCCTCCTACGCAACTCAGCATTACACTTTCACTCAGAAACTGAACCAGGATGAACATGTTCTTTGCTCCAAGACTTTTTTGAATACCGATAAGATTTGTACGCTCGCGAACAGAAACAAACATGATGTTAGCAATTCCGAAACCTCCTACCAGGATTGAAAACCCTCCAATGATCCAGCCGGCTGTTCCGATCACATCAAACAATTCATCAAAGCCTTTACTGAGCAAGCTTGTTTCATTTAAGGCGAAATTAGGATCGCTCATTGGTTTTAATTTTCGTATCGCTCTTAAAACTCCGGTTAGTTCGTCCATCATTTCCGCATTGGTAACGTTCGGTTTTGCTTTTGCATAAATGATAGGGTCGGCATTTTCGGATTTAGGATCCATCATTACCCTGGCAAAATTGAAAGGAATAAGTACCTGGTAATCGAAACTAGGACCCAGCATGCTTTCGCCTTCTTTTTTTATCACACCAATAACTACAGCCTTGTTTCCCGCGATCTTAATTTCTTTTCCGATAGGATCTTCGTAAGGGAAAAGCCCCTGTGCAATTTCGGCGCCTATAATAGCAACACGGTAACCTCCCTCTGTTTCGGTTTGCATAAAATAACGCCCTGATGTGAGATCAAAATTTTTGATCTTATAAAATTCATGCGATATACCGCCAACTATCGCGTTCTCTACGCTGCTGCTTTTATATTTGATGGTGCGGCGTTTTCCCATTCGGTACGCAATGGCTTCGGTACTTTTACATTTACGTTGCAATTCATCCAGTTCATAATATTGTGGCGTGGGCCGGTTAATGTATTTCCACCAGGGATAATCGGGACCAAAGGACCATGGCCATTTCTGAACGAAGACCACATTGTTTCCCAATGACTGAATACTTCCTCGTATGTTGTTTTCGAGACTATCTACAATTGTAAATACAAGAATAATGGCGAAGATTCCAATAGTAATACCCAGCAGGCTTAAAAAAGAACGGAGCTTGTTTGCGGTGAGCGATTGCCACGCGAACAAAACACTTTCTTTAAATAAGACGAGAAGCATATTTTAAAGGTACGAAGAACATTCAGTTTATATTACCGGGAGATATAAAGAAAACTACCGCTTGTGTAAATTTTCAGTTTCTATTAGTCGGCATTTTTAACCACATAACACATAGTCAAAAGTTTATCACCATTACTGCTGATTTAAGAACACATAAATTTCCGTCTTCGACGGAAATACGGTGCTCTTTGTGGAGTCTGGATATTCATCTTTATTCTATGTTTCAATGTGGTTAAAACATACAATACTTTTTAAGCCGGATTGAAATATTATTTTTTATCCTGTTTGTTCTTGAGATAGGTTTCCTGCTTTTTACGCTGGCTTTTTCTAACAAGATAAATAACGGCTGAAAGAATGAAGAACGCGAAGAAGAACAGCGCGCTGTCGTTGTCTTTTATTATAAGGAAATAAATTGTTCCGAGAATACCACAGCCGGCTCCAACCAGCCAAAGTCGCTCAAGGATGATAAATAAGTTATTTTGATAATCCTGTTTCATTATTTGGAAGCTGCAAGGTACCTGTTATTTCTTTTATTTCCCATTTTGAGAAATCGGAATTGCTTTCCATTCCATTCCCCATAATGACTTCTCTGGCCGTTGTAATTTTCACAAATGCGTCGGTATAAATTCTATTACGTTGTTTATCCCACACCAGTCGCTCGCTTTCCAGTTTTTCGCCTTTTACATTGGTTACTTCAACAGCATAACGCGCTTCCATATGCTCGGTACGATCGAAACGCACTCCGAATTTTGCCTTAATGGTGGAAGTAATTTTTTCGTTTTCGTCGAACATGGTTACAAAAAAACCTTTTGGCATTACTGTATAAGGTTCGCTCACATCTTTATCGAACATAAGCATGCGGTTAGCCTTGATCATGAATTTAAGTGAAGCGCTATCCGTTACCAGCATGGTAATACTATCGCCTATTCTGGTAGCGCCACGTTTAGGCATTGCAATAGCAGCTACCTCTTTCATGTCGTTGGTGCATGAAGACAAAAAGAGAATGAGAGCAAGAGCGAAGAATATGCTGATATTTTTTACCAAAGCGTTTTCATTTATAGTTTGTAGCCGCGTTCTGCGGCATCTGCAACTTTTAACCACAAAGGCGCTAAGGGTTGCTCAAGGGGCGCTATGATTGCGAACTTTGCGGATCATTGCGGTTAGCCCTGACCCTGTTAATCGTACCTGAATTTCTGGAACCAGCGGTCAGAGAAAGTGAATCCAAAATTAACGCGCCAGTAATTTTCTTTTACAAGATTGTTGCTGAGCGACCCCATTTGTCCGTACTGCACACCAATGTTAACCATGGATGAAGCCTGGCCAATTCCTACCGGTAATCCAACTCCGGCCGAAATAGAATAATTACTGATGTAAGTATTTCTTAACTGTATATAACCGGTATTATAACTTAATCCTGCACGGTAATTTATTTTGCGGAAATAAGCTCCTGCTCCAGCGGCTTCTTTTTCTGGAACATAATTTGCTCCTAAGGCAATACGGTAATTATTGGCGTAAGATCCAGTCTGGTCGAGGTATTTAAAGTTCTGCCAGTTAGTAATTGCAAAATCAGCCACAATATTCAGTCTTTCACCCTTCTTAAATCCTATCCCAAATCCCTGTTCCAAAGGTAGAGTAATGGTTCCTTTCTGATCCTGGGTATGTAAGACCGTATCTCTTATTGTTTCGGTTCCGGCTCCTGTAAGTACGTAATTGTAAACCGCGGCATCATAATTAGCCTGTAACGGATTGTTCAACGTCATGAAAAAACCAAAAGTGAATTTAACCTTATCGTTGATTATTCTTTTTCTTAATGGAATTTTTGCAATACTGTCTTGCGCCGCTTTGATCTGCGCTTCCGTAGCGCCTTCTTTTTTCAGTCGCTGAACCTCTTGTTTAATTCTTGTTTTTCTACCCGAGCGATCGAGTACACTATCGATAGTATAGGCAGTCTGCACACCAAAATTACCCGTAAAATCTCCCATAGTGAGGGTGCGTATACGGTAGGTATTATTGTAAAGGATTGAATTAGGATATACAACGCGTGTGGACTGTTCTACATTTCCGAAAATATAATTGACATTGAAGCCGAGGGAAAGATCGCTGAATACTTTGTTGAATCCTTCGCGCAGTTTATAAGATGAGCGGCTGATAGTTGTATCACTTATGTGCGGGAATTTTCTTCTGAATTTTGAAAGACGTTTATTGAAGGGCAGTACACCATAACCAAGAAACACTTTGTTTAAACTACCACTTCCGCTATAGAGATAGTTAACATCCCCGATTCCAGTTTGGTTGTATGTTGATTTTACATCGTAACCAACGGTGCTAAAAGGCATAATACCCAGGCACGCGCCGCCGTTACTACGAACCGGGAAGCCAAGCGTTCCATAACCGAAATTGGTTCCCCATTTACGAAGTGATGAAGAATTTGCTTTGAAATCGGAATAAATGAAATTTCCTCCTACTTCAAGGGTTGTAAGACGAATGAATGGATAAGAAGCCGGGTTTCCGGAATTAATAAAGTGACAACCGCCATGTTTTGCATACGTAGAATCTGGTCGCCACGCTACATTTGCGCCACCCATTGCAAGGTTATGTGCAAAAGTGGAAGGGATTAATTCACCAAGACCATAACGTGAATAAGGACTGTAGGTGATATTCTGTGCCAGGAAATGAACAGCAGAAAAAATGAACAGTAGAAAAAGGATATGGGATTTATTCTTCAATATTGTAGTTTAAGATCGTGTTGAGTCCCGAAAGTACAATATCGGGGTGCGCAAAGATGCGATTTTTAAGTTGTTTGCACAAGTATGGGGAGTCGCCTCCGGTTATAACAACCGCAAGGTTTTCATGTGATCTGTTGTAGCGGTTGATGGTCTCTTCCACCTCGGCAGCCGCGCCCAGTAAGGCCCCCGAGAGAATGGATTCATGAGTGCTTTGCCCTGTTAATTTTTCATAATTAAAATCGATCTCTACCAGAGGCAGTTTGTTGGTAAAGTGATTCATGGCTTTAAGACGCATGGGAAGGCCCGGAGAGATAGCTCCTCCTAGGTATTCGTTGGATCTATTTACGAAATTATATTTAATGCAGGTACCGGCATCTATGGTAAGAACATTACGATTTGGGTACAACGAATAAGAACCAATGGACGCTGCGATTCGGTCGGATCCCAGTGTTAGCGCGCTTTTATAAAGATTTTTGAGCGGTATAGGAGTTGAAGCTTCGAATAAAAGTACTTTTTTATCGATAACTGAGTTCATGAATTGCGTATGATTGCTCACAACGCTTCCTATCACAACATTTTGGGCACGGGAATAAAAGTTTTTGTCGTTTATAAGATCAGTAACCGAATCGTATGTTTTTTTGCTGATAAGGGTGTTGTTTTCGAACAGGGCGGTTTTAATACGGGTATTACCAAAGTCGGCAATTAAATTCATGGTTTTTAAAGATACTTGTAAATCAGCTAACTGGCCTGAGAATTAAGAATTTTTTAGAAATATTTTGTGGGTGAGATAAAATATGTATTTTTGCAGCCTCCAATGATGGATTGAGCTGGTGCCTTAGCTCAGTTGGTAGAGCAAAGGACTGAAAATCCTTGTGTCGTTGGTTCGATTCCGACAGGCACCACCATAAAGCAGAAAGCCCTTCGAGTTACTCGGGGGGCTTTCGCTTTATGGTGGTGTCATGAAGCGTAAGTGCCGAAAACGTTTTCTGCTTCATGACATTTTTCGTTAAATCATTCTGACTTCATTTGCATATGAGTATATATTTGATCCATGCCTCTTCCTTTTTGTGTTTACGTACTTTTTAGTCAGAAAGACCATTTACTTTATATTGGTTATACTTCCAATCTTGAACGGCGGATAAAATCACATAACAACGGCGAAAACATCAGTACGAAATCAAGAATTCCACTCGAATTAATTTTCTGCGAATTTTACTTATTTAAAGAAGACGCTCTTGACAGAGAAAAGTATTTTAAGACCTCTATGGGAAAAAAGGCTATTAAACTTATGCTAAAAACCACTCTTGATAAATTGGGATACAAAAACATAAATTTGAAAAAGTTAGTTATTTTAACCCATTAGAAAAACCTCTCGAGTTACTTAGGGGTTTTTCGCTTTATGGTGGTGCCATGTTCTTATTAAACTGGCATAACAACTCACAAATTACTTTCTGATTTTTAATTTATCCGGATTGCGCACGTAATGTAAGCGGGTAATCACCCCGTTTTCAAATTCGACATATTGCATAGAATCTAACTCGCCATTAGAGCGGTGAAAAATCAGCGCGGCCGGGGAACCATTTACAAAAGCGGAGCGAAACATGAATTCGTTGTCCTGATTCTCGGGAAGCTTTGCGATGCCTCCCAGAAATTTTAAAACCTTTTCGAGGCCAAACAACGGTTTTAAAGCCGCTGCTCGCTTACCGCCACCATCGTTATATAATTCAATATCGTTTCGGAGCAATTTACTGAGCGAAACCACGTCCTGTTTGTGAAGCGCAACAAGAAACGCTTCGGTAAGCACCGTCCTCGATGAAGGATCCATCGTTTTTTTTGTGTTTCGCTGGAGTTTTTCGTGCGCGCGGTGCAAAAGCTGTCTGCAATTTTCTGCAGTAAGTCCCGTGAGTTCGGCAATAACATTATAATCTTCCGAAAAACTTTCCCTGAGAATAAATACTGCACGCTCATAAGGATTGAGTTTATCGAGTAAAAAAATCAAACCGTATTCGAGGGTTGGTACTTTGGCCGGCTCATAAGTGATATAGGGTTCCGGGAGCCAATATCCTTTATAATTTTCACGTTGCAATTTTAATTCATTGAGACGATTGATGCTCCGGTTAACAACCATCCGACCCAGATAAGCCCTTGGCTCATTTACATTCTTAACAGAGAGCCACTTTTCAAAAACATCCTGAACGATATCTTCGGCATCTTCAAAAACACCAAGCATGTTATAGGCAAGACCTAACAACTGAGGCCGAAGCCCAAGAATTTCATTGGTAAGTTCCATTAGACAGATACAAATTTCGAAAAATAAATCTTACTAACTCAACTGTTGTTTAAAAAATGCGGGTTATTTAGTATTCTTCATTTTCGCAATATCACAAAGCATATCGGAATGAATATTTAAACCAATATTTCCAATGTTGTAATAAAACTCGGTTGCAGTAACCCATATAATCTCGCATATACAACGTTCATTATAATATTGAGCGAGCCGGTTAAACATATCCTGCTCCATTTTACGGTCACGGGCAAGCATGGTAACAAAATCAAGTAATGTCTTTTCCTTTTCAGAAAAATGTTTACTGTTACTATACTGACTCAACTCATCGAACTTAGCCTGATTCATTGACGAATTAATAGTAATAGAACGGCCTATATCGATGCAAAAGAGACAAATATTTATTTCGGCTACCTTTTGCCGGACGAGCATAACTGTTTCCGCAGGGAGCTCCAGCTTTTTATCGAGCTGACCGATTTTTCCGGAGAAGGAACCAAAGCTAAGCGGCATGCGGGCCGCCATAACCTTTAAAGGTGTCATTACTTTACCAAATTTTTTGCGTGAGTACGCATAAAGTAGTTTCCAAAACAAGCCATTGGGCTTTTCAATAGGTGCGAGAAAGGGTGTGTCCATAATTAATTTGATTTTAGTTTATGTATAAGACAGATATTGCTTGATTTTGTGACAAGAAAACTGAAAAAAAATATTTTTTATAAACCACAGATAAACAAAGCTTTACACTGAACTGACAATTTCCGGAGTATTTTTTTTATTAGTTGCAAATGGTATTTTAGCCGTTATAATTCATGCAACAAAAATCCATAGAAACCTTCTACCCTGAAAACCTGCAAGCCTGGAGGCAATGGCTAAAAAAGAACCACAAATCAAAACAATCCATCTGGCTTATTTGTTACAAAAAAGAATCTGGCATACCAACTATTTCGTGGAGCGAGGCAGTAGACGAAGCGCTTTGTTTTGGATGGATAGATAGTACCCGAAAATCCATTGACTCGGAAAAATTCATGCAATTTTTCGGTAAACGTAAAGTCAGCAGCACCTGGTCGAAAATAAATAAAGAGAAAATAACGAAACTCATTGCAGAAGGAAGAATGACTAAAGCCGGTCTGGAAAGCATTGAAGCCGCGAAACAAAATGGTTCGTGGGAAATTTTAGACAGCGTTGAAGACTTAACCATACCAAAAGATTTAGCAAAAGCATTTAAAACAAAAGCATGCTCAAAAGAATTTTTTATGAGCCTGAGTAAATCGGTAAGAAAAAGTATGCTTCAGTGGATCATTCTTGCCAAACGGCCAGAGACAAGAGAAAAACGAATCAACGAACTGGCTGAACTTGCTTCACAAAAGCAGAAGCCGAAACAATTCCGATAGGCTTATCATATTCTCACGCCTATAACGCAAACATCGTCTACCTGTTCAAGACTGCCTCTCCACGATTCAAATTCTGAATGAAGTTTTTCTTTTTGTTCGCTCATTGACAAATTCATGATGGACAGCAAAAAGTTTTTCATGTTCGCGTATTTGTATTTCTTGCCTTTTGGTCCGCCGAACTGATCAGGAAAACCATCGGTGAGACTGTAGATCAGATCTCCTTTTTTTAGTTCAAATTCACGCGCGATAAATGGCTGATTATCTTTATCGTGTTTACCAATTGGCATTTTATCCGGATCCAGCTCTATGATCTGAGCATCACGAAGAATCCAGACCGGGTTATTGGCCGCGGCATAGTATAATTTATTCTTTTCTTTATTCAGTATGATCAACGAAGCATCCATTCCGTCTTTTCCACCATCGGTGCTTCCGTCTTTTTTTAATCTTTCAATAATAATTTTTCTTGTCTCATTGATAATTTCGGCTGGATTTGTTTTTGTTTCGATTGACCGTTCGAGAGAAGAAATATTTAAAATACTCATAATAGCTCCCGGCACGCCATGCCCGGTACTATCCGCGCAGATGTAAGCAAAATTTCCATTGGATAACTCTGACGCCCAGTAGAAATCGCCACTCACAACGTCCTTAGGTTTAAAGAACACGAAATAATCTTCCAGGTTTTCATCGAGCAATTCTCTGGTCGCTAAAAAACTTCGCTGTATCCTTTCGGCATAATTAATACTATCGGTAATTTCTTTATGTTTTTCCTCAATGATGCGTTTCTGGTGATCGGTTTCTTTTTCCTTTTGTTCGATCACCTTTTTTTGACGACTTGTAACACGGAAGCGATTAAACATAAAAGCTCCGAATAATCCCAGTAATCCCACACCACCATAAAGCGCTATTCGCTGTGTACGCTCTTGTTCCAACTGCACAGCAACAATTTTTCTTTCCTCCACAGTTTTTAAACTGTCGGCCACCGCTTTTTTCTCGTACGCGAACTCGGCCTGTTGCTGAAGTACCTTCCTGTTATTATCGTCATTGAAGATCTCTTTCTCAATGCTATCATAAAGTTTATAATAGGCGAGTGATTTTTTATAATCACCTGTTCCATTGTAAAGATTGCTGAAATTTAAACTGTTCCTGCTTTTAAGTTCAAGTGAATTTATACTGTCCAATAATTTTTTGTCCGATACTAAAAGCGGTTCAGCAATATTATTCTTCCCGGTTTTTATATACACCATTGAAAGAAGTTCCTGTGTACGGACCTTCACGCTTGGATTATTAATTTTGTGGGACAACTCTTCGGCTTTCTTTATATAAATAAGCGCGCTATCGTTCTGGCCCAGCATTTCGAAAGAAGAACCCACATTAAAGTAGGCGTTCCAGAGCGAGTAAGGGCGTTTTATAGTTTCATTTATCTGAAGCGCTTTCTTATGAAATTCCAATGCTTTCTTAAGCTCCTTTTTATTTGAATAAACAATGGCGATGTTTGCATAAGCATTGGCGATTCCCTGCTGATGACCGATTTCGCGGCTGGTTTTGAGCGAGCGTTCATAATATTCAATCGCTTTGTCGCGCTCCCCAATTTTATCATAGATGATACCAATGTTCATGGAATAACCAGCCACATCGGCTTTCTCGTTAAGTGATTCTAATATCTTGAGCGCCTTAAGAAAATTTTCGATCGATTGATGGAATATTCCTTTGTAATAACAGGTATTTCCCAAATCACCATAAACAGTAGCCAGTTCTCTTTTCAATCCTATTTTAGTAAACCTGGAAATGGACTCATTAAACATTTCTGTGGCCTTATCGTATTCAGACTTATCATTGAAATCGCGCCCGTAAATTCTATAACACGTTGCTATCCCTTTTTCAAAGTTTAATTTTTTGGAGAGCGTCATTGCTTCATTCGCATAGTCCATACCTTTCTTGTTTTCATTATTGTAAACAAGCTCCATGGCTAAATTGATCAAACGGTTTGCCCGAACCGTATCCTGCGACCCTGTTTTCAGTAATGCTATAAGTGAATCTGCCATCCTGGTTTGAGCAAACCAACATGTGGGTAAAAGGAAAAGAAACACTACAAGAAGATTTTTTCTCACCATAATTTGTAATTCTGCCGCAGGACAAAAGTGCTTATAGGGAAACACCGGCATTTATTTCAATGGTGAAAATACGAGGTTTTTGTTAAATTTGAAACTATGTTCGCAAATCTCCTTCTTAAAAAGACATTACGACTCAGTATATTTTTTATTTGTGTACTTGGTTCTTTCATGGCTTCTTCTCAAACCATAGAAGAGCAAATTACAAAAGCAGAATCAGAAACAAGTGATTCATTAAAAATTGTAGCTCTAAGCAAAGTAGCTTTTAAACTAGTTAAAACCGACTCGAAAAAAGCATTCGATATCGCACACCGCGCTTTTGCTATCGCCGGAAAAAATCTAAATCTACAAGGAGTATCTTATATGGCGCAGGCCTCATTGTACAGTGAACTCACGCAATATAATAAAGCGCTCGAATTAATAAACTCAGCGCTTAAAATATACCAGTCACAGAACAATTTCAAAAGGCTTGCCTTCTCATACGATAAAGCCGCCTTCGCCTACAAAAAACTTGGTAAGCCGGATAGGGCGGCGGAAGTCTACAGGCAATGTATTGAAGTGGCTAAAAAAGTACCAGGTTGGGAAACCACGAGAAAAGCGTACAAAGATCTTGGATTCGTTTTAACAAACAACGGACAGAATCCTAAAGCCATTGCCACCCTGCAGGAACAACTTACCTACGCCACCAGTCTTCAGCCTCTCAATCACGCTTACCTCGCCGCTGCAAATATCGACATTGCCTATAATTATATTACAGCCGGAGAATACGCTACCGCGCTTCCCTATGCCCTTGCGTCGCACGAACACGCCCAGGTTACCAAAGATAATTTTCAAATGCTCGACGCCTATAACACAACAGGTGTATGCTATAAAAATATTCACAAAGAAAAAGAATCCATCGTGTGGTTCGATAAAGCCATCAGCATCCTGGAACAACCCGGACAGAATAAATTTTTTCTCGCGTCTGTTCTTATGAATGTTGGCGGGACCTTATACGACATTGGCGATTTTAAAAAGGGACTTGAATATAAAGAAAGATCTCTTAAGATATGCCAGGAAACTTCAAATGAAGAATGTATCATGAACAACTACATTTCGCTTGGACTTGACCTCGTTGAAAAAGAAAAACAATACGATAAAGGAATTGATTATTTAAAAAAAGCGGAAGACATGTTGTCGGGCCGCGATCTATACAAGAGCCGTTATGTTTACGAAGGATTATATAAAGCATACAGCGCCAAGGCCGATTACGAAAAAGCTTTTTCTTACATGTCCAAATTCATGACCTTCCGCGACAGTATCATGTCTTCCGAAAAACTGAAACAAACCAATGAACTGGAAGCAAAATACGAGTCTTCGAAAAAACAGCAGCAGATCGAACTTTTAGGAAGAAACAAGCGCATCCAGGAATTACAGTTATTACAGAACCATGCCGACCTTGACAAACAGAAAGCGGAAAATAAAGCGAAACAGAACTCTATTCTTCTGTTAGAAAAAGACAAAGATTTAAATGAAGCCAGTCTTAAAAAGAAAGAAGCGGAAGCCGAGAAACAACAGGCGCAATTAAAACTGATGGATGAACAGAAAAAAATGACCGAAAGCGAAAACAGAAACCAAAGGGTTATTATTTATTCTTTCATTGGCGGACTGATCTTACTGGTTGTGCTTCTCTTTAATATTTTCAGAAACTACCAGCAAAAGAAAAAAGCTAATCTTGAGATCACACAACAAAAAGCGGAACTTCAGATTCAGAAAAACATTGTTGATGAAAAAAATAAAGAGATCATTGATTCCATTGCCTACGCAAAAAGATTACAGGAAGCCATTCTTCCTCCTATAAAACTTGTGAAATCAACCCTGCCCGACTCTTTTGTTTTATATCAGCCAAAAGATATTGTAGCGGGAGATTTTTATTGGATGCATACGACTGAGAGTCATTCGTTAGAGGTTAAAGGTTCAGAACGTACAACCAATAATCCGGAACTTATCTTAATAGCCGCCGCTGATTGTACAGGACATGGGGTTCCGGGCGCGATGGTAAGCGTAGTGTGTTCAAACGCGCTGAACAGGGCCGTAAAAGAATTTGATATTAAGGATCCTGGTAAAATACTGAATAAAGTTCGCGAACTGGTTATCGAAACTTTTGATAAAAGTGAAAGCGAAGTAAAAGACGGGATGGATATTTCGCTCTGCGCCATTGATCTTAAAACCTGCGAAGTAAAATGGTCGGGAGCAAACAACCCGATCTGGATACTGAAAAAGAATTCGGATGATATGATGGAAATAAAGGCCGACAAACAACCCATTGGGAGATACATTGATCCGAAACCTTTTACCACAAACACGATTCAGCTTCAAAAAGAAGACATTATTTATTTGTTCACCGATGGATACGCCGATCAATTTGGCGGACCAAAAGGAAAAAAATTCAAGTACAGTAGTTTGAGTAAGCTCATGAAAAGTATTTCACATTTAAACATGAACGAGCAAAGGAATAAACTGGAGGAAACCTTTAAAGACTGGAAAGGCAACCTTGATCAGGTTGACGATGTTTGTGTTATAGGAATTAAAATGGCATGATCTAATGTTTTACTTCATGGTGATGATGGGTTCTTCCTACATAAGCACCCATAGCGGCTCCGTAAGCCATATAACCAAGAAATAAACCAATGTGGTTCATATGAGCAGCCATGGTTGGATCGACAGTCTGAATTCCGCCTAACACCGCGAAGAGCCAATAGATACCTGCTACCACCATTCCCCAGAGCCACATGTTGCGGCCATTTAAAAAAGTATTAGCGGCGAAAATAAACAACAATCCTCCAAGAACACTTGCAATAACGTGAACCGCGATTGCAGTAAGAAGAACAGTGTTACTCATTTCCGGATCAGATACATAAGGTTGAAACACATAACCGGCCAGAATAATAGGATGCAATAATCCTTTTCCCAATATTAAAGAACCCAGCATTGATGTGAGAGCTAATGCAACTCCACCTACAATACCACCGATAGCGCCCTGAAGCACCCCGTATTTTGATTTTAATGTTAAGACTCCCATGATGATTGATTTTTAAAGGCTAAACAGACCCGACCCCGTTTTATCGTGCAAAAATTTGTGCCATGTCAGAATGAACTGTGACCAGCTAAATCACGAAAATAATTCCACATAAATAAAAAAGCGGGGGTCACACAAACCCCCGCTCCGCGTTATTTCCTTTCTCTCCCCGGAAATAACTGCTGCATTAATTTTTAATTAATTTCTGTGATGCGATTTTTGTTTTGGATGAATTAAGTAATGTAAAACTGTAAATCCCTTTACCCATTGATGCCGGCAATTGAATTTTTTCTGTTTCAGTTCCTGATAATTCTCCTGAGTAACTCACTTCGCCGAGAATATTTGTAATTATAAAACTGTATGTGCTGTTTTTTTTCTGATAAATGTTTAAAGTAAGTTCATTCATTACAGGATTTGGTCCTATCGAAAAAGCTTTTATAGATTCGGTTTTTTCTGTTACGCCTGTTGTAATCGTAGAAGAGCTTGCGGTAAACTCCCACCAATCGTTTCGCGGATTAAGACTTGCGTCAAACCCGGTTCCCGCGTAAGCTTTTCCATTGGATGAAACCGCTACCTGGCCCGCGATAATTCCACCAGGAAAACTTCCGGCTGTTACCCAGCTATCGGTAATGGTATTATAACGGCGGTAAGAAGTAGGAGCGGTAAAAGTAGCAAGGTCTAATCCGCCCATTAAATACAGATCGTTTCCTATTAAAAATAATCCCGGATCGGCAACCGGATATCCTGCTCCAATGCTTTTTGGGGTCCACACATCTGTTACAGGATCGTACTCGTAAAAATCAGTGAAGGAAGCATTCTGGTTAGCATCTGCTCCAAAACCAAGATAACCTTTCGTTCCGGCTGAGCAACCTGCTGCAAAAGTTCTTGTGCTCCCAGGTACATTTGCTTTTTGTGTCCATGAATCTGTTGCAGGATCGTATTCGTAAAAATCATTGTATGCTATATTGAACGAACTGTTGGGGCCAACAAAAAATTTCTGTCCGGTTCCAATATATCCTTTTGACCCTATACTGAATCCAACTGCTTCTTCGCGCGTGTCGCCCGGCATAAATGCTTTCTGGGTCCAGGTATCAGTGGTTTGATCATACTCCCACAAATCGTTGTAGTAAAAATTAGTATTGCTTCCCAATCCCAGGTAAGCTTTTGTTCCAATTGTAAAAGTGCTGGAGCCCGCCCGAAACCCTCCTGGAAAATTTGCTTTTTGCGTCCACACATCAGTTGTTATGTCATACTCCCAGAAATCCTGCAACTGGAAATTATCTGTGCCTCCGAATAAATACACTTTATTGCCAAGGCTAAACGCCGCGCTTGCGGCACGAGCGGTACCACCAAAATTTGTTTTCTGAATCCACTGAGCCTTTATAGGGGGCCAGCCGAAGAATGTAAATATTCCAAACAGAATGAGTGTCGAGATCTTTTTCATAATTTTTTTTTACAAAATTAAACGAGAATTGAGCAACATTTTTTTAAATTATATCATCTGCTTTTTGGTTGGGATAAAATGTGCCGTGTGCCAATAATTACAGACCCAGTTTAATTTATGTTTATCCCAAATGCATAAAAACAGGGACGAAATGAATTTTATTCAGTAGCATTATGTTTATCTTTGAAAAGAAATTGTGAAAACCCTATTCGTTTTTTTTGCCGCGGCACTTCTAACTTCTTACTCCGGTTTTGGAGCCAAAGACAAATACGCGCTTTACGAAGACATTCTTAAAATTAACGACGACAGTGTTAAATGCGCCCGCCTTATATTGCTGGCCGAGAAAGTAGCCGATAGTTTATACGATTATAGTTTTTCATTGATGACCTTCGAAAAAGCAAACTCTATTCTTTCGAAACACAGGTATCCTGTTCTTGAACTCGACCTGTATTACAAATGGGGATTTGTGAACTACCATAAGGGAAACTATGACAGGGCCGACAAGCTTTACCTCAAAGCGCTTGAGTCTAAAGTATTGGATAGTAAACAAAATCTTAAGGCAAATATTCTAAATATGGCAGCAGTAAATCTCCAGGAGCTGACTGTGTTTAAAAGAGCTTTGGAATATTATAACGAAGCGCTGGAAATTTACACGAGGTTAAAAGATGATAATGCCAAGGCGGCTGTATACGTGAACATGGCAAATATTTTTGCGTTATCGGGTAATCTTAAAGAATCGGACGCGTTTTTTGACAGAGCGGGAAAGATATTTATCAAGCTTGATAAAATGGAAAGGTACGCTACGCTTCTGGGAAACAAATCCTACATAAAATGGAAACTCGGGTATCCCGACAGCGGTAAAGTTCTTTTAATAAGATCTTTTGAGATCGCCTCTAAATATCCGGGGAACATGACCGGAAAAATTGAGCACCTGTTCAATCTCGGGATCATGTATGGAGAATTAAGAAACTGGGACAGTTGTTTTTATTTTCTCGAGCGTGGAAAAAAAATATCCGATTCGCTTAGTCTTTTTGGGAGCCTCGACGGTTCTTATTATTACAGCCTGGGATATTGTCACCAACTGAAAGGCGATCTTAAAGAAGGAATCAGAAATTACAAGAAGGCTATTAATCTTAAAACCGGCATTTCGAATTTCCGTCTTCTTCATGATAATATTTCAGCCCTGTATTTCAGGTTAAAACAATTTGACTCGGCCCTCATTTATAAAAACATCAGCTTCAGCATTGCGGATAGTATCTATAAAAGCGAATTACAGGAACACATTAATTTTGAAGATAAAAGAATAGAGCTTATTGAGAAGGATTATGAGAACAGGATCAGAAGCGCGGAACAGGAACAGCATCTTGAAAATCTTAAAAAAAGAAATTATCTTCTTATTGTCGCGGTTATTCTTCTCATCGCATTTGTGCTTTTGTTTATTCTGTATTTCAGGCAATATAAATTAAAGGAAAAGAAAGAACATCTCGAAAGTGAACTCAACTTTCTGAAAGCGCAGATGAATCCTCATTTTCTTTTTAACTCCATCAATAATATTTATGTTCTGTTAGATGAAAACAAGGAAAAAGCTTCAGAGATCCTTTTGAAATTTTCTGATCTGTTGCGTTACCAGTTGTATGAATGTAACGTGAGTTTTATTTCATTGAATAAAGAACTGAACTTTCTTGAAAATTTTATTGAATTTGAAAAGCTAAGGTATTCCAACAAAATACAAGTGATCTATGAATTTGAAAATCCTCCATCAGCGGATCTAATGATTGCGCCGCTTTTATTGCAGCCTTTCATAGAAAATGCCTTTAAGCATACACCAAAAACCAAAAATCACCAGGCCAGCATCAGAATAAAAACATATTTCAGCGGTGATAACTTTACCCTGGAGGTTATTAATAGTGTAGACGGAAAAAAACCTTCTTCCCTGCCGGGAGGAATAGGTCTTGAAAATGTAAAAAGACGTCTCAGGCTTTTATACAATAATAAACACCAACTCAGAATTTCTACTGAGGAATCAACCTTTACAACCACCCTAAGCATCAAACTCACAAAATGATTAACTGTGTTATTATAGAAGACGAGCCCCTTGCGCAACTTGGTTTACTAAACCTTATAAAACCATTTGAAAATCTGCACCCTATGGTTGTATGCGATGATGTAGCCGATTTTTTAAGTTTCAGAGAAGCAAACAGCGAAAAAAATATTGATCTTATTTTTCTCGACATTGAATTACCCGGAATGAATGGTATCGATTTCATAAGAAAAATCCCACTGGATGTTCCGATAGTAATAACTACCGCTTATAACCAATACGCTATTGAAGGATACGAGTTAAACGTACTCGATTATCTTTTAAAACCCACATCGAAAGATCGTTTCCGGCAGACTGTTTCAAAAGTGGAGAGTTATATCAATTACCACAAGTCAGCATCAGCCGAACACAGGTTCATTTATATTCGTTCAGAAAAAATTATTGAAAAAGTGACCTTTGACGAAATTGTGATGATCGAAGCCATGAGAAATTATGTGATCTATCATTGTGAAAAAAGAAAACTGATCTGCTACAACTCTCTTAAAAATGTGGAGAGTGAACTTCCGCAAAATAAATTTATTAAGGTGCAGAAATCATTTATTGTGAACAAGAGCAAAGTAAGTAAGATTGAAAAA
This sequence comes from Bacteroidota bacterium, assembly GCA_021323535.1. Lineage (GTDB taxonomy): Bacteria > Bacteroidota > Bacteroidia > B-17B0 > Aurantibacillaceae > Aurantibacillus. The sequence goes on from JAJONO010000024.1 coordinate 44,926, forward strand.
GGGCAGGTTCATATAAAAGGTAAGAGCATTTCCATTAACCGCGAAAACAAGAACGAGATTGTAAAGAAACTTCTTGAGAAAACTTCCTGATCTACTTCTTAATCATTTCTTTTCTGATAAACAGTCCGTAATTTGAAACGTATAGCATTTCCCTACCGAAGCAATCGTAATTCGCCGCCACACCAAACTGAAATGTTTTTTGTTCGAGTCCAAATCTAACATATTGATAACTTCTGTTATGTCCTTTGTCACCATAGTTCATCATGGTTTGAAACCTTGCATAAAGTTTTATTTTTTCACTCAACCTCGGTTTGTATTCCGCCAGAAACATAAAATCGTAGGTTGGCTTCTTTGCCAGATCTATCCTTGGCACAAAAATAAACGTGTAGTTGTTCCCGAATTTAAACAACTGAATATTTACCGATGAATAAAAACCAGGAACAGATGAATAAAAAGCGCCTAAGCCCAATTTTACTTTATTAAAGGGCTGATAAGTGAGGTACGATTGAGCCATAACTTCTCCCCTCTTTTCTTTATAATAAAAAGCGTCGAATGAACTTGTATTGAAAAATCCCACACCTGAACTTCCTACAGAAGCTACAATGGTATGCTGATACCAGATGCTATTGTTACCCGACATCATTTCGGTGGATAAGGATTGGCCATTACATGACTCGCCCAACAAAAAAAAACCCGAAACCAAAAAAAAATTCACCCAATTCATTTTTTGTTTTTTTTGCGAATGATACTATCTAATGAAATTTTACCGCCGCCTGTAAGGATTAACGAAATACACAAGCCAAGAAGCAATAAGTGAAATTCATAACCTTCTCCCTTCTGCGAACCAAACCAGTTCATGAAAAAGCCGTGTTCTGTGTGCCCATTAAAGATCATACCAATCACAATAATGAACATGGCATAGGCGCAAAGACGTGTGAATAAACCAACCAGAATGAACAACGAGCCGAAAAACTGGATCATGATAACGAGAAAGGCGGCAATCCAGGGAAGACCGCTCTCTTCCTGCAGAAAAACCATTGTGCCCTTAAATCCATATCCCCCGAACCACCCTAATAATAATTGCGCTCCGTGCGGCCACATAACAATTGCAATCGATAGCCTTACCAATACCGGGGCCCAGTTAACACCTGCTGTAGCCAGACAGGAACTTAATTCTGTAATCTTAAAGATTTTTACTTTCATGATATGTTATTTATATCACAAAAGTGCCAGGAAATGCCGATGCGTAAAATATCACCGGATATCAATTTAAATTGATCTACATCAATAAAGTGTAAATGTAGCGGTTAGGCCCGCGCTGAAGTCGCGCGGTAACACATGCACGCCAAAAATAGATCTTGAATGTTGTCCTTTCTCACCAAGAACATTTATAAAAAGATCGGAAGCTCCATTTACGATCTTTGGACCCTCGTCCCAACCGGGTTCGGCCTGGTAATAGGCATCAAAATGATTTAAGCCTTCAACTTTTTCGAAACCCACTTTTTCATGTACCTGTGCAATTACGTTAAGAGCTGAGAGTTGCATGGCCTTATAACCATCCTCCGTAGTGAGATCTTTTCCTAATCTTCCTTTGAAAAGAAAAGCACCGTTATAAATAGGGAACTGAATAGCTACATATGCAATTTTTCCCCTGATATTTATCGAGTTGTAAGAGCCGCCTGGCTTTGAAGTTTCCGGTAGTTCGAAATTAAGGCTTTTTAATTTTTCTTCGAGGTTCATGATTTATAAATGAATAGCGTTTAACCATTTTTCAGCCGCGTCAGAATCCGTAAAAAAATCCTCTGAAGCGGTGCTTAGCTCTGTATGATATTTCGTGATCTTGGTCACGTCGTGATGAACATGGGCGGAGGCTACACAGCGTTTAGCTTCCAACGTTACAACAGTTACAGGTACCTCCGGAAAAAGACGGGCGAATCCGGGTTTCATGCCGTGTTGCGACAAAAAAAGAGGAATAATAGTACGCATTGCTTTGTGAGCTTCTACATTCTCAGCAGTGAAGCCATGAAGATCGGAAAGTAACTTGAATCCGGAATTGGAAGGGATCAATTTTGCTGCCTGTTCAAATCCCTGGATCCATGAACGAACATCGTTCACACTAATGAGTCCCCTCAGCCGGGTAATAAGAATACTTTTTTCCGGATCCCATAATGTATAATATTGCGTTTTAAATCCATTCATACAGTCACCAAAGTTATGTAACAGCAAAGCAGCAAACGTCTTTTTAATAAAGTTTTCACGCTTTTTATGTTTAGTCCTGTAATTACATTAATATGGTCTCAGGATCATCTTTCGAGAAGACTTTTTTTGATCCTGCTCAGCGATTCGGGTGTAATACCGATATAAGAAGCGATCAGTTTCTGAGAGAACCTTAATTCAATCTGTGGATACTTACTGCAAAAGATCTTATACCTTTCCTCGGCGGGAAGGCTCATATCTGCTAATACCCTGGATTGAAAAGTAGCAAATGCATTTTGCGTAATCCTTAAAAAGTATCTTACTATTCCTGGAATCTCATCATAGGCAAGATCCATATGTTCACGCGAAAATTCATATATCTCACAATCTTCAATTGCCCGAACATTTAACCTGGCAGGGCCCCCATTAATGAAACTCTGGAGATCGCTGATCCACCATCCTTCTATTCCAAACTGAATAACATGTTCATCTCCTGATGAATCGATGAAGTAGGCAATAGCAGCGCCTTTCCTCATGAAGTGAGTTTTTCTTGTGGTGCTGCCCTCCGGAATTAAAAACTGTCCCTTTTTATATTTTCTGATAACAGCTAATGAGACAAAACGGAAAAATTCACTCTCGCTTAAATGGGCATGCGCAGCAATGCTTGTCTTCAGCAAGCTATGATCATTATCATGGTTCTTTCCATTCATTCAACTAAAAATAAGAATAATTCACGAAATCAGTAAGAATGGTATTATTTTATGCGTTTTTACAAAGTTTTTCTGATCTGACTCCCTTTTAAAAAACCTATTGCTCTTTGATTGCAGATATTATGGTAATTTCAAAAAAGCGAGCCGTTCCCGTTCTTTCAAAAAAACTTTTGGGAGCACATAGGGGTATACCGGACTTCGGTTGTCTAAAGAGAAAGTTATCCTGATTAATGTATCTTTGTGGCCAATATCCACAAAATTGCAGGTTAGCGAACAAACATACTGGCAGCAAATTAAAACAGGTGATAAAAAGGCCTACGAAACTATTTTCAGGACCTGGTACCAGGTGCTGTGTAATTACGCCTGTTCGCTTATAAAAGATATGGATGAAGCAGAAGAAGTGGTGCAAAATGTATTTTATACGATCTGGAAAAAACGCGAGGAACTCGAGATCGGCTCTATAAAAGCGTACTTGTACAGAGCGGTGCATAACGATTGCCTCAACAAAATAAAACACGCGAAAATAAAAATGAATTACGCGCAGGATTATAAGCACACTGCACAGGCCGGACTCGACAGTTCGACACAACTGCTGAATGCGAAGGAGCTGAGTGTAAAGATACATGAGGCTATTGATTCGCTTCCGGAGCAATGCGGACTTGTATTCAGGCTGAACCGTTTTGAAAATAAAAAATACTCGGAGATCGCCAGCGAGCTTGGTATTTCGGTAAAAACGGTAGAGAACCACATGGGCAAGGCGCTTAAAATTATGAGGGAACGATTAAAAGATTATTTACCGGTAATTGGCTGGTGGCTATTTTGCGCCAGCGCCGAAGTTTTAACGTAGGAATTAAATTGAAGAACTATTCTGAACATATTGACGGGCTCATTGCCAAACTTCTTTCAGGAGAAATAACTCCCGAGGAAAATGCTGCGCTGGAAAATTGGAAAGCCGAAAGCGAAGACAACCTGCGTTATTTCGAACAGAATAAAAAACTGTTCATGGAAATTGAATCCATGAAAACGGAACAGGAAGTGAACGTAGACAAAGCCTGGAACAAACTTGAAGAAAGGCTTAATGAAAAAGAAGAAGCGAAAGTTATTTCTATAAGACCCCGCTTTACAATTTATCATGCCGCCGCAGCCCTTGCTATTATTGCCGTTCTGGCCATCCTCATTACTTTTTTCATGGGTGGAGAACAAACAACGGGACTGGCTCTTGTTTCATCAAAAAACTCTGTTACAAGTAGGTTACCTGATGGAAGCTCAGTGATCCTGAATAAAAATTCGGAGCTCACTTACGAATCGGGAAGTAATAAACGTGAAGTAAAATTAAAAGGAGAAGCTTATTTTGATGTGGTTCATAACGAAGATCAGCCTTTTGTTGTAACCGTAAACGATATTACTATTAAAGACATTGGAACCTCTTTTAATGTAAAAGCCATTGAAGGAACCAGTACCATTGAAGTAATGGTGGAAAGCGGCGAAGTACATTTTTATTCGAAAGAAGACGAAGGATTAAAACTTGTTAAGGGAGAGAAAGCTGTTTATTCTACCATTGACAGAAAATTCTCCAAAGCTTTTATTTCTCCGGGAGACAATACCACCAGTTATCATTCGAAAGTATTCCGGTTTAAGGAAACGCCTCTTCATTTAGTTATACAACAGTTGAATGATGTGTATGAAATGAACATACAACTGGAAGATCCCGCTCTTGGAAATTGTATGCTTTCTGTTACTTTCAACAATGAAAAACCGGAAGCCATTCTGAGTATTATTGCCGAAACGCTCAATCTTGAGGTGGTACGATCAGGAAAATCTATCACACTAAAAGGCGAACCTTGCAACAACTAAAAAATGCGCCGGTCAATCGTTTTGTTTTTTTTCATAATGACCTTGTTCACTTTCAGAGCCGCAGTTCCCGCGCTTGAAAGAGAGGTTACATTAACGGTTCAGAATGAACCCATTTCGATTGTGCTTATAAAAATTCAGGAACAAACCGGTGTTGTTTTTTCTTATCCTTCATCACTCATCAGTTCTGTATCTCCCGTTTCGGTAAGTGTAAAACAAAAAACGATCCGCGAAGTGCTGTCTTTAATTCTTCCTCAAAGCTTATATTATAAACCAAAGGATAATTACATTATTCTGAAAGAAAAAAAAACGGAAAAAAATCCCGCAAAAACCGAGCTCAGCGGATACGTGATCGATAAATCCACCAATAAGAAGATCGCAAATGTAACCGTGTACGACAAGAACACTCTTAAATCAACCACTACCGATGACTATGGTTTTTATTCCTTAACCGTTCCCGCAGCAAGCAATAAGATCAGCATCAACAAACAGGATTATAAAGACACAGCTTTAATTCTTACTGGAAATAATAACGCGTTGTATACGATTGGACTTGATCCGTTAAGTGATTCAATTAAAACAAAAAACAGGGAGTGGGAGAAAAAACTGGAGCAGATTGAAAAATTCACCGAAGACTTTGTAAAAAAATTCGGCGCCTACATCAACACCCTCAACGTGAAAGATACTTTGACAAGACCCTTCCAGGTTTCGCTTTTACCTTTTATCGGAACCAACCACAAGCTCTCAGGAAATATCTACAATAATTTTTCTTTCAACGTACTTGGCGGCTATTCAAAAGGCAATAACGCTTTTGAACTCGCAGGATTGTTCAACATCAATAAAGAACATGTAAAAGGTGTGCAGATCGGAGGCCTGTTTAACGCCAACGGCGGAAAGATGACGGGCGTACAGATCGGCGGCTTGTTTAATGCTGTTGGCCAGGAAACAAAAGGAGTGCAGATTGCCGGCCTCTTCAATAATAACAATGGAAATTCTAAAGGCGTTGCTATCGCCGGATTAATGAATCTTACCAAAGACACCACTTCTGGTATTAGTATCGCAGGATTATTTAACAGAAGCAGGCATCTGAAAAACGGAATACAAATAGCAGGGCTTTATAATGACGCAGAAAGCGGAAGCGCCAATGTTCAGATCGCAGGTTTATTCAATAAGACAAAAGTTTTAACAGGTGTGCAGATTGCAACATTTAACTTTGCAGACTCAGCCAGTGGTGTTCCAATAGGATTTTTCAGTTTCGTGAAAAAAGGTGTTCACCAGATAGAAATTTCGGCGGATGAACTCTTTTATACCAATCTTTCTTTCCGCACCGGAGCCAATTCGTTTTATAATGTATTCAGCGGGGGAATAGAACCCGGAAAAAGCGAGCCCATGTGGCATCTGGGTTATGGCATAGGGACTTCATTCGGAATAATAAAAAAATTAAGAAGTGATATTACTGTCAGCACACAACATTTATGCATTGGTGAATTTAGCTTTTCAACGAACGACCTGTATAAATTCTATTGGGGGCTAGAATACAAATTCAATAGAAAACTTTCTGTTGCCGCAGGAGCCACATTCAATCTTCTTTTAACAGATCTTAACGATCCCGAAAATGCGCTTAAGTACCAAAGCAGGATTCCTTCTGGTGCCACAGAACTCAATGATGGCGGAAACAACAGCGTTAAGTGGTGGCCAGGCGCGAGAGTCGCCATTCGTTTCTTATAATCCTTCTCCCGATAATTATCGGGAACGCTCAGGGTGACGAACAGCCTTTATTTTTTCTTTTTGAGTAGGGGTTAAAGAGTTTACGGTTGTCACAGGTATATAACAAAAAAATATACTATGAAAACTTCAAACATGATTCTCTCTCTTCTTCTGATCACTGCTTTATTTTCTTCCTGCAAAAAAAACTGGCACAAAGTAGTTGTCGGAAAAGGAGAAACTGTAACTGAAAGCAGACAGCCAGGAAATTTCAATCGCATTCATTTATCAATAGACGCCAACGTACACTTTGTTCAGGACTCGGTTTATAAACTCGAAGTTTCGGCTCAACAAAATTTAATGTCGGTTATCGAAACAAAAACCGATGGTAAGGAACTCGATATTGAATACAGCGCCAATGTTGCAAAACATTCGCCTATAAACATCACCATTCACGCGCCTGATATTTCTAAATTTTCGGTTAGTGGTTCAGGAAATATAGACTGCGCCAATAAGATCACCACAAATTCGCTTGAATTAAAAGTAAGTGGCTCCGGCGATATTGATCTTGCAGAACTTGTAACAGATAATTTAAGCTCACACATTAGTGGGTCAGGTAATGTGGATATACATGCCGGCACCACCAACTATGAATCATTTGAGATCAGTGGATCAGGAAATTGTAATGCTCTAGACTTTAAAGCTACAACTGCCAATGTAAAGGTGAGCGGCTCCGGAGATATAAAACTGTATTGTACCGAAAGTCTTGAAGCAAAAATTTCAGGAAGCGGTAATGTAAGTTACAAAGGTAATCCCGGTGTTAATAGTTCATGTAGCGGTTCAGGCAAGCTTGTCCATCTTAATTAATCATTATCAAAATAAATAGTACAATGAGATCCACTATTAATTCTTTCATTTTAATTCTTTCATTCATGAGCCTTGGTGCCTGGGCACAAACGCTCACGCAAACCATTCGCGGAACGGTTACGGATAAGATATCGCAATCTCCTCTTCCGGGAGTAGCAATTGTGTTACTGAACTCCGATCCTCTTAAAGGAACAACCACTGATGAGAACGGACAATTCATTCTGAATAATGTGCCTGTTGGAAAACAAACCATCAAGGTAAATTATATTGGTTACAAAGAATCAACGCTCCAGAATCTTACTGTCAATTCAGGAAAAGAACTTGTGATGAATATAAACCTTGAAGAAGATATTGCCACTATGAGCGAAGTGGAAGTAACCGCGAAGCAAAACAAAAACAAACCTCTCAATGAAATGTCGACTGTTAGCACTCGTGCGTTCTCCGTTGAAGAAACACAAAAATTTGCCGCGGCAGTAAACGATCCTGCCAGGATGGCCACTTCATTTGCGGGAGTTGTTCAGGGAGGCGACGGAAATAATCATATTTCTATTCGTGGAAACTCACCCGGAGCTTTGTTATGGAGGATGGAAGGCGTTGAAATTCCGAATCCGAATCATTTTTCAAGTGTGGCCACATCAGGTGGAGGGATCTCTATTCTGAGCGCGCAACTTTTAAATAATTCCGATTTTTCCACCGGTGCCTTCGCCGCGGAATATGGCAACGCGCTCGGAGGCGTATTCGATCTCAAACTTCGTAAAGGGAACAACCATAAAAGAGAATACACTTTTCAGGCTGGGGTGCTTGGAGTGGATGTTGCAGCCGAAGGTCCGTTTAAAAAAGGTTACGATGGTTCTTTCCTGGTCAACTACCGTTACTCAACTCTTTCAGTTCTTTCGATGATGGGTGTTCCCATTGGCGATGGTATTACTAATTTCCAGGATCTTTCTTTCAATGTTTCATTACCAACGAAAAAAGCCGGGACTTTTAGTGTGTTTGGTTTTGGGGGATTAAGCTCACAAAGAACAGAAGCAAAAAAAGATTCTCTCAAATGGAAAGAAGATGATTTTTATCGTTACAGTTATAATTTCTATGCCAATACCGGCGCCACTGGAATTACCAATACAAAATTATTCAATAATCAGTCTTACTTAAAAACAGTACTCGCATTTTCGGGAACACAAAACGGAGAAGATGGCAGAAAACTCGAAAACGATTACAATACTTTTACAAAAACATACCAGCAGACTTACACCCAGAGTAAAATTACTTTATCGAGTGTGTATACAAAAAAGATCAACGCGAGGAATAATATCAGGACCGGATTTATTCTTAACAGGCTTGGCTATGAGTTGCTGCAAAAATCAAGCAGAGATACAAACATATTAATCGAAAAACTCCGTGTTAATGGCAGTACCGAAACAGCACAACTGTTTTTTCAATGGAACCAGAGGCTGAGCGAAAAACTAACCACAAATGTTGGCGTACATTATTTTCATTTATTGCTCAATAACTCCAACTCACTTGAACCACGTGCTTCTGTGAAATATGATATTACTCCCAAACACAGTCTTACTCTTGGTTACGGCTTACACAGCCAGCTTCAACCTATTGGCGTTTACTTTGCCCAGTTGCCGGGAACAGATGGAGGTTACACACTTCCGAATAAAAATCTTGGATTCAATAAAGCTCACCACATTGTGTTGGGTTACGACTGGAACTTTAACGAATACTCGCATCTGAAAACCGAAATTTATTACCAGCATTTATTTAATATTCCAATCAGCCAGGATAAAACATCTACCTTTTCGATTCTGAACGTAACCGACGGATACAACACCGATCCTCTCGTTAATAGCGGACTTGGCACCAACACAGGATTAGAATTAACGTATGAAAGATTTCTTCACAAAAATCTTTACTACTTATTATCTGTTTCATTGTATGACTCAAAATACAAAGCTCCGAATGACGAATGGTATAACACGCTTTTCAATACCAATTACGCAAGCTCATTCACCATGGGAAAAGAATGGCACTTTACAAGAAAGGAAAAGAACAGAACATTCGGGTTTAATATTAAATCTGTTTTTGTTGGTGGGTTTCGTTATACACCTATAGATCTTGCTGCTTCTATCGCAGCCGGAGAAACAAAATATCAGACAGACAAAAGTTTCGAAGAGAAAAATCCGGATTATTATCGTCTCGACATTCGCGCCAGCCTAAAACGTAATTACAAGAAAATTACAAGCACGGTAGCATTGGATATTCAGAATACAACGAACAGGAAAAATGTTGGCGGACAATATTTTGATGTCAAAACCGGGCAAATAAAATACTGGTACCAGGCACCGTTAATTCCTATATTAAGTTACAAAGTGGAGTTTTAATATACATCTCACGCAGATTACGTTGATAGCGCAGATCCTTAGGGTGAACAATTCATCTTCGGAATCTGCGCGATCTGCGTAAGAAAACGGAAACATTTTAGTTTAAATTCTTAATAGAACCTTGGTTAGAAAGTCCCACCCCTCGTGGAATTTTTTATTTCAGGTAACGTTGGATCTGTTTCTCCGTCAACCTTATTTTTTTATCAGAATCAAAGCTTAGAAAAGATGTATCAGCATTCATACACAATCTCTGATGTAATACAGTTCCCTTCGGGTTCTTTCCCTCGCATTGCATATTTACCTGGTTGTACACATAATCAAACACAAGACATTTCCATTTCTGGTTGTATGCATAAGTTATTTTTCCGTCATGGCTGTAACAATCGCATTCCCGGTTAGTTTCGGGATCAGCGAAGCATTGGTCGGACGCCGTGTTGGACGAAGCAAAAACGAACCTCACGTTCTGACCCTTGAGACTACCCGGCGTTAACAGCATAAACTGCTTTTCTCCATAATCAACTCCCCCTGCGTACACGCCGAAGGTTTCGTATTGCAATAACATCTGTCTTCCGAAAAATCCTTCGAATTTTACCGCATTGTAATCTATCGCTTCTCCCTGTACAGAAGCATCGGCTACTTTCCACCCTTTCTTTTCTTTCACCAACATTAAAACCGATTCGTGAAAATGATTGTGCATCCGTATGGTTATAGCCATTTCACCTCTCAGGTAAATGACCTGCACCGAATCATTACCCAACCTCTCAGCTACATAAACGTAAACCGAATCCTGATCGTCCCATATTTTAGGCCCTGCATTAAAGTAAGGCTTATCGTCTTTGTAAGCATAAGAACCATAAACGAGCTTTAGTAAAGTTGTATCTTCAAGGTTGGCTATCAACATCTACCGTTTTCACTCTCTGTTCGTCAATTAAAACTTTGTCATCTGAAGAACAGGACAACATTATAACGGTTACGGCCAGGATATAAAGTCTTCTCATTATCATACACCAAAGCTATGATATTTGAAACTAAAACCGTGCTGCAAATAATAAGAGGAAAGCCGCGATTAATAGATTTTTCTTTAAAACTCTAAGCAAAAGCTGTTACTTTGAGTAAAAACAATACCATGAAGCTTTCCAAAAAAGAAATAATCATTCTCGTTGTAGTTGTTGCTTCCTATCAAGTACTTCAGTTTTTCTGCGCTTCATTTATTTTTCGTTATAATACCAGTTTTTTCGGAATAAAATCCGGGTGGGAAAAAGCTACCGATGTAAAATTGATGATGCTATCGGCCCTTGTTCTGTTTCCCGCTACTCACATTCTTTCCAAAAAATGGGAACATACTTCACTTGTTCTTTTCATTTTTGGATGTCTCATTCTTTTCTTTGGCTGTATGATCCTTTACTCAGACACATGGTCCATGCGCCAGGAATATTCCGGATGGGATCGTATGGGATCGACCTACATCGTTAATAAAACAGCCTCGCATCTTTTCAATTATCTTCTCTTTTTGACTGCTACTATGCATGTAAGTCTGAGCGCCATTGGCAGATCAAAACAGTTTTTACTTTACATTATTCCTTTTTCCGTTTACTTTATTATTTTAATCTCAGTAGCCAATAGCGCTCCTTCTTATCTCGGTTAAAAAACATGAATAGGATAGTCAAAATCATACTTTGTGTTCTCATATCTGCTTCTACATGTTTTGGGGTCATGATTATCTCTGTATTTGCAGGCGATTTTTTTAAGGGGCAAAATTACTCCGACGTTGGTGTACCTATGTATTCAGGACAAGGTTTTCCTGTAGGATTTATCACTTACATCATTCTCATCATAGTAAGTTATTTTTTATGGAGGCAAGTAAAAGAAATAAAATACGATCTTTTTCCCATCTACTTCCTCGTAAATATTCCATTCTTTGTTTTATTTATGATCTTTCTTACCTGGGTGACAGGGTAAATAAAATTCACAGAAACTAATTTGAATTAAGATACTCCAATGCTTTTTCGGGACTGCTCAGATATAAATGATAAAAATCATTGGTGCTTGCCACTTTGATTTCGAAATTATCCAGCGTCATAGCATTCATAAGTTCCGCAGCCACCAAAGAAGGATTAAGTTTATTGGGAGAATGTATCTCTGTAGTCATATCCGTATCCACCAAAGGCGGCATGAGCTCAAATACTTTTACAGGAGTTGAGCGCAGAGTATGTCTGAGTATTTGTGTGTATGAGTGAAGGGCCGCTTTGCTTGCACTATACGTTGGAAGCGATTCGGCGGGAGAAAAAGCTACCAACGAAGATACATTCACGATGGCGGATTCTTTTTTCAATAATGTTGGAAGCAGTTTTTCTACCAGTCTTACCACCGATAAATAATTTGTCATTATTTCGGAAGAAGCATTTTTAAAAACTTTATCTCCTGTTTTCAAATTGTGAAGATTAGCCTCGCCGGCATTATTGACAAGAATATTGATCTTCGGAAAATTTTTCTCCAGGTGCCTTATAAGATTTTTCACATCGTATTCGCTGGTAATGTCGCACACGAAAAATTGAGCTCCGCCTATTTTTTCTGCAGCAGCTTCCAGTTTCTTTGGATTTCTCCCGGTAATGATCACTTCATTCCCGAGTTTGTGAAACGCTTTTGCAATTTCGAATCCAATGCCCGATCCACCTCCGGTAACGAGCACGGTATTTTCTGTTGTTTTCATTTTATAATTTTTATTTTGAGTTTATTTTTTCAGGAATCAGATAATCTACCAGCTTTTGTACAACCGGACCTAATATCAGTATAGCCGGGATTACAACAATATAACCCATGCCCCATGACTTCAGCCAGATGTTAAGGAATCTTTCAGTGAATCCAATGTTTACGGAAATAAGCATGAAAGAAATTAATCCTGTTGAAATTATTCCCATGATGAGTGCGAAAGCGATCTTCTTTTTCATTGTATTTGGTTTTATAAATTAATGGCTCCTTGTCCCGAGGCTATTAAATACGCCTCCTTCATGGCTTCCGAATACGTAGGATGAGCGTAAGACATACGAAACATATCTTCGGCAGTTGTTTCGTAATACATTCCAATAACAGCTTGTGTAATGAGATCGGCCGCGCGCGGACCAATTACATGAACACCCAGGATCTCTCCGTACTTTGGGTCGGAGAGAACTTTTACGAATCCTTCCGGTTCCATTGCTGCTCTTGCACGACCACTGGCGATAAAAGGAAACTTTCCTGTGTTGTAAGATTTGTTTTCTTTCTGAAGTTGTTCTTCGGTATAACCTACCGAAGCAATTTCGGGCCAGGTATAAACAACACCCGGAATTAAGTGATAATGAATGTGGGGTTTTTGTCCGTTAATGGTTTCTGCGACAAAAGCCCCCTCTTCTTCGGCTTTGTGTGCCAGCATTGGGCCAGCAACAACATCGCCAATAGCGTAAATATTCGAATCGTTGGTTTGAAGTAATTGATTGGTTTTAATTCTCCCGCGTTCATCGAGTTTTATATTCGTGTTTTCAAGTCCGAGTCCTTCGGTGTAAGGTTTTCGTCCAACAGCAACCAGGCAGTACTCCGAAACCATTTCTTTTTGTTCGTTATTTTCATCAAGATATTTTAAGTGCACAGAATTCCCTTCGTTTGTGGCCGATTGAACCTTATGATTAAGCAGGACAGAGATCCCGCGTTTTAAAAATAGTTTTTTAAGTTCTTTACCAAGATCATGATCCATAGTTGGAAGAAGATCATTGGCGTATTCTACAATAGTAACTTTTGTACCAACACGCGCGTAGATCGAAGCCATCTCTACGCCAATAACACCACCGCCGATAATGATCATGTCTTTGGGAAGAGTTTCCAATGAGAGTGCTTCTGTTGAAGTAATAATTCTTGTTTTATCAATTTCAACGCCAGGAATACCTGAAGGTTTTGAACCCGTCGCAATGATAAAATAATTGCTTCTCACATTCCAGTCTCCACCGTTGCCTGAAACTTTGATACTTGTATTGTTCAGGAAAGAAGCTTTTCCTTCAATGACTTCAATTTTATTTTTTTTCATGAGGAAACTCAGACCGGAAGTATTTTGTTTAACAACATCATTTTTGCGTTTCATGAGTTGATCGAAGTTGATGCGGAGATTATCAAGTTCTATCCCATGAGTTTTAAATTTCTCACTGGCTTCATAAAAATGTTCAGTGCTGTCGAGCAATGCTTTTGAAGGAATACAACCCACATTAGTGCAGGTACCTCCCAGCGTGCTGTACTTTTCAACGATAGCTGTTCTGTAACCAAGCTGTGCGGCTCTTATTGCCGCTACATAGCCTCCGGGGCCCGCCCCTATGACTACTATATCAAATTGTTTTTCCATGTTTTTATTGTTTTATATTTTTCTTAAAATATACCGATCGGTATACTTTAATTCAAAAAAAATTCTAGGTTCTTAATTCATGTATTTTTTGCTCCAGGAAATCCATAGCAATATTAATGGCTGATTTGTTATCGCTTGCCTTAGACATCATGACTCCTCCTTCGATTAAAGAAATAATGATTACGGCGATCTCCTTCGGTTGGGTATTCTTCTTAATTTCTTTATTCTCTATACCAGCCTGTACAATACGTTCGATGGATTGTCGCCAGTTGTTAATGGCCAACCTGGCTTCTACACGAAGTTCGGGATGTGTATCGTCTGCCTCTGTAGATGTATTAAAAATAGGACAGCCTCCGTGCAGACAGGGTATCTTGAAATAATTACGGTAAACATCAGGAAAAACAAGGAGTTTATTTACAGCGTTCGTCTCAGATTGTATTTTATCTTTTAAGAATGCGCCCACCTGCGCCACATTATATCTAAAAGCTGCAATCGCAATTTCGTCTTTATTACCAAAATTGCCATAAATACTTCCCTTAGTAAGCCCTGTTGCCTTTTCGAGATCGGATAAGGAGGTGCCCGCATAACCTTTAGCGTTGAAAACAGGAGCGGTTTTCTCTATAATGTATTGCCTGGTTTTTTCAGCTTTCGACATTTCAAATCGGAATTACGATACAAATATAAACAAAAATATACCGTTCGGTATAATATTTTACTTTTTTTATATCCTGTTTGTTAAAATAGCAGGATTTATTCTTTAACTTTAAATGGTGGTTCAAGACTCCGAAATATTAGAATCTTACAGGAAACATGTTTCATCCTTCGCGTCTTTCGGCAACGAGACCTGGAAACTTATTGAAAGCATTGTTACTATTGGCACATTAAATAAGGGCGACATTAGCTTACAGGAAGGTAAAGTGTGTAGTTATGTCGATTTCCTTTACAGCGGATCATTACGTGCGTTTTCAAACAGAGATGGTTCTGAAATAACAACAGGTATTTATCTTTCTGGAAAATGTGTTACCAATATGAAGAGCCTTTCTACGCAAACGCCCTCCAGCAGCTCCTTCCAGGCATCAGAGGATACCATCTATGCACGGATCCACAAGGAACATCTCACAAAACTCTATGAGAAATCGGCCGAGGTGCAGGCAGTTGGGCGCGCCTTGCTTGAAGCCATGGTAGTTGAAGAAAACGATTGGAAAGAAATGTACACTTTATACGATCCCGAAGAACGCTACATGTTCTTAATGAAAAAATCACCTGAAATGCTAAATCGTGTTCCATTACAGTATGTGGCGTCTTTTCTTGGAATACGTCGTGAAACATTGAGCCGTATCAGGAAACGTACACTCAAAACAAACAAATAAATCACATAATTTATTAGCTGCTTCATTTTGTGATTTAAGTCACACACTTCCATTTTTATTCCGCGCAACTTTGTATCGTGAAACAGCACAGCTATTCCGGATTTGCGTTCCTGTTTCGTTAAATCAAAAAAATAAAAACAAAATGGAAAAACAAACCTTTTCAAATCATGTAAGAAGACATCCATTGTATCACTTCTTTATTGTACCGCTATCATTATTACTTATTGGCGCTGCCATCTTCAATGTTGTTCATGATGCTAATCTGGCATCATTGAGTCTTTTAATAAGTACCGTATTTATTCACATACTCGCATTTCTTACAAGGGATTATGCCAAAAAGAACCAGGACAGGATCATCCGCGCCGAACTCCGCTTGCGTTATTTAACCTTAACCGGTAAAAGTTTCGAAGAAAAAGAAAAACAACTCACGGTGCCGCAACTCTTAGCGTTAAGATTTGCTTCAGATCACGAGTTCATCGAATTTCTAGAAAGAAAGAACCTGAGCACTCTTGACGCGATGAACATTAAAAAACAAATTAAGAACTGGCAACCCGATACAATGAGAGTATAATTATGAAAACTATGGAAAAAGAAATTACAACACAACAGGTTTACGACCTCGCTATGGAATCATTTGGTGTGGTTCCTGGCATAGTAAAAGAATTAGCGGAAAGAAGTAAAGAAGTAGCTTATATTTTTACTAAAGGGTCCATGCTTCTTGAAAAAACAACCTTTACTTTCACCGAACTCAATGTTATGGAATTGAAAGTATCTCTGCTTAACAAATGCGACTCCTGCATAAAGGGACACACTTATCTTCTGAAAAAAGAAGGAGTATCGGATCTGGACATCAAAGCTATTATCGTTAACCAGCATGTAAGTAACGAGCGTTTTGAAAATCTGCTTACGGCCGTGGAGAATATTTATTACGCAGGAAGCGCTGCTTTCCCGGAACATGTGACCGAACACCTGCAGAATAATTTTACAGAAAAAGAAATCGTGGAGATCATCGGCATCATTGGAGTGAAAACCATTGCCAACTACACTAATAATTTTCTTGTTTCAGTTAAGAAATAAAATAAAAATACAAAGAACAAAGAGCGGGTCATGCCCGCTCTTTCATTTTACAATGCCTTCACAATTAAATTTCCCGCTACTTTTGGGGTAATGATAACGTCTTTTTTATTGCAGTGAATCAACAAAGAACCATCTACCTCTTCCACATCTTTCACAAAAATATCGGCGCCGATAATGAGCTGATTTTTTTCAAGATATTTTAAAAATACAGGAGAATGATCTGAAACTCCCATGATCTTATAGGACGTTTTTGCCTTTGCTTCCTGTAAAGAAATAAATTTATTTTTCTGGAACTTTCCTTTCGCGTCGGGAATAGGATCGCCGTGCGGATCGTAACTCGGGTTTCCTAAAATCTCGGCCAGTTTATTAATGAGTTTATCATTTTTAACATGTTCAAGCTCTTCTGCAATTTCGTGAACCTCGTCCCAACCAAATCCAAGTTCCTTTACAAGATACGTTTCCCATATCCTGTGCCTTCTTACTATATCAATAGCCATTTTGGAACCAATGGCTGTTAATCGGGTACCATAAGATTTTTCATAGACCACATACTTTAATTCATGAAGTTTTCTAAGCGCCTCTGTAACGGAAGCAGGATTAATATTGAGCCTGTCGGCGAGCCTCTGATTAGTAACCACAGCCCGGTTGTCGGACGAAAGGTTATAGATCGTTTTCAGGTAGTTCTCAATTGTTTCAGCTCTCATAAATTATCTTTTAGGTATACCAAAATTAATAATTATAGTTTATAAAAAAGGCCCCAACTTTGTTAAAAATTAAAGAAATGAAAAAACGATATATTGCCTGCTCCCTGCTTGTATTATTTCTTGCCGGTATTGGGGCCTGCAAAAAACTTTTACCCCCCGCTCCTGCCGATGAAGAAATTCTTGACGGTCCGGTAGAAGGTTTAACTTCAGAACAAAAAATCAGGTTCCTTGAAGGCGACCGTGCTTTTAATGATGAAGTGTTTACAGCAGAAACCGGACTTGGTCCTTATTTTGTTGCCAACTCTTGCGGAAGCTGTCATGCCGGCGATGGAAAAGGACATCCGTTCACAACACTCACACGCTTTGGACAAGCCGACACGAATGGCAATACATACATGAATTCAGGCGGACCGCAATTACAAAACAGGGCCATTCCCGGATTCGCTCCCGAAACAGTTCCTGCCGGCGCTTCATTTTCAAAATTTACACCGCCCGCTAATACAGGTTTAGGCTTCCTGGAACTTTTGACCGACGCGCAGATCATTGCCAACGCCGATCCTAATGATTTAAATGGTGATGGTATTTCCGGCGTCGCAAATTATGTTTCACCTCCTGCTTATTTTATTCCTAAAGCATTTCATACTCCTGTTAATGGAAAATATATCGGACGCTTCGGAAAAAAAGCGGCAGCCATTGATCTGTGGCATCAAACCGTGAATGCTTATGTGCAGGATATGGGTGTGACTTCGGAATATGCTACCGACGAACCTTACATTAATGGTGTACAAAGTCCTTACGGCGACCCTGCACCGGATCCTGAAGTGGCATCCTCCCGCGTGCAGAATGTTATTTTTTATCTGCGCACGTTAAAAGCTCCAGTTCAGAGAAATAAAAACAACGCTGATGTTATTGCAGGAAAACAAACTTTTGTAACCATTGGCTGCGAAAAATGTCATAAAGCAGAATGGACAACAGGCAAGTCAGACATTGAAGCCTTATCTTATAAAACATTTTATCCGTACACCGATCTATTATTGCACGACATGGGAGCTGGTCTTAATGATGGCTACACCGAAGGAAAAGCTCTTACATCGGAATGGAAAACACCGCCCCTGTGGGGATTGGGTCTGTCAAAAAATTCGCAGGGAGGAAAATATTATCTGATGCACGACGGTCGCGCTACAAGTATTGAACAGGCCATCCAACTTCACGGTGGTGAAGCGCAGAACAGTAATAATGCTTTCCAGGCTTTATCGCAAAATGAAAAAGATAATCTCATTAAATTTTTAGAGAGCCTGTAATGGACAGAAAAGAATTTTTGAAAGTATGCGGAGGAACCTGTCTTGGTTTGCTGGGAATTTCGTTGCTGGATAGCTGCGCGGGTACACATTATGTTCAGGCAACAACATCCGAAAATAAACTGATTGTATTATTAAATGAATTCAAAGTCGATAAAAACAATAAGCCCTCTTTCAGAAAATACATTGTAGTTAAAACAGAAAAATCAGACTATCCTATTGTTGTTTATCGTAACTCCGAAACAGATTACAAAGCCATGCTCATGAAATGTACGCACCAGGGAATTGAGCTTTCGCTTAATGGCGACATTCTGAGCTGCTCGGCACATGGAAGCGAATTCAGTAATAAAGGCGAAGTCATTTCAGGTCCTGCCGATCAGAAACTCAGAAGTTTTCCGGTTACCAGTGACGAAAAAAATATTTACATACAACTTTCTTAATATGAAAAAAAACATACTTATACTTTTATCTTTTTTAAGTCTTTCATTGGCGGCGCAAACCGATTCAAGTCTGTTTAAAAGAACACCCGCCGATACAAACAAATTAAAAATGAACATGGACGCCGTGTATAATCGTCCGTTTTTAACCATGGGAAAATTTCCTGTGGCTGTTGGAGGATATGTGGAAGCCAACAGCAGCTACTTCGGAACGGATGGAATAACAGAAGGTTTATCGTTCCAGATCCCGCGTCTCACACTTTTCATTTCTTCATCCATTAAGAAACGGATTAAATTTTTATCGGAAATTGAATTTGAAGAAGGTGGAAAAGAAATCGGAATTGAATTTGCGTCGATGGACATTGAACTTCATCCTTTATTAAATTTACGCGGCGGCGTGATCATGAATCCGATAGGAGCCTTTAACCAGAATCACGACGGACCAAAATGGGAATTCATCAGCAGGCCCTTTTCAGCAACAACTATTATTCCTTCTACCTGGAGCAATGTTGGATTTGGCGCATTCGGAAAGTACGCCAGAAATAACTTTGTGTGGGCCTATGAAGCTTATCTTACCAATGGCTTCGACGATAAAATAATTTCGAACACAGAGAGCCGTACCTGGTTACCGGCCAGCAAAGAAAATCCTGAACGCTTTGAAGAAAGTTTCAATGGCGTTCCACTTGTTACTATGAAAACAGCGTTGCGCCATCGTAAAGTTGGTGAGATAGGTGTATCCTGGATGGGAGGCGTTTATAATAAATTTGAAGATGACGGTATTGTATTGGATAAACAGCGCCGTATTGATCTTTACGCTGTGGACTTTAACACCACGCTTCCTGGCATTAACACTTACATTAACGGTGAATGGGTTGTGGCAACAGTAGATGTTCCTGAAACCTATTCGCAGGCTTTCGGAAAAAAATTACAGGGAGGATTCATGGATATTGTTCAGCCCATCTTAAAACGAAAAATATTAGGCTGGGAAAACAGCACTTTAAATCTCGCTTTCAGAACCGAATACGTGGATTACAACGTTGGTAATTTCAAAGAAACAGGTGATGCCATTGCTGATCATATTTTCGCGATTGTACCGGGAGTAAGTTTTCGTCCCTCCGCGCAAACTGTGCTCCGTTTTAATTACCGTTATCACTGGCAAACCGATCTGTTAGGAAATCCTGCCGCAAGAACCGCTGGCATACAATTCGGATTTTCTACTTATTTTTAAGTAGTGTTTAAAAGACTGCTTATACTTCATATTATTTTACTTGCAATAACTTCCTGTAAAAATGAAGACGCCAACTATGAGAATGCTTGGGCCGAAAATCCTACACTTTATCCTTTACAAAAAGATACCGTTAATATCACCGACAAAAGCGGCATGAAACAAGGTTACTGGAAAATTGACAGTGGTGCCGTAAGGATTGAAGGCTATTACAAAGACAATAGAAAAGAAGGTGTGTGGAAAGCTTCAGGAATTGGGCATAGAGCCGGGATCACCTATACTTTCATGTTTAAAAATGATACAGCGCTGACGCCAGAGCTGTTATCGAAATAACACTATTTTCCCCACACCGATATATTTAGCCGCCCTTCGTTAACAATAATTGGAAAACAATTCCATTATATTTTCTACTTCAGAATTGAAACTATATCTTGAGGAATTAATTTTGTGGGACTGATCATGCAGATGCGTAAACTATTTTTTCTCTTTTTACTGGCACTAACTATTGGTTGTTCTGGGCAGGAAACGGAACCAAGAACCAAAAAAAGATTCATGGGTTTCAGGGGCCTTAATGACACCATTGATGATCAGAAAAAAGGAGTATTTGTCTTGCCGCTCCTCTATTACACACCGGATACACGATGGGCCGCAGGAGCTGCAGGGGTTTATTACTTTAAGATCAAAGGCAAAAACGACGACGAAAAAGAAACCCGGGTTTCCAATGTTCAGTTCCTGAGTGATTATACTCAAAACAAACAGCTGGACGTGTGGGGACAATGGAACATATTTACCCGCAATGAAAATTATCTTTTCAAAGGAGAATTACGTTTCCGGAATTTTCCCGATAGGTTTTATGGCATTGGAAACACTTCAATTAAAAAGAACGAGGAAAGATATGAATACAATTTATTCAGCTTTAAAACACTCGCTCTGAAAAAAGTATACAAGTCTGTTTTTGTTGGTGTGGATTATCATTTCGAACAGGAATATGACTTTAAATACACTGATGGCGGAGCGCTTCAAACAGGAACCATTACCGGTTACGACGGAGGAATACAATCTGCCATAGGCCTGGTTGGTATTTACGATAGCAGAGATAATGTGATCAATACCTTCAAAGGAAGTCTTTTTGAAGTCTCTTCTTATTTTTATCTCCCGCAATTAGGAAGCACATTCAATTTTACATTTTTGAATCTTACGCATCAGAAGTTCTGGCAGGTAAAAAAGAAACATATTATAGCCATACAAACAAAAGCGCGTTATGGTTTTGGACAGGTTCCTTTTCTTGATATGTCACAGGCTGGTAACGACGATATGTTAAGAGGTTATCCAAAGAACAGGTTCAGGGATGTTAATTTTCTTGGTACCCAGATCGAATACCGTTTCCCGCTTTTCTGGCGATTGGGCGGCGTAACATTTGCAGGGGCAGGTGATGTTTTCGCGAAACATAAAGATCTTTCCTTAAACACCGTTAAATATTCTATTGGTGCAGGGCTTCGCTTTGTTGTTAATCCTGCCGAGCGGCTAAACATTCGTTTAGATTATGGTTATGGGCGCGAAGGCGGTTATTTTTATTTTATCGTTGCAGAAGCGTTCTGATCCACACCCCTGTCTTGGGTTAACGCGATTTTAGATTCAAAAATCGTAAAAACAGGCTTATTACAAATTTCACTAAAATCTTACATATGAAATAAGGAGGCCGCCTCTAAAAAAAATTTCACACTTCCTGGGTATAATTTTGATTTAACATTAAAACAACCCATAATGAAAAAAATCATTGTTACTCTGGCTGCGGTACTTACAATGACCACTGCCAAATCGCAAACCAACGAAATCATGGCAGTGACACATGAAACCGTTGCCGGCTGCTCTTTAATTTTTTCGGAAGATATTGAAACCATGATCTCAAAAAACGCGGAGGCTTTTACCTGCAGCGAAATAATTATTGAAACTCTTCCTTCTGTTTCTTACACTTACACACCATTAACTGTAGACTTTGCTGTAAAAGGGCATTATACTTTTGTGAAAAGTCCTTCTCTCGATCTTCCACCAGACTACAAAGTTTATTTTGAAGACAACCTCACCGGTCAGGTATTTGACCTCGTGAATTCAAACTCGTTTACATTTATGGTGAACCGTTCTATCCCCAAAAGATTTATTTTAAGGATAGAAAAACAACCTAAACTCTATGCAAAGTCGAAATAGGCCCTGGGACAAAGAACAGATTATTGTGTTCTTTTTGTATATTAGTATAGCCCAAATGGTGTTATATGAAATTTTTCCCCTTATTCCTGCTGTTCAGCTGCTTGTGCTCATTTTCACAAGTATCGCTCACTAAAGTAAAAGAATTTGAAGATATTGAGTTTGCCGAAAGCTTTGCCTTTAAAGGAAATTTATGGGCATGCGCCGATGATGAAACTATTTTTATCTGGGACGGCTACAATGTCATTGACAAAGTTCAAAGAGATAAAGAAAGGGACTTTGCCGGTAACGCTTTCTTTAGCAAAGACAGTAAATATTTTTACAGCGGACTTACCGTTTTTGATCTAAAAACAAAAAAGGAAATATATAATTCAAAAGGAATTCTCTTTGATCCATCTGCCAAACAGGCTGAGATCATGAAGGATAACAATCACCCAAAAAACGAAAAGTTGTGGGAGAAGGCCGATAAATATGAGGATGATGATAACTGTATAAAACCCGACTGGATCTCGAGAAGTTACGACAACAGTAAAATTGCTGTAGCTGGTGATGTTATGGTAGCGATCTATGACGGACGCAAACATTGGCAGAAAGTAGAAGAAGCTCCAATGGTGATTGGCGGCAAAGGAAAGAAAAAACTGAAGCGATTACGCTTTAAAATATTATCAGACGATCTTGATATTGAAAAGGTATTGTTCGGAAAAAGTTATCTCGCCGGTATTGGCGAAGGTCATATTTGTTTCTGGAACAATAAAAATTTAAGCAAATCAAAAACCGATACACTGCTTTTTAACGGAAACAAAAAAATTGATTATTACGATCTTGCCTTCCTGAAAGATCATGAACTTATTACTGTTTCAGACGATGGTCAGTTAATGGCCTGGGATCTCAAAGCAAAAAAACTTCTGGCGGCAAGTGATAATAAAGCCGCCGGCGATGAGCCCATCATCGCGTGCCACCCCAACGGAAACATATTCGCTACCGGAGATGCTGATGGAAAGATCTGCATCTGGCAAAATGACAATGGTAAATTAAAATCAATTCTTACTCACACACTCGAAGATGAAGAAGTGGCGGGTTTAAGCTTTGATGAAAAAGGCGATCATTTATACGTTCAGGGTGACAGCCTTTACGTTTTCCTGTTTAAAAACTAAACTCATAAATTTCAGTTTTTAGAAAATAAAAAAGGAGCCGTGAATATAAAACGACTCCTTTTCCGGGTTCTAACTAAAACATATCTTTACTTTGAGATGATCATTTTCTTTGTGTAGGTTTTTTCGCCAGTGCTTACTTTCATGAAATAAATTCCTGAAGCAATCTCTTCCACATTTATTTCTTTATTTAATTCTCCGTTCGAAACAGTTCCATTGGTGTGGTAAACCAATTCGCCAACAACATTAAACAAGCCTATGAAAGCATCTCCATCCTTTAAACCGTTTACGCGAACATGAAATTGTCCGTTATTAGGATTAGGATACACAGCATAAATAAGATTTTCAGATTCAGAATCTCTTATGCCAACTGTTACCGGCGAAGGAGGAACTACATTTACATTCACCATAACCATATTATTGTCGCCTTTATTAATGAAGTAAGAATTACAGGTGGTAGAAATTGCTCCACACGACACTGTAGCTGTTAAACACAATGTATAAGTGCCCGCTGTGGAATAAGTATGTGATGAATACAGATTGTTTGAAGTTGAACCATCGCCCCAGTTCCACAAAGCGTTGGTAATGTTCCATGGGTATGCAGGAATAACGTTCCAGTATTGCGCAGTTCCCGTTGGCACTACAGTAAAATTTGAATTTGCACTGCAAGGCGCACTGGTAACGTTCACCGATAAAGTTGTTGTCTTTAAGCAACTGGAACCACTATCGTTCACAGTTAACTGAACATTATAAGCTCCTGCATTTGCATAAGTATGCGACATTGGATTTCCTGTTGCTACAAATCCATCGCCAAAATTCCAGTTGCAGATCATAACCGACCCTGTTGTTATATTATTAAATCCAACGAAACCATTTAAACCAACAGTATGTGTAAACGCCGCTGTTGTTACTCCCGAGAAATTCTGATAAAAGGGAATAGCGCTTCCAGTAGTACAACCATTCAGTGTATTTGTTGCTACGACTGTGTAGGTTCCATACGTTGAGCTTGAACTTGAAGTAGGAGGACCGGTAGGAGGGCCAACTAAAACTGTTTGCGTATTTACAGGAGGCCCGCTGGGAACTATCCAGCTGATATACGCGCTGGTAGTTGTTGAATTTCCAGTGGCCAGGATAGTAGGGCTTGTACAGGACAATGTTTGTGTTGCAAAAGAAGTAGATAAATGCGGAGTAGCTGTGTTTTGTATAATAGTAGCGGGAAAAACAGACTGGCAACCGTTCATAGAATCTCTTACAACCAGTTTCCATATTCCGGGTGTATTGGTGGTGGTACAACTTTGCGCGCCGAAAGAAATTGATGAATAAGGCACCGCAAAGGTTAACGAAGGCGGCGCGAAAAAGAATTGAGGTGCGCTGAGGGAAGACGAGGTGATAGCGTTAGTGATACATAAACTCGTTTGATTTAACGGGGCACAACCTAAAGTAAAAGTAGTTGTGCTTGTTGGAATAAATGTAGGGAACCCGTTACCGCCAACTCCGAATGTATTTGTTATAACACATGGTATAGAAGTGTGTGTAGTAACCACTGTGTATGTTCCCGGAACTAATGCACCACTGTACGAACTCGTAAAAGACGTGGAAGTATAAAAAGGTGTCCAGGGATTATAGGGATGATACCAGTCATGTCTCACTGTAGTCGCCGATGATGTAGAAACTGCGCTAAATGTAGCCACGTAGCCTCCTGCTCCTGCCGTACAACTTACAATAGCCGTTGTTGGCGTTACAAAAGCCGCGCAAGGCTGCCCCCATATCTTCAGGCTTACGGTGACAAAGAAAAAAGAAAGTATAATAATTTGTTTCATGTTCACTTGTTCCAACAGGTTGATCCGGTTTATTTATAAGCTACACAGATAGTAGCCTCGGCGTTATCAATTAATTTAACTAATGTGCCATTATAAACATTACACCTGAATTTTACTTTTATTTTTTTTGTGAGTTCATTATTTTCGTTTTTGTCAAAATTCTCAACCGATACGATCTGGAAATAACTTGAAGCAGGTTGCTGGTAATTGCTCGATGAGTAAACAACTCCTGAAGCATCGGTCCAGGTAATTGTAATGTTTGAAAGATCAAGTGAAGGCGCCGTAGTAACAGTATTCACCAGGAAATTTGTACTGCATGAAGACACATCGGCCTGTGTAACTACGTTTAATTTAACCCAGCTTGTATCATTATTACCATCAATTACTCTCAGTGAAACAGGATAACTTCCTCCGAAAGCATAAGTATGAACAGGATTAGCTGAAGTAGACGTTGTACCATCACCAAAATTCCAGAGACGGCCAAAAGGCATTGTTCCCTGCGCGTTTGATGAAAACGAAATCGTATTTCCTCCTGTCGCGTTTGCGGTTGCCGTAGCAATACATGAAGTGGCCGGAAAACCAATCTTCTGAACATAACTCATACTGCTTACACAACCACTTGTGCCAATTACAGTAAGGGACACGTTGTATTTTCCCTGTTTGGTGTAAACGTGCGAAGGGTTTGGCTGGTTGGATGTTTGTCCGTCGCCAAAATTCCACATATAAGAAGATGCGGTTTTATTATAGAAAGACTGGAACTGTGCCGAATAAGAAGCTCCTGCCAGGATAGGGTATGGCTTTGGGGCCAGAGCAGAATCGATAGTAACAGGCGCGCCGAATGCGGTAACTTTGGAATCGTTGATTTTAATGTAAAGACTATTCGGATAAGTGCCATATAAACTATCCGGCTTACGCAGGTTAGCAATAAAACCATACACATTATTTGGTCCCTGAATGTATGATGAATACATGTAATAACCATCTACGCCTGCAGCTAAGTTTACAGGAGTGTTATTAATATCCGCCGTAAAATAAAAAGGCGGTTGGTTCTCTGTCTTTGATTCCGGATATTTTTTCTTCTTGCAGGATATGATCATGCCCAGGGAAAAGACAAGAATGATAATATATCTAAACAATTTCATTTTATTTTTTAATCAGATTATAGGATAAAGTAAATTTCACACCAAGGTTTCTTTCGTAAACATTAGAATTAAAGAACGCGTTGTCTTTAATGTCAGAAAGTCCAATCACAAATCCTGTATTCACATAAAGGTCGTTGATGATCTTTCTTTTGTACATTAAGAGTAGTTGTGTGTCGAACGGACGGAAACCTTCTGTATAACCCATTGTTTTAGACGATTCCAGGTTACTGATGCCTTTAAAGTTCTCGTTGTAGGTTTCAACTTTTCCTGTCACATTCATAAGGTACCCAACGTTACAACCAACTCCGAAAGAATGTTTATCATTCAGGTTAAATCCGAACAGGACAGGGAACCCGATGTAATGAAGCGTTGTTGGTGTGATCACAGTAACATCACTTTCTTCTCCCAGGCGGTAACGCGTAATTTTTGAAGTGTGATTGCTAAAAGATAATTGTCCCACAGAATAGTATTGTGCGCCAAGAGTAATGCCGATGCGTTTATAAATCCGCGTTGAATAATTAATGCCGGCTATTGGGTTGTACCCCCTGCCATCGCGCTTACCTGGATTTTTATATCCAAGGAAATAATTGATTCCACCTTCGAGCGATACTGTTCCGTTATAAACCTTAGGAGGTCTGGCCGGGGTTTGTGTTATGGCTGTTGCAGAATCCAGTTTGGTAACATTTTCACTAACTGATACAGTTGTTTCGGTAACAGGGTTGGTGGCCGTATTACTTTTTATTTCTTCAACTGTTGAAGACGCGGCTGCAATCGTTGTTGAAGAAGCAGGAACGTCTGAACCTTCGTTAACAGATTCAGGAGTTTTTGTTTCTGATTTTACTTCCGACTTTGTTTCTGCAGGATTACTTTGTTTCACCACCGGATCTTTTGCTGTTGTTTTGTCCACAGTTTCAGCGTTTCCTTTTTCAAAAGAAGTTTTAACCGGTTTTTTGTTCTCTGTGTTTTTTACATTAACTGCTAATGAAGGAGTAACATTTTCTGATTGATCTTTCTTCGATTTCTTTTTCGGCTTTTTAGTGACAGCCGGTACAGAAGAATTTTCCGACGCTGTTTTTGTTCCAGAAACAGTTACTGTATTTTCAGATTTTGTTTCAGTCGTTTTTACGTTAGCAACAATTTCTTTTCCTTCAGACTCATTTTTAATAGCAGCATATTTTTTCGTGTTTTTTCTTTCTGTATTAACAGCGTCATCTGTTTTCTTTTTGTTCACTGATGTTATTTCTTTTTTAGCAGAATTGTTTTCAGTTACAGGAACAATATGATCTTCTTTCGTTTTATTCTCAGAAGTAATAATCGGTTTTTCAGGAGTAGTATTTTGATTTTCTTTTGTCTCAGAAGATTTGTTTTCTACCGGAGTTTCAGTTTGTTTGTTTTCAGGAGTTGATGCAACCGAAGTGTGCTCCGAAGGTTCGGAAGAATTGAAAAGATAAAGCGCAAAACCGCCAACTATAAGCATAGCTGCCGACAAAAAGATCCAGGCAACTG
The DNA here is from genome assembly GCA_021323535.1 of Bacteroidota bacterium. Classification (GTDB taxonomy): domain Bacteria; phylum Bacteroidota; class Bacteroidia; order B-17B0; family Aurantibacillaceae; genus Aurantibacillus. The sequence continues at coordinate 72,936 of JAJONO010000024.1, forward strand.
GTCTTTTCTTTTTCTCCTCACGGGAAGCGTCCACCATTGCCCTGGCTTGCTCCCAGCTGTCGGCGTCGAAGTTAAACTCCTTCGAGCCAAGCTTGTCGCTTAAGATATCTTTAAATTCTTTTTCACTGTCCATGATACATAACTTTTACAGGTTGATCATTTTTTTTTAGAAGCTCTTTTAATTTTTCGCGTGCCGAATTCAGGTGCCATTTTGAAGTTCCTTCGCTGATGTTAAGCATCTCGGCAATTTCCTTGTGTTTAAATCCATCTACAAAGTATAAGTTAAATACCTGCTGACTGGCTGCCGGAAGCGAGGCAATGAAACCGTAAATTTCTTCAGCATCGGTTTTTTTAAGGGCCTCGTTTATATCGGAGTACTTGCTGGTTTCGTAATAATCTTCCACGTACTCCATATTTCCATAATGGATCTTTTCTTTTTTGTATTCGTTGATCAGCGTATTGATCATCACTCTTCTGATCCAGGCTTTGAATGGCACTTCGGGTTTGTATTTATCAAGGTTAGTTAGTATCCTGAAAAATCCCATGTTGAGCACTTCTTTGGCCTTATCCTGATTGCGTGTGTATCGAATGCAAATGCTCATTAAATAACTGTAAGTAACTTTATACAATTCATATTCAGCCTTTCGGTCACGACCAATACAGTCGTCGATCAGTTTCTGCTGAATGTCCATGTTACTTTGTAAGTTCTTAATAACCATTACAAGTTCAAGGGTTAAAGGGTTGGTTCTGAGGATCTTTTTAGATAAATCTAATTGATTGAGCTAAAGGTAGTTATAAAATTTATGGAAAAGAAGCAACACTTCATCTTAAAAACATGAAAAGAATTGGAATTCTAATCGCATTTACATTATTGCAGCTGCTTGGTTTTTCGCAAGAGAAACTGATCGCTTTACTGAAATCGAAATCATGGATGTATGACGGAATGAATTTAACGGATATAAAGACGTTGAGTGGCGTGGAAATTGAAAAGGCCAGAAATAAATTCACCTTTAAAAACAAAGGAGAAATTGAGTACGAAGATATGCTGAAAAGTTACGATCCTTCGGAAGGATGTTCTCATTCGTTTATGAATTATACAGGAAAATGGGTGACATGGAAAGGAGAAATTTTTCTAACGCTTCATTATAATTCGTTTTCAGCGCAGCCTTTTTTGGTTGACAAATACAAAGTAAAATATCTATCGGAGAATGAACTTACTCTTATACGTTGTTTAAAGTAGTTTAAAAAAAAGAATGACTCAATGCAGTATTTAAAATGGTTTAAACTATTTTAATCCACTTTGAACAATTTTAAAGTACAGTTTAGTTGATCTTGCCCGAAGTCCAGTCAATAGCCAGTTGCAACTCATCACGCTTAAAGCCTCTGAACGTTCCGAACATCATTTTACTGAAATCCTTCACGAATTTAAGTGTGCGTTCATTATCGGTAATGATAGCGGCGCGGTGCCATCTAAAAAAATTTCTTAATCCCATCAACGCTTCTTTTACCCAGGCGCCACCTGTATAATTCTCGAGTGAAGTATCGAGTATGATCATATAATTTAATTTGCCTGTTTTCCTTACAAGTTCGTCTACATTCGGTATTACCGTATATTCAAAATCGTCTTCGGTTACTTCTCCTGTGGCCCTGAATCCAACCATGTTCTCAGGGAGGCCCTCTATCTGGTGTATCATAATACTTTTATAACTTCAATAACCATGCCCGGGTTACAAAGCAAGATGTAAAAACTCTTAAAAAGAGATAAAGAAATGCTAAAAAATTTAAAGACTGGTCCGGTAACTTAACAGTGCTTCGGTTTATTTTTTGGTGGGAGTGTCAACGCTAAGAGTAACGCCGTTCGATAACTTCCAGCCAAGCTGGGTCTTAAGACATTTATCGCCCGAGAGTTTGTATCGTCTTTTATCCTGGCTAAGATAAATGGTGAATTTCATTTCATCCAGGCCATCCATTTTTCTAAGGTCGAACTTTACGGAATCCACAACTGTTTTAGCCCAAAGGATCTTATTATCATTTACTTTAGTATTAATAGCCTTGAAATTTTCCAATGATTTTTCGTCAAGAAAAGCCTGTGTCATGCGATTCTTCATGGATTCTTTTTTTTCGGGCGACCAGGTCGAATTATTGACAAGGAGAGCAAATTCTTCCTGCGTGATCACAGAACCTCTGAACTTTTTAAGATCGTTTGATTTTACATTTTCCGCCAGGCCCCTTAACCATAATTCTTCTTTCGTTTTAAAGGAGGTGAAAGAAACAATGAATAAAAAAAGTGTTGATACAATAATGATCCTTTTCATGTGATTTTTTTGATAATGTCAGTCAAAGATAAACAACAGAATCAAAAACTGGAAACAGATTTGAAAAATGGTTTTCCTTTTTCACCAATACAAATCAGCGAAATTTCAAAGGCCCCTCTTCCATTCGAGTAATTTTTGAGATAAGAGGTGTTAAAATCATAGCTGACCCTGAACAGATAATTATCATGTTTTAATCCGATGTTGGCAATGATGGCGTCCTTGTACCTATAATCGGCGCCGGCATAAACGCGCGTATTATTCTCCGTGATCTTGTAATAAAATAAAAATCCTGCCATTAATTCACTGGCCTTCGCCTGATTCATGTAAAGTATCCTTGGCGTTACATCCATTTTGTCGTCTATCTTCACATCACATCCTCCGTTAAACATAAATTTTATTGGTAACCGGTCCGTTCCTCCCATAAAAGATTGATCAGGCATACTTACATGCGACATCGAAAATCCTGCAAAGGGATGAGCTTTTTTATCTTTGTCGGTAAACTTGTAAAACAACCCGAAGTTAGCATCAAAGCGGGTCATGCTTACTCTGTTGTTATAGGCTTCGTTATTGGCAATTCCCTGATCAAAATCCCCGGTTGTTATGTATTGCACATCATAATTCAGACTATTTGGATTTGTTGCACGGTAAAATAGACCCATCTGTAATCCGGTTGTGAGAACGTGTTTCATATTATCCTTCTTCCCAAGAATATCATAGGCGCCGGAGAGCATAAATGTTGTTGTATTAAAATTTCCAATACCCGTTCTGTTGCTGACAAGGTATCCGCCGAAGCCAAATTTCCTTCCATCTTTTTTATAAGCCCTGTCATATCCCAAAAAGGTTGTTACAAAAGGTTTTATTCCAATGGCCCTCCATTGCGAACGTTGGTCGAAGTAAATTTTATAATCTCCCTTTTCATAGTTGTACATTCCTGTTGTTGCGGGATTATAATAAAGCGACATCGCATCATAATGCGATAAATGAAAATCCTGTGCTTTAAAGACCGTGGCCAATAAAACAAAAACAATTATATAGTTTAGTTTTTTCATAATTCAATTACCTTGTTAATAATACCTCACCCGCCATTTTTATTTTTCTTCCGTCAATCAATTCTCCATCCACGGTCCAAACAAATGCACCTACAGGCTGCATAGCACTCTTAAATGTTCCATCCCACCCGGTTGATTGTATTGTGGATTGGAAGATCTGTTGCCCCCATTCATTAAATATCCTGAAGTCTAAATGATTATATGGACCACCTTTCACATACAAGACGTCGTTATTACCATCGCCATTTGGAGTGAATCCGGTTGGAACTGCAGGCTCACCTATTCCACCTTCAGGAATCGCGTCATTACATTTTATTACCCGCACCGTATCTGAGAAGATGGATGCGCATCCCGAGTCGGAGGTTACTGTAAACGTAACAATATAACTTCCGGTGTCGGCATACACGTGTGTTGGATTCTGAACGCCTGAAGTGTTCATGTCTCCAAAATCCCAATTCCAGTTATTTATATTTCCCGGATTTACATTAGACAGATCTGCAAACGTGGCCGTATAACCGCAGGCCGCTGGCACCACCGAATAACCGGCTACAGGGAGTGAGTTTACCCACACTGTTTTGGTAATGGAATCAACACAGCTTCCATTACTTACTAATAACGATACAGTATGACTTCCTGAACTGGTAAAAGTTTTTATAGGGTCTTTCATTATAGAAGTGTCGTTCCCAAAATTCCATGACCATGAAGTTATAGTTCCACTGCCCGGTGATGAAACATCAGTATAGGATGTAGAAGACCCGAAGCATACTGAACTGTTTAAGAAATTGGCATTTGGTGATACCTGGAAGTTGATCTTCACTGTATCAGGTACCGCGTTGCAACTTCCTGTATTGGTATAGGTAAGCACCAGCTGAACACTTCCGGCAGCGGTATCAGCCGCGCTCGGACTATAGGTTGGATTAAGAATTGTACTGTTGGGTGAGAAAACACCTGTTCCTAACGTAGACCATGTTGCCGATCCTGCCGATGAAACTCCTCCGAGGTTAACACTTGCAACATTGTCACACATCGTTATATCTGAACCTGCACTTACATACGGCGAACTTATAAAGGTGATGGTTAAGCTGTCAATAACCGCGTTACAATTTCCGTTTCCTGTAGTTGTAAGATAAAGGGTAACACTGCCGGCGGTAGTATCAGCAGAACTCGCTACATAATTTGTATTTAACGATGTGTTGTTCGGCACAAAGGTACCTGTTCCACCTGTGGTCCACGCTCCGCCACTCGCTAAACTAACGGAGCCCGAAACAGAAACAGTTGGTGAGCTTGCACAAACTGTCTGGCTTGTTCCTGCAGAAGAAGTTGGGGCAGGACTAAAATTAACATTGAGTTGTTGCGTTACAGGAAGACAACCCAGATTATTTGTAGACGTAATTGTTAAAGTCACCATTCCCGAAGTAATATCAGCTGAGCTTGGAACATACGTGCCGGTAAAAGTATTTGGTGCGAAAACTCCGGTTCCACTTGAGGTCCATGTTCCCGAACCGGTTGATGAAATTCCGTTGAGTATAACATTAGCGTTGTTTGCGCAAACCGTCTGGCTCGCACCGGCTGTTAACGTTGGAGGTGCTCCGTACTGAAGGACGATGGTATCAGAAACGGGATTACAGCCTCCGTTGTTGATCGAAGTAAGGATAAGCGTGACAGATCCTGCAGTGGTGTCGGCCGTACTTGGAATGTAAGTAGGATTCAACACTGTATTGCTCGGATTGAAAGAGCCTGATCCTAACGTGGTCCATGTTGCCGAACCTGTAGACGATGTTCCGTTTAATGCAATATTAGGATTGGTTTTACAGGCAGAAGCATTCGCTCCGGCATTTACTAATGGAGCAGAAGAAAAATTAAGCAACATGGTATCGCTAACCGTAATACAATTTCCGTTACCGGTTGTGCTTAAGATAAGGAAAACACTTCCGGCTGTTGTATCAGCTGCGCTTGGAACATAACTTGTATTGAGTGATGTATTATTCGGTACAAATGTTCCCGTACCGCTCGTTGACCAAACTCCTCCTGTTGCAATAGTAACCGAGCCGCTGAGCGACACCGTTGCATTGTTGGCGCAAACTGTCTGATTTGATCCTGCATTCGCTGTAGGTTTTGGTGTAATAATGATTGATGTTGTATTTGTTACAGGATTACATCCTCCGTTATTCGCCGAAGTTAATGTGAGCGTAACAACACCCGACAGAACATCGGCTGCACTTGGAATATAAGATGTGGTAAGTGAATTCGATGGTGTAAACGTTCCGGTACCACTTGAGGTCCACACACCGGCGCTTGTAGTTGAAATACCATTCAGAGAAACCGTTGCATTATTGGCGCACACTGTTTGTGTTGCACCAGGATTTACAGTGAGCGTTGTGGTATAGATCAGGTTAATGGTTTGCGTTACAGCAAGGCAACCACCATTGTTAGTTGAGGTGAGAGTAAGAGTAACCATGCCCGCTGTTGTATCTGCAGTGCTGGACATATACAGCGGATTTAATAAGTTAGCATTCGGAGAAAATGTTCCTGTCCCTGAAGTTGTCCAGGAAGCTGTTCCTGTAGATGACGTTGAATTCAACTGGTAATTCGGATTGTTTTTACAAACGAACTGGTTCGCTGGGCCGCCATTCACAACCGGTGCCGGTGTGATGTTCACTACCATTGAACTTGTTACCGGAACACAGTTCCCGTTGCCTGATGTGGTAAGAGTTAAGGTAAAACTTCCTGCGGCAATATCTGCCGCGCTTGGAATATAACTTGCGCTTAATACTGAGTTAGAAGGTGAGAATGTTCCGGTACCACTCGATGACCATATTCCACCCGAAGCAATCGTAACTGCACCATTCAATGAAACAGTGGCATTGTTCGCGCATTTCGACTGGTTAGATCCGGCGCTCGATGTTGGAGCCGGGGTAATCATTACACTCATGGAAGTGGATGTTGGTGGGCAGCCGCCGTTATTCGTTGATGTTAAAGTAAGATTAGCCACTCCTGCGGCAATCTGAGCACCGTTAGGAATGAAATTACCTGTAAGATTATTTGGAGAGAAACTTCCACCCGACGCGGACCAGATTCCTGATCCTGTAGTTGAGGTCCCGTTTAAATTCACTGTCGAATTATTAGCACATACTGTAGGACTAGCTCCTGTTGTAATCGTTGCCGGCGAAGTTACCGTTACCGAAACAGCAGTGATCGTACTTGTACATCCTAATGAACTCGTAGCAGTCACTGAATAGAAACCAGAAGTGGAAAGCGTCGCATTCGGAATAGTTGGATTTTGTAATGTAGAGCTGAATCCATTAGGTCCGTTCCAGTTATATGTAGCGCCGCCAATTGTTGTTGCTGTTAAACTTAAGGTCATGTTTATACACAATGGCGTATTTGCATTAGGTACAGGTGAATTAGGAGTTGGGTTAACAACAACATTGATCACAGTTGCCGGACTTGTACAACCCAGTACGGTTCCTGTTACTGTATAGTTACCAGCACCTAGGGTTGTGGTTGTTGCAACTGTAGGGTTTTGTGCTGTAGATGTAAAACTGTTCGGGCCGGTCCAGCTATATGTTGTTGTTCCGTTTGCTGTAAGGCTTATTGTTTGTCCTGCACAAATAGGTGAATTGCTTCCTAAA
>JAJONO010000100.1 GCA_021323535.1 Bacteroidota bacterium
AAATGGTGTTGAAAGCATGAAAACCACGGAGGAAATGTTTCAGTTCATTTTCACGTTCATGAAATACAAAGAAGGTGATGAGAAGATTGATATGGAGAGGAAGTTTTAAATCTTTAAAAATAAATTATGCCTTCTGACTCTTCAAAGATCATCAATTCCTTTCCTGCGGATTTATTAATTATAAAAACACAGGTGTATGAGTCATGTGGTTTTAAATTTTCACATCCATCTTTAAATACTGAAAGTAAAGAATACGGCGCCTGTTCTTTTAAACTAAATGGCAAAACCATCATTCACCGTCTATCTAAAATAACTCCGACAAAAAACGGGCAATTCGTAACGATCTGGAAAAGAAACAAACAAGGAATTACCGAGCCATTTAGTACTTTGGACGAACTAGACTTTATAATTATTACTGTAAAAAATAACGACCAGCTCGGGCAATTTATTTTTCCAAAATCTATATTGGCAGACAAAGGGATCATATCACACTATGCCAAAGAAGGAAAACGGGGCATACGGGTATATCCTCCATGGGACATTGTTTTATCTAAACAAGCAGAAAAAACCCAGGCGTGGCAACTAAACTATTTCTTGCCGATTAAAAATCGTTCCAATGACCTTCTTCTCGCAAAAACACTATTACAGCCAGGCGCTTTAGTGGAGTCTTAATTATACATAACCTTCTTCGTCACCGAACCATTCTTCGAATCACACAACCTCACAAAATAAACCCCGCTCTTCAGATTTAACTGTTGCAACGAAATTGTTTTCTCCGAAACATTTTTTAATTCTTCCCAATACAAAACCCTTCCTGTCATATCAAAAATCATTATTTTATTAAGGTCTCTTAATCCGATTTTAATTTCGTCGTTAGTAGGGTTTGGATAAACGAGAACGTTTTCACTGGAGAAACCTGATGTTATCCCTGTCATGATTTGCGGTATACAGCTCTTAATAGCTTTAAATCCAAAACTCACCGTTGCGCCATCACTTTTAAAACGCAGTGTGAGATTTTGTCCCGACGAAACAACTGTTCCCGGTGAATTGGTTCCGGTATACGCCCCTATCATTGGCGAAAGCGTACTCGTTCCATTGTATAACCATAACGAATCGTAATTGAGTTCCGTTCCAAAACTCTTGAATTGTAATTGAACCAAACTTCCGGTAGGCGCTGTTAATGTGTAATCGAATTTTTCGTTGTCGTAATAATTTCTTACAGGGCCGCCCATGTCGTACAGACTATCATTACAAACTAGCGGCGCGCAATCGCTGAATTTATCCTTAATAAGATTCCAGTAACTTGTCATACCAGCGTCATAACCCAGGGCCCAGATTCCAATTCCTCCCAATCCGCGTTGATTCACGAGATCGTATTTTCTTCCCATGCTGTAAATATCATCGATCCAGCACTGGCGCCAGTTTCCTCCCGACATATACGTGTAATAAGGATTATAGCTTGTGCCATCCCAGTTTTTATTAGTGATGGTATACGTTGAAGGATTATTATTTATGTAAGAAAGTGTTCGCGACGAAGTAAAGGTTCCCGATGTTGCGGCAGGAATTAAATTACTTACTGTCTGCCATTCTCTTCCGTAATACGGTAATCCCATTAATAATTTTGAAGGCGTAGCTCCCTGTTTTACATAATAGGTAATAGATTTCGGAAGTGTATAATTGTAGCTCGTCTGAAAATTATACAATGGAGATTCTGGTCCCGCCGTTGAACTTCCACTATAATAATAATCGTAACCCATAATGGTAAAAAAATCGACCTGTGAATTAAGAACAGGCATATCAAAAACGCCACTCCAATCTACTGCGTAAAGACAAATAGACAATTCATAAGAAGGATTTGCAGTGTTGAGCGCTGCATTTAAGTTGGTAATAAAATTGGTAAAGGGAATTTTATCAGAAGAACCCATTCCTTCAAAATCGATGTTGACACCGTTACCTTGTTTTGCATTTAATAATGTGATGATATTATTGATAAATGTATTCTGCGCCGTAGTTGATCCCCAGAACGTGGAATGTCCGCTGAACAAAGTGGCGCATATATGGATTTTTGTTCCGTTGTTTTTCGCAACAGTCACAACACTCGCCGTGCTCCATGCAAAAGAAGCATTCGTGTTGTTTCCGGTGCCTGACGAAATTGTATAATCAAAATAACAAAGATCGCTTAATAGATTCCATTGATAGGCTGTGTAAGATGTGCCGCTCCAGTACGGGTGCCAGCCAAAAACGCGTTTTGTAAGATTACAACTTGTTTGTGGGACAGATTGTAATTTATAGTGTGATTCGCTGCGAAGCCTATCGAATTGTTGTTCAGATTTCAGGTTAAGTGAATTGTAAAACTCACTTTCTTCCTGCATGATGGAACGGTGCTGGGCGTTAGTTAAAGAGACAAAAAGAAAACAAAAAAGAATGGTTAGAATTTGTTTCATTAATTAGCTTTTTCAAAAATATTTTAATAAAATTACAAAAAGGAAATCCCCCTGTACACACAAATCTTCATTAAATGCATTTAGCGACTCCCATTCGTCAACTTATACTTTTATTTACCATTCTTATTCCTTTTTCGTCGTTTGGTATTAATCCCGATTCACTTTTAAATATTGTAGCAAAAACAAAAAGTGACACGCTAAAAGTCAATCTAATGAACAGGGCGGCCGATGAATATCTGCATACCAATTCAGATAAATGCGCCCCGCTTCTGCATCACTCAATAGCTCTTGCGAAAAAAATAAATCACCAGCGGGGATTAGGCGTAGCTTACCAGGTGCTTGGAAATTATTTCAGCTTCAACGCTACCGACTCTTCGTTGTTTTATTTGTTAAAAGCTAAAGAGATCAAACAGCAAACAAACGATATTGGAGGATTAGCAAGTGTTGCTGTTAATATCGGTAGCTATTATGAAGGAACATCAGAATTTCCGAAAGCGCTCAACTGTTATCTTGAAGGATTAACACTTTTTGAAAAGATAAATTACGAACCTGGAATCGCGAGCGCCTCCATGGGTGCTGGTAATGTTTTTCTTGAACTCTTCAATCAAAAAAAAGCGATTGATTACTATAAGAAATCTCTTTTCCATTATCAGAAACTTAACAGTCCTTATCAGTCCTGGGTCATTAACAACATGGCCACGGCGTATGAACGTTTGGGCAATGTTGACACAGCAGAAGTCCTCTATCAGAAATCGCTCGCGTTTAAACTGGATGCCCAGGATTATTACGGAGCCGTGTTCTCGATTAATAGTCTCGGAAATATGTTTATGGCGCAGAAATCCTATAAAAAAGCGTTACGCTATTTTGAAAGGGCTCAAATGATCTGCCGGGAAAAAAATCTGGAGAAAGAAATTACAGCTCATGCTTTTAAAAACCTTACCAACGTTTATATCCAGCTGAAAGATGCCGGGAAAGCCAAAACAAATATGGATTCCCTTGAGAAATTAAGTGATCTTTTGAAGCTGGGCGATATTTCACTTGGTTTACACCTCACAAAAAGTTCGTATTACGAAATGACAGGCGATTACAGAATGGCGAATTACTACAAAGGGATTTATCTGCGGCAGAAAGACTCTACTCTCTCCGACGAGGTTAAACGAATTACAGCTGAGGCCGACGCAAAATTTAAAACTGAAAAAAAACAAAAGGAAATCGAATTATTAAACAAGGACAAAGAAATAAGCGATCTTCAATTACGCGAAAACAAAACCGAACTTAACAAACAACGGGCCATCATTCTTTCTTCCGTTGGCGCCGGAATTCTTCTTGTCATTATGGTTTTTCTGTTATTTAACCGTAACAAACTTAAACAAAAGACCAATGAAAAACTGGCGGCTTTCAATTCTGAATTACAGATACAAAAACATTTGGTTGAAGAGAAACAGAAAGAAATTCTCGACAGTATCAAATATGCCAAACATCTTCAGGAAGCTATTCTTCCCAATGAACAATCTATTAAAAACGAGCTTCAGAAAAATGGCTCCGATTATTTTATTTTATATAAGCCGAAGGATATTGTAGCAGGTGATTTTTATTTCTTCGAAAAAAAGGATGACACTTTGTTTTTCGCCGCGGCGGATTGTACCGGCCATGGTGTTCCAGGAGCCTTGGTAAGTGTGGTATGTTCAACCGCGCTGAACAGAAGTGTTCTTGAATTTAATCTTAGTGACAGCGCGCAGATCCTTAACAAAACAAGAGAACTTGTACTCGACACTTTTTCAAAAAGCGAAAGTATTGTTAAAGATGGAATGGACATCTCGTTTTGTTCACTCTCCCTTTCTTCACTCGCTTTGAATTGGGCAGGAGCCAACAATCCTCTCTGGTTTTTCAGAAAACAAGGCGAAAGTTATGTCTTTACCGAGATAAAACCCGATAAACAACCTATTGGAAAGACCGAAAACCCAGTGCCATTTACCCGCCATGAATTAGCCCTTGGCAAAGGCGATATTGTTTATCTTTTTACAGATGGGTTTGCCGACCAGTTCGGAGGCGAAAAGGCCCGCCTGAACGGATTTCAATTCGGGCAGGGCAAAAAATTTAAGTATAAGCAACTTCAGGAACTCATGTCATCGTGCTGTCACCTCAGTATGAATGAACAAAAAGCGATCCTCAATAAGCACTTCGATGACTGGAAAGGTCAGCTGGAGCAGGTAGATGACGTTTGCATCATTGGAATACGATTGTAATGCAAACCGAGTAGCCTGCTTGGAGCGTAGACGAGGAGATATTTGCATCATTGAAATAAAATTATGAGCAAACAAGTAGCCTGTCCTGAGGAACCAAGGGACGTATGTATAATCGGAATACGGTTATAAAGTTTAAAATTGTTTAAGGTTCAAAGTTGTTTAAATGCCGGTTTTTAAACTTCTTAATCAATTTTAATCTATTTTAAACCCTTTTGATCAATTTTAATCAACTTTTAAACCATTTTTGCCCCACTTTAAACCCTTGGCTATCATAAGGATTTACTATATTTGTATCCCCTAAAAAAACGGGCCGAAAACAGACTATTTATTACATGAAGAACATTCGTAACTTTTGTATCATTGCACACATCGATCACGGAAAAAGCACCCTGGCCGACCGCTTACTTGAATTCACGAAAACCATAAGCAGCCGTGAGATGCAGGCGCAGGTACTCGATGACATGGATCTTGAAAAAGAACGTGGTATCACTATCAAGAGCCATGCCATCCAGATGGAGTATATTTTCAAAGGAGAAAAATATGTTCTGAATCTAATCGATACTCCGGGTCACGTGGATTTTAGTTATGAAGTATCCCGTTCCATTGCTGCCTGCGAAGGCGCTTTATTGATTGTTGACGCTGCACAGGGAATACAGGCGCAAACTATTTCTAACTTATATCTTGCTCTCGAAAACGACCTTCATATCATTCCAATCTTAAACAAAATGGATCTGCCAAGCGCGGAACCTGAATTGGTAAAAGACCAGATTGTTGACCTCATCGGTTGCGATAGAGATGACATTATTCCTGCCAGCGGAAAAACAGGAATGGGCGTTGACGCCATTCTTGAAGCAATTATTGAGCGTGTGAAGCCTCCTGTGGGGGATCCTGCTGCGCCGCTACAGGCTTTGATCTTCGACAGTGTTTTCAATAGTTTCCGTGGAATTATCGCTTACTACAAAATCTTAAACGGTTCGGTAAAAAAAGGTGATAAAGTAAAATTCGTGAATACATCGGCTAGTTATTTTGCCGATGAAGTTGGCGTTCTCAAATTAAAACAGGAGCCACGTAACGAAGTGCATACCGGCGATGTAGGTTATATCATTTCCGGAATTAAAGATGCACGCGAAGTAAAAGTGGGTGATACCATTACACACGTTGATCGTCCATGCGAAAAAGGAATTGAAGGATTTGAAGATGTGAAGCCAATGGTATTCGCAGGTATTTATCCCGTGGACACTGAAGATTTTGAAGAGCTCCGTTACAGCATGGAGAAACTTCAGCTCAACGATGCTTCTCTTACCTGGGAACCTGAAAGTTCTGCCGCCCTCGGGTTTGGTTTCCGTTGCGGATTCTTAGGAATGCTTCATATGGAAATTGTACAGGAACGTTTAGAACGCGAGTTCAACATGACTGTGATCACCACTGTTCCCAACGTATCTTACAAAGCTTATCTTACAAAAGGAGAGGAAGTAACCGTAAATAATCCAAGCGATCTTCCCGATCCTGCACGTATCGATTATATCGAAGAACCTTTTATCAAAGCAAACATTATTACAAAAAGCGATTACATTGGTGCAATCATGACACTTTGTATCGAAAAACGCGGAAGCATTGTTAATCAGAATTACCTCACAGCGGACCGTGTTGAACTTATTTTTGAAATGCCTCTCGCTGAAATTGTTTTTGATTTTTACGATCGCTTAAAATCTATTTCTAAAGGCTATGCTTCATTCGATTATTCTCCGCTCGAAATGCGCCAGAGTGATCTTGTGAAAATGGATATTCTTCTAAACAGCGAACCGGTAGATGCTTTATCGGCCCTCGTTCACAGAAGCAACGCCCACAATCTGGGCAAAAAAATGTGCGAGAAATTAAAAGAGCTTATCCCGCGCCAGCAATTCGAAATTCCTATTCAGGCTGCCATCGGGGCAAAAATTATTGCGCGTGAAACTATTCGTGCCATACGTAAAGACGTAACTGCGAAATGTTATGGTGGCGATATTTCACGTAAACGTAAATTATTGGAAAAACAAAAAGAAGGTAAGAAACGTATGAAGCAGGTGGGAAATGTTGAAATTCCCCAAAGCGCCTTCATGGCAGTTTTAAAACTGAATGATTAACATCAGAAATACATTCCTCGCTCTGTTTATCACGCTCTCCGCTTTGTTGGATGGACAGGTGATGTGGCAGATCAAAAAAGACACCATTGTAAAATGGTATTATTTCGACGGTGATGAATTTAACGGATCTTCTGTTGACCAAGAAAAATGGATACCCGCTTACAGCTACAGCAAAGTTAATTACCGTTTCGATTACCTGATGACACCAAAACGTCTTGAGTACGGAAACGGCATTTGTAAGTTTACATGCTATCAGGATACCGGCCTCGCCGAAATTGCAGGATGGCAGCTCGATTCCAACTTCAGAAAAGAATATGGCCCTTCTATTGTTGACGGAAATAAATTCCGTTACCTCTACACGTGCGGAAATGTGTGGAGCAAGGGCCAATATGGAAAAGGTTATTTCGAAATGCGTTTTAAAACCACCGACTGTTATGGAATGTGGCCCGCTTTCTGGCTCTATGGAAACAATCAGAAAGACGAGATAGATTTTTTTGAGCTCAAAGGCGAAAGAGAAAAATCTATTCACGTGGCTACTCATTGTCCTTCGGGCTGCGACAATAACTACAAACACAGTCTTTTTCCGAAGCCGTTTTCAGGATGGATAAAAGCGAATGCTGATCTTACCAAAGATTACAATGTAATTTCCGGCGAATGGCAGGATGGCTACGTAAAATGGTATCTTAATGGCGAAGGCATTGCCTATTTTGATGGTGATTTTGCTTCGCAACAAATGAGCCTTATCATTGGAACTGGTCCCGCAAAAAAAGGATTTGGATTCGCCCCGGGGATTAACGAAACGTCTTATTTTCCGAATAGTCTCGATGTGGATTATGTTCGGGTTTGGTACAAAGAAGGAACCCCAAAAGGTGAGATCAAAGGAAACAAAGAAACCAGTTTCGATTACCTGAAGACAGAAACTAAAAAAGATGCTTCGCCAAGAAAAAAGATCGGATACATGTTCAGCAAAAAAGCGTTTAAGGGTGAAGACCTTACTGTTTCAGTACTTCCAGCCTCAGGTAAAAATATTATTGTAACGGCTTTAGGAAAAGATATCAATTATACCATTACAGTTATAACTCCGGCCGGAAAAGAAATTTTATCTCAGTCCGTAACAACATCGTACAGCAAATTTGATCTTTCACAACTTGCAACCCACCCCCAGGTGAAAGTCAGAATAAAAACACCGTTCGGGGAAGTGGAAGATACTATTTCACTCCGCTAATATGAAATGGGCGGGAATATTGAAACCATTCTCGTGGCTGATCCTTCTCGGTTCATTACAACGCTTATTTATTTTTTTAGTGTGTAGCTCCCGTTTTGAAGGAGTTGGCGAACTCATCTCTTCACTTGCTTTGGGGGTTATTTACGATCTGAGTTTTATCAGCGTTCTTTTTTTTATTTATTTTTTTCTGAGGTTCATTTTAAAAGAAAGTATTATTCATGTTCTTTATTTCATTGCTGTTTTTATATGGTTGCTTCTTAATTCCTTCGATATATTTTCTATAAAATATACAGGAGTAAGAGCGGGAATCTATTCATTCAATCTTTTTAGCACAGCCGATCTGCTTGGTAAAAGCACCGAGTCGCCTATGTTATGGCCATTTATCTTTTTTGTACTCCTGTTCAATGTTCTGTTTTTTTATTTTCGCAAAAAACTCACGCCTCAATTTGATTCAAAAAATAAAAAACAATATTTCGCTACAGCCATTCTGCTTTTTGTTTTTTCATTGATGTATCTTCCCTACCCGGTGAATTATTACATTGATCAGACCTCTGTTTCAAAATCAGGAAAACAACTGGCCGTTAATCCTTATTTTTCGTGGTTCACCTCCGCCCTGCACAGCCATGAAAAATATCTCATAGACAAAGAGACAGCGCTTAGCTATTTTAAAAAAGAACAAGGGTACGCTAACACTATTTCCAATGAATCGTTTATCCAACGTTCTGTCAATTATACCGACAGTGCTTACAACAATGTGATCATTCTTGTTCTGGAAAGTTTTGGAGCTAACAGGATAGGTGTTTTAGGTGGCGATAAAAAATTGAGTCCCTACTTTGATTCACTTAGTAAAGAAGGAACTCTTTACACAAAATGTTTCGCATGCGGACCAAGGACCCAGTATGGCATTTCCTCCATTCTTTACGGTTTTCCACATATCCTGGGATATAATCTTTTTCGTGAAAACAAGCTCAAGCTGCCTTTTAACGGTTTAAATAAATTGCTTGTAAAGAATGGTTACAACATGCATTTTCTGCATGGCGGTGATGCTGGTTACGATGATATGAGCCTGCTTCTGCGTTCTGAAAACGCACCTCAAATAAAAGATGTGAATGACATTAAAACATTTCAATTCAAAAATAAATGGGGAGTGGATGACGAGGCCCTTTTCCATTTTTCCTCTGAGTACATCCATCAAAATAAAGGCAAGAATTTGTTCTGTATTCTTTCTATGAGCAACCATGAGCCCTACCAGCTTCCAGAAAAATTTGAACCTAAAACTGATCTCAGGGGCCTTTCCCCGGAAGAAAAAACTTTTTTGTATTCCGATTACGCGCTTAAAAAATTCATTGAAGAACTCAAAGAAAAAAAGCTGTTCGAAAAATCGTTAATTATCATCACAGGCGATCATGGCGAAGATTACCTGCCCGTTGATGACGAAACAAAACGTTACCATGTTCCGTTACTCGTTATTGATCACAAACACAAAAACCGTCTCGACTCTAAACCATGTTCACATGCCGACATTGCTGAATTCATCCTCTCAAAAACAGGTTATAAGGGAAAAAGTCATCTTATTGGAACTACTCTTACAGGAAGAAACGATCCTGTTTTTTACCGCGATTATGACGATAATCTTTACAAAGTCACCGACTCTGTGATTTATAAGTATAACATGAGTGATAATTCACTGCTCAAACTCTATTGCACAACATCCATGTATGTTCAGCGGCAAAAAAAGCTGACGGGCAATGAAAAGGAAAGCCGTGAAGTGATCGAAAACATAAAATGTTACCACACAGGTTTCCGTTATCTTTTCGAAAACGGCCTTTATCACGCCGAATAGTACTTTCTCCACACAAAAATGTTCACAAAACCGGTAACCAAAAGCATTGGGCAACGTTATGCAGACTAACTTTACACTATGCGTTTTACAGCACTGCTTTTTTTTACCCTTATCGGGCTAGTTACGTTTTCACAGCCAAAAAAAGAATATTACGACGATAAGCAAACTCAGCTTAAATCCGAAACGGATTATTTTAAGGGTATGCCTTTTGGCGCCTACTTCGAATATTACAAGAATGGAAACGTGCTCTGCAAGGGCTACTACTACGCAGGCAACCAGAATCATTTTTTAGGAAAAGAAGACAGTCTCTGGACATTCTACTACGAAGACGGCACTAAAAAAGCAGTGGAACGCTACGATAAGGGCAAGAAAAACGGAACCAATGTTTACTATTTCAAGACCGGGAAAATCTCGCAGCTTACACGGTTTTCAGATAATAAAGCTGATAGTGTGTGGACATCCTTTTACGAAAGCGGCAAAGTAAAAAGCCGCGAACCATTCGTAAATGGTAAGAAAGATGGAGAATGGATTTACTTTTTTGAAAACGGACAAGTTGAAGGTAAAGGAACATTTGAAAAAGACAAACGAATTGGAAAAGTGGAAACCTGGTACAAAAACGGGCAGGTAAGATCCGTTGAAAATTACTGCAATGGGAAACCTTGCGGCGCATGGGAGGATTATTACGAAAACGGAAAGAAAAAATTTAATAAAGAATACAAAGACAGTACGCTTTACCTCATCGATCTGTGGGATAACAAAGGAAGACAATTAGTAGCGAACGGAAACGGAAGCATTACCGCCAATTATGATAACGGGGTGATAAGAGCCATGGGCAGTTATAAAAACGGCCTGCAGGATAGTACCTGGCGCTTCTTTCACAAAAATGGCGAACTGGATTACGAAGCCAATTACCGCGAGGGCGCGCTCAATGGTTACTACTCATCTTACTTCCCGAATCACAAATTAAAAAGTGAAGGAAATTTTATCAGCAACAAAAAGAACGGTGTATGGAAATTTTATAATGCCGATGGAAAACCCGAAATGATAGGCACATTGAAAGATGATCTGCGTGACGATAAATGGACCTATTATTACACTAACGGAAAAGTAGAAAGCGAGGGCTATTTTCTTAACGATAAACAAAACGCTACATGGAACTACTATTACAGGGGCGGCGAAAAATGGAAAGAAGGTAATTACGATAGCGGTGTTAAAACAGGAGTATGGACCACCTGGTGGGAAAACGGCAAGAAACTTCAGGAAGGTCCTTATGTTGCAGGTAAGGAAAACGGCCTGTGGACCAGTTGGTGGGAAAATGGTGTTAAAAAGGACGAAGGTAATTTTACGACAGGATTGTTAACCGGTTTATGGCAGGGTTGGCACACCAACGGAAAGCAGAATTACATTGGAAAATACAACAGCAAAGGAAAACGTACAGGAAAATGGAACTACTATTACGAAGGGGGGCAGCCGCGCGAACAAAGCAGCTATGTGAACGGGATAAAACACGGGAGCTACACTCAATGGCACGAAAAGGGCGGATTTGTTGACACGAAAGGGAAATACCGAAAGGGCCATCAGCAGGGTAAATGGACCTATTTCTACCCAACAGGCGGAATTAGTCGCATTCAGAACCTCAAAAAAGGAAAATTAAGTGGAAAAAGTGTGAGTTACTACACAAATGCAAGGATACAATCGATCAGTAACTATAAGATAACACGTGATAAACGAAAAGGTAAGGTTCAGAGCGTGCCCGACGGAGAATGGATTTTTTACGACCAAAACGGTAAGGAAATAAACCGGATGAACTATGATAATGGAATTAAAAAATAATATATATTTGTATTAACACGACTTATGAAGAAAGCTTTAAAATTGTTTATCCCCATTGCTTTAGCTTTTACATTTACCTTTTGCAATAGTAACGCGGAAAAAATAGATGACGGTCTCGTGGAAGACAATGCCACAAAGCAGGCTGTTCAGGAAACCAAACTTAATGCTCAGAACGTTTTTAATTCTATGCCCGATCGCAAAGAGATCCTGAAACTCATTGACGAGCAAAAAATTGATTATAACGCCGATCTTCTAAACGATCCTAATTCTGTAAACAAATACAATATTGAATTTACCAAAGCCGCTAATCTTGGTATTTATGGTTCTGATCTTACCATTGCCAGTTCTTTTGACCAAACACAGGAAAGCATGGTGTTCCTTAAGTGCGTAAACATTCTTGCAAGTGATCTTGGGGTTAGCAATGCCTTCGATCAGAAAATGTTCGACCGTATGGAAGCCAATAAACAGAACAAAGATTCTACACTTGAAGTTGTGACAGGCGCATTCAAAAAAGCGGATGAAATTCTTAAAAGCAATAACCGTCCTGCTACTTCCGCCATCATTCTTGCCGGATCCTGGATCGAAGGGCTTTACGTGTCTTGCCAGATTGCTCAAAGCTTAAACTCGGAATCAGTTACTAAAACCATCCTTACCCAAAAAGAATCTTTAAAGAACCTGGTAGTAATGCTTGAGGCTTCCAACCTTGATGAAACAGCACATTTTATGGTTACCGACCTGAAAGTGTTACTAACCAATTACCAAACTGCTGAACAGCTTAAAACTACAGATGTTGCCACTATTAAAGACATTGCTTTAACGGTAACAGCGCTTCGGAAGAAAATCGTTGCCGGATCTTAAGCAATAGCTATTGAGACGCCAACAATCATTCGCAAAAATCAGCGTCTTCCTGAACATTAGTGACTACTTAATTATTCGCGAAAATTAGCGCCTTCCTAAATTAACGTAACTCTGGCTGTTTACTTAAGAGGAAGTTTCTTTACCACTTTATCGTCTTTAAATAACATCTTCTCCAGTGGTTTTCCTATAGAATCATAGTAGGTCCATACACTGTCGCGAACGTCATTTTTATAAGAGCCCTCAAAACGTTTTGTTTTACCATCTTCGTAATACGCGATGTTAGGTCCTTGTCTTTGTCCTTTATCGTAATGCAACTCGCTCCATAATCCTCCGTCGGGATAAAACGACATCCATTGTCCGTGACGTTTTCCAAATCTGAAAAAACCCTTGAATTTTGTTATTCCGTTATCATACTTATCAATATAGTCGCCAGTGTAGGTGCTATCGGGAGGCATGATCAGAAGTGGGTTTAATTTTTTTAAAGAATCTGAGTTTCTCCTCTGTGAAACTTTTGATACAGAATCACTGTAGCGTTTATCCTGGTCGGTTAATTCATGGTTTTCAACCTTATTTTCCGGTGTGCATGAAAACATAAGAAGCGACACCAGCGCCGGAGCAATGATATAATAACGCATAATATTATTTTTTTCGTTCGATAGCATAGATCAATAAACGTTCGAGACTTTTGTTTGAAGGATTTTCGGGTAGTTGTTTTAAGATGGCTAATGCTTTGTCTTTGTACTCGTGCATTACCCTGGTAGCATATTCAATGCCGCCTTTTTCTACTACAAATCTAATCACTTTATTTACTTCTTCACTCTCTTCGTTATGATTTTTAATAATATTGATGATTTTTCGTTTTTCAAGCCAGGTACTTTTATTGAGTGCGTAAATAAGTGGCAGGGTCATTTTCTTTTCTTTAATATCAATCCCGGTTGGTTTTCCAATATCGTCGGTTCCAAAATCAAAAAGATCGTCTTTGATCTGGAACGCGATTCCTGT
>JAJONO010000025.1 GCA_021323535.1 Bacteroidota bacterium
GCTAACCCTATTTTGTGCGACAAGGGAGTGAGTCTAACATCTGCGTTATCCTGTCTTAATAATAAACGGTATTCGGCACGCGATGTAAACATCCGATAAGGCTCCTCGGTTCCTTTGTTTACCAAATCGTCAATAAGAACTCCGATATAAGCATCGTAACGATTGAGTATAAAAGGATTCTTTTCGTTGATCTTTAAGTGAGCGTTTATGCCGGCAATCTGTCCCTGGCAGGCGGCTTCTTCATAGCCTGTTGTGCCATTAATTTGTCCGGCGAAATATAAATTCTCAACAAGTTGAGTTTCGAGAGTTAATTTTAATTGGGTAGGGGGAAAGTAATCGTATTCGATAGCATAACCCGGACGAAACATTTTCGCGTTCTCAAATCCCGGAATAAGTCGCATGGCTTTGTACTGAACGTCCTCAGGAAGAGAGGTAGAAAATCCATTTACATAAATCTCCACCGTGTTCCATCCTTCAGGCTCAACAAACAACTGGTGCCTGTCACGTTCACTAAAGCGCGTGATCTTATCTTCTATACTTGGGCAATACCGCGGACCGAGTCCTTTGATTCGACCCTGAAACATTGGTGACTTTTCGAAGCCTGTTTTTAAAATATCATGAACCTCGGCGTTTGTGTAGGTAACATGGCAAGGACGTTGTTTCTTTTCGCCATTTACAAACGGCGAAGTATTAGGTAGGTATGAGAATTTATCGATGAACTCATCACCTTCCTGAACTTCCATTTTGCTATAGTCTAGCGAACGCCCATCAACGCGAGGCGGTGTACCGGTCTTCATCCGGCCACTTTCAAATCCTATTTGGACTAATTGTTCCGTTATTCCTTTTGCTGCAGGCTCGCCAGTTCTTCCTCCGCCGAGTTGTTTTTCGCCAATGTGAATTAATCCGTTTAAGAAAGTTCCATTGGTGAGAACAACTGCCTTGGCGCGAAACTCAACTCCCATTCCGGTAATGACCCCCTCGATGCGTTTTCCATCTTTGCTGATGATCAACTGGCGAACCATGTCCTGCCAGAAATCCACGTTTAGCGTTTGTTCCAGCATTTCCCTCCATAGAGTGGCGAACATCATACGGTCGTTTTGCGTACGCGGGCTCCACATAGCTGGTCCTTTACTACGGTTGAGCATCCGGAACTGAATAGCCGATTTATCAGAAACAATTCCGCTATATCCTCCAAGCGCATCTATCTCACGAACAATTTGTCCTTTCGCGATTCCTCCCATAGCAGGATTACAACTCATCTGCGCGATGGTTTGCATGTTCATAGTGATCAGTAAAACCTTTGACCCCATGTTTGCCGCGGCAGCAGCGGCTTCGCAGCCGGCGTGACCCGCACCAACAACTATAACATCGTACTTTTGTTCCACGTGAGAAAACTTGTGCAAATGTAAGAAATATAAAGGGAAGAGGAAGGCGTGCGCTTTCTATTGACCTTCAGGTATATGTTAATTATTCTTTTTTATTCTTTTTTTATGGAAATGTGGAGTAACTTTAATCTATATAGTAGATTATATCTCAAACACTACTGCGCATGAAGAAATTAATTTTTACCTCTGCATTATCTCTTTCCCTTTTATTTTCAATTTCACAGACTCAATCCATCGATTTTCGTGTTTATAAACCACAAACTCAAGGTGCTCATTCGTTGCAAAACATATTACAGAGCCTGGTTGGGGACGGTGTTGTGCTGAAGAATTACAGCGTGTCCAAAGCCTGGAGCGACGAGGCTTTCGGTTATTTTGAAGACGGAAAAGCGCGTCTTGGCATGAAGAAAGGCTTGTTAATGACCACAGGTGGAATTACCGGTCTTTGTGGAAAAAACACAAAACCCGATATGAGCAATTACACTCACCGCACGGCAGATCCTAATTACCGCACCACCGGTAACCAACCCGTGTTTTCGAGTCCTGATTTAGAGAGCTATATTGGTAAAAATCAAAAAACATTTGACGCTGTTGTCATTGAAATGGACATTGTTCCAACGGCTGACAGTTTAAGTTTTAATTATGTTTTCGGAAGCGAAGAATATGATGAGTTTGTTGGAAGTTCTTACAATGACGTGTTCGCGTTTTTCATAAGCGGAAAAGGAGTAGAAGGACAAGTAAATTTAGCGGTTGTTCCCAATACAAAAGATCCTGTAACAGTAAACAGCATTAATAATGGCGGAACCACTTCCTACAACGCAAGACCAAGCAACCCCACTTATTATGTAAGTAACATTGACGGAAATTTAGGAATTGAATACGACGGAATGACCAAATTAATGGAGATTAAAAAAGCGGTTACTCCCTATGAAACCTACCACTTAAAATTAGCCATTGCCGATGTTGGTGATAATGCTTTTGACAGCGGTGTGTTAATTGAGGGCCATAGTATAGTGAGCTACGAAAAAAGCTACAGTGTTCTTTACAGTAAAAACGAAACTTCTATTGACGAGCCTTACAAAAATTTACTCAATGCCCTGGTAAAAGAATACCAGACAAAAACCAACAGCAACATTAGCATTACCGGTCATACCGATAACGAAGGTGAAATTGATTTCAATAAAGAATTAAGCTGTAAGCGTGCCAATGAAGTAAAAGCTTATTTAATGGCAAAGGGAATTCCTGAAAACCGTTTAGTAGTGGATTGCAAAGGCGAAACACAACCTGCTTACGACAACAGAACCGACTTAGGAAAACACATGAACCGCCGTGTTGAAATTAAGTTATTAGGTAACGATGCAAAATACGTTTCTGATAAAAAGAACGAAACCATTACTGCGCAGGAAAAATCTTCCTTGATCAATAATTCGCCAAATCCTTTCCAGGGGCAAACCATGATCAACGCTTCTATTCTCACTAATGTAAAAGATGCACGAATTGTCATCAGCGATCTGCAGGGAAAACAAATCAAGGAAATTTATCTTCTTGAAAGAGGAAATACTTCTGTAAGTTTTGATTCCGGCAACATTTCTAATGGTATTTACCTTGCTTCGTTAGTTTGCGATGGAGCAGCGTGTGGGGCTATTAAAATGGTGTTGGAGAAATAGGCGTCATACCATATGGAACTGTCATTCCGGGCACGAGGAATCTGGGCTTTGGCAATCGTAAAATAACAGTTCCTTCGTCAGGATGACATTATCGAAGGGGTGTTCTACAAGCGAATCGCCATAATAGTAACATCCGTTCGGCTTCGCTCAGGGCAAGCTACTCTGTTTGCAATTAAATTTTTATTCCTATTATGCAAACATCGTCCACCTGCTCCAGTTTTCCTTTCCACTCGTTAAATTTACTTTCCAGTTCTGCTTTTTGCTGATTCAGATTGTTTGAGTCGGACCCAATCATGAGCTCTGAAAGTTGTTTGTATTTAAATTTCTTTCCTTTTGGCCCGCCAAACTGATCGGGATATCCGTCGGTCATTAAATAGAAAACACTTCCCTCAGAATACGGAATTTCGTGAGTAGTAAATGGAACGCGTTTTTCGCTTTTGCCAACCGGTTGCTTGTTGGCCGTGATCTCCAACATTTCATTTTTATTATTGCTTAAATACCAGAGAGGATTGTTGGCGCCACTCCAATGTACTTTTTTGTTTTTGTGATCAATGGCCAGAAGAGAAACATCCATTCCGTCTTTAATTTCCTCTCCGCTTTTGGCGAAAGTTTCAAGTACAATATCCGTGGCCTTATCAAGCATTTCTCCTGTTTTGCGGAGGTTAAATTCAAGCGCGGCGCGGTTTAATGCATTGCTGCAAACCACCGATACCAAGGCTCCCGGGACACCATGCCCGGTGCTGTCCGCCGCGGCAATAAATGTGATCCCGTCGAGGTGTTCCATCCAATAAAAGTCGCCGGCCACGATATCTTTTGGTTTGTAAAACACAAAATTATCGGGCAGATATTTATCAATGTATTCTTTCGGGGGAAGAATGGCTGTCTGCAAGCGCTTTGCATAATTAATACTATCAACAATTTCTTTCTGTTTTTCTTCAACCAGGTGTTTTTGTTCTTCCACTTCTGTTTTCTGAGCCGAAATAATTTTATTGGCGCGCTTATTCTGTTGCAGACTTCTGAAAATGAAAATGGAGAAAACTCCCAATAAAATCAATCCTGAAATAACGCTGTAAATAATAATATTTTGTTGTTTCTTTTCTTCACCGGCCCGTAATTCAATCTTTTCTTTTTCCGCTCTGGCAGCTGCTTTGGTTTCGGCTTCTTTCTTTTCGTATTCGTATTTAAACTGGCTGCGCAGACTGGCCTTACGGGTTTCGGTGTTGCTGATACTATCCCGCATTTGAATGAACAGCTCGTGCATTTGCAGGGCGCCGGCCGTATTGTTCTGCTTTTTATAAATAATAAATAAAAGCTCTGAAGCGTCTTTTATACTTTCTGGATTTCCAAGCTGGTTACTTATTTCAAGACTTTTCTCACCATATATCTTTGCTTTTATAAGTTCATTCTTTTTTAAAAAAGCGCGGCACATACTGGACCAGGTTCCGGCCAGGGCTTTTTTGTCGCCCAGCTCTTCACTGAGCCGCACCGCCCTTTCAAGCAATACCAGGGCGCTATCCGGGTTTTCCTGTTGTATATATATGTTTCCAATATTAGTGAGTGAATTGGCGATGCCTTTTTTATCCCCGATTTCTTCTCTCATTTTTAAACTTTGAGCGTGATACCAGAGCGCCATTTCCAGATCTTTTTTTAATACGAAAAGGGCGCCAAGGTTATTCATTGATGTGGCGATACTTATTTTATCCCCAATAGCTCTTCTAATTTTTAGACTTTTTTCATAATAATCCTGCGCCTTTTCAATATCTCCCTGTCTTTTATAAATATTGGCCAGGTTGTTCAGCGACATGGCTATGCCTTTAGGCTCGTTGATCTCTTCCCTGTACCTTAAACTTCTCTGTAAATACTCTATTGCTTTTAAAACATCACCTTTGTTTTCGAAAATACCGGCAATGTTATTCAGTGAATTAGCCGCCGCTACTTTGTCGCCCGCTTTATCGCCCATTTCAAGGCTCTTTAAATAATAATCAAGCGCTTTTTCTGTATTGCCTTTGTTATGAAAAATATATCCCAGGTTACTGTAGCCAAAAGCTAATCCTGAAAAGTCGTTTATCTCATTTTTTATTTTAAGGCTTCTTTCAAAAAAAACGAGCGCCGAATCAATTTCTCCTTTATTGTTGAATATAAATCCAACGTTATTGAGATAAGCGGCGTAGTGCCTTTTAAATACGTTTTTAAGGGCGGGATTGTTTTGATTAAGCTTGATGTTTTTCTGAGAAACCGTTTTAAGATCCTCGTTGTATTTCTCCCATTCTCCATCAGGAGCGGCTTCTATAAGCATAGTTAAAACATTACAACGCGTTGTATCGTGTTTTGCCTTATTAAGTTCTTGTTTTAAAGAATCGAGTCGGTGGTTCTGTGCTTTTAAGTTTACAAAAGAAGTAACAAAAAGAAGAACAAATAAAGTACACTGTTTCATGAAGCGCAATGGGATTTAGTACAATGTGAAATTGAAGATCACTCTCCAACAGCTTCTTCTAGCGCGTCAACTTTTGCTTCGCTATAATCGCCACTTTGAACTTCAAGTATCTTTCCGTCTTTATCAACTACAAAGAAGTATGGAATCTTACTGTCAGTAATTCCTAATGCTTTCTGAACACCTTTAATATCCGATTTTTCGGTATCCATAATGTATGGCCAGAATTCTTTCTGAGTGCCCGATTTAAAATCATCGGCAATTTTTTTAAACCCGCTGATCATTGGTACAAACACGAAATTAACATCATAAATTTCTGAAACATCAAAATTGCTTTTCCCTTTTTCTTTCTTCATAAATGTGTAGTAGAGTGGGTTCAGCCATTTTTTTAATTCGTCTTCGGCGCCACGGTGAAACGCGATAGCAACAATAGTTTGCTTATTGTTCTTTATTGGCAGGTTCACAGCTTTTTCATCCAGGGTTTTCCCGATAATAGATGGAAAAGCTTTTCCTTTTTGAGCCGTAGCGGATAAGGTTAAAACAATAGTGCAGGCAAATAATAGTTTTTTCATAGGTTGGTTTTTAAATATCAATTTTTTCGATGCGTTGCTGGTGGCGACCACCTTCAAATTTTTCGGTAAGAAAAGTATCCACACATTTAAATGCTTCTTCCTTGCTCATATATCTGGCTGGTAAAGTAAGAATATTAGCATCGTTATGCTGACGGGCCATAGCCGCAATTTCAGAGTTCCAGCAAAGAGCCGCGCGAATACCTTTATGTTTATTGGCCGACATATTAATACCGTTTCCGCTTCCACACATTAATATACCAATTTCTACTTCCATGTTAAGAACAGCCATGGCTACCGCGTGTCCGTAATCCGGATAATCGGCCCTTTCGGCACTATAACATCCTTTATCCGAAACGCGTACATCTTTTGATTTAAGATACTTTATAATCTCTTCTTTTAATTCAAACCCGGCATGGTCGCTTCCTATAGCAATAATTTTAGTCATATAACAGTATAAATAAACAGATAATTAATCGTGTTCAAAAGTAGTAATCAACGTTGATTAACACTCATAATTTAACTAACTGATAATGAACACTCCGTTTTTTGAGTAATGAACAATTTTTGTGTTAGTTAATATTTACAAGGTTAATAAAACACTAACTGATTTTTACGGGAATGTTCGATAAAAGTTTCCATTAGTAAAAAAACAATCACAAACAATATTATTTGTTACAGTACGGGGAATTTTTTCAGCATGTAAAGAGGCTTCCTAACAAATAAAAACGTGCCAGAGTTATCCATACTAACAGCTTCTAACAATTGTTAATTAGAGTTAGGTACCATGTAAATCAGTGCGTTAATATCGTATCTTTGTTCATAGCTTGTTAATTGCATTTGATAACCATTAAATGCAAGTCATTTTGGGAAATATAATCAACAGAACTAACAAGCTATATATAGTAATACATAATTTAAAATTTTAAAAAAAGAATATGTTATTATATAATGGATACCTCGATGTAAAAGTTGACAGCTCGCTTGACTTGTTCGAAGAAATCAATTATCTTAAGAAAGAAAAGAAGGCCGTGATCCTGGCACACTACTATCAAAATGCTGACATACAGGATATTGCGGATTATATTGGCGATAGTTTGGGCCTTGCTCAGGAAGCTCAAAAAACCAACGCCGATATTATTTTATTTGCCGGAGTTCATTTTATGGCCGAAACAGCCAAAATTCTTAACCCCGATAAAAAAGTTCTTATTCCTGATTTAAATGCCGGTTGTAGTTTGGCCGATTCTTGTCCGCCTGTAGAATTCGCGGCGTTTAAAGCAAAACATCCCGATCATATTGTTATCACTTATATCAATTGTACGGCTGATATTAAAGCTTTAAGCGATATTATCTGTACGAGCAGCAACGCCGTTCAGATCGTAGAAAGTTTACCGAAGGATCAGAAAATAATTTTTGCACCGGATAAAAATCTTGGCGCTTACATTAATAAAAAAACGGGAAGAAACATGGTACTGTGGGATGGAAGCTGCATGGTTCATGAAATTTTTAGCTTAGAAAAACTGATTAAATTAAAAGTTCAGCATCCTGAAGCAAAAATAATTGCGCATCCTGAATGTGAAGCTGTTATTCTTGAACATGCCGATTTTATTGGAAGTACAACAGCTCTGTTGAATTACAGTAAAAAATCTCCGGAAAAAGAATTTATTGTTTTAACTGAAACAGGAATTCTTCACCAGATGGAAAAAGCAAGTCCTGATAAAAAATTTATTCCAGCACCACCGAACAATAGCTGTGCCTGTAATGATTGTCCACACATGAAATTAAATACCCTGGAAAAAATATACATTGCTTTAAAACATGAACAACCAGAGCTTTTAATGAGTAAAGAACTGATCACTAAAGCCAAGGCACCAATATTGAAAATGTTGGAATTAAGTGCTAAATTTGGGTTATAGGCAATTATTTCCCGCAAAACACGTTATAAGAGTTTAGAAAGAAGAAAGAGTGCGAAAGACGATGAGAACTAATTTAATCATATTCATTATAGGTTTTATTTCTGTTCAGTTAACCGCCCAGGTTAATAAGAATGGATATAACAAATTCTATTATGAAAATGGAATGATCAGTAGCGAAGGAATGATGCGGGATGGAAAACCGGATGGTTACTGGAAGAATTATTACGATAACGGAAAAGTTAAAATTGAAGGAAACAGAAAAGATTTTCAGCTGGATAGTGTATGGAAATTTTATGATGTAAAAGGAAGACTTACTAAATCTATTTCATATAAAGAAGGAAAGAAAAACGGTGTATCTAATATTTACGATACACTTCAGAAAATAACTACTACCGAAACATATGTAAATGATGTGAAGCAGGGATTACAGCGTAATTTTCATAAGAACGGAAGAACAAAAAGTATTATTCCTTTCGAAAAAGGAAAACAGGATGGCATGGCGTATGAGTATAGTCCCGACTCGCTGATCACTGCTATGATCACTTACAAGGGAGGAATTCTTCAGAGCTATGAAAAAATAAACCAGAAAGATAAAAATGATAAAAAACAGGGCATCTGGAAAGAATTCTATGATGATCTTACCGTGAAAAAAGAAATGAAGTTCAATGATGATTCATTGGATGGATATATGATGGAGTACGATAAAAAAGGAAGCCTTACTTCTACCAAAAAATTCAACAACGGTAAACGTATCATGAAAGCTCCTGAAATTGCCAATGTGGAAGTGTATCGCGATGTGTATTCTGATGGAACTTTAAAATACGAAGGAGTTTATAGTGATGGAGTTGCAATAGGGTCGCACTTTACGTATAAGCAAAAAAAACAATGCGACACCAGTGATGTTTTAAAAGATGATACAACTACAACAAACCAGGTTTATGTAAAAATGCTGGTTTGCAGAAATGTTCCCGTACCCGATAGTTGTATTGAGTATTTTGATGGAGTAATTATTGCGAAAGGTAAAGTAGATAGTGCCAGAAACAGAATTGGTATATGGTCGGAGTATCATCACACAGGTGAATTTAAAGGCAAAGGATTGTATAAAGATGGTAACAGAACCGGCGAGTGGGAGTTCTTTTATGCTTCGGGAAAACTGGAGCAAAAGGGTAAATATGATAAAAAAGGAAGAACCCAGGGCGTATGGAAATGGTACTACGAAAACGGTAATCTGTTAAGAGAAGAAAACTATGTAAACGGTAAAAGAGAAGGTACACTTACCGATTATGATGAACAGGGAAAAGTGATGTTAAAGGGCAATTTTGCCGATAATAGCATGGAAGGAAGCTGGGTATATGAAACGCCGGATTATAAAGAAATAGGAAACTATGTAAACGGAGAACGTGATAGTCTCTGGCGAAGTTATTACATGCCTACGGGGGCAAAACGTTTTGAAGGGAAATACCTTAATGGCGAGCCCACCGGAATGCATACAGTATACTATCCTAACGGCAATAAAATGTCACAGGGAAGTTACAGTGGAGGCATGAGGGATGGAGATTGGAGCTTTTTTGACGAATATGGCACCACTTACCTCACTATTAATTATAAAAACGACATAGAAATCAAATGGCAGGGTACTAAAATTAGACCGACATACGAAGAAAGCTTACGAACCTATAACATAAAAATAGACGAAAATAAGACGCAAACCATTAGAAAATAGTATATTGACCTATTGAAAAATAGGTATGTCCCTTTCAAAAAAGCAGCTTCCTAAAATTGATCTAGAAACACTTAACCAACTTCCGGTTGCTATAGCCCTATTTGATAATCACAGGATTTATTTCGTAAATCAGAAGGCCGCTGAACTCTTCAAAATTCCAAAAACTCAGATAAAAAAAATTGAAGAGCTCAACATTTTCCGTTTTCTCGATTCTTCGTCACACAAAGAAATATCTTCCAACAATAAAAAAATATTAAAAGGAGAAAAATTCCCCTCTACAGAACTTATTGCCAAGGATTATAAGGGAAAAAATCTTTTCATTGAGATAAACTCTAACCTTATTGTGCATAATAACAAAAAGGTAATTCAAGCCACTTTTACAGAAATTTCGGAGCGGAAAATAACGGAGGAATTGCTTAATGATACCAAACAAAAGTTTGAGCTCATTACTAACAACGCCAATGATATTATTCTTTTTTACACATTCTATCCCGAAGCAAAATATCTTTATGTAAGTCCGAATATTAAAAAAATTCTGGGTTTCCGCCCCGAGGAATTAATTAAAGACAACAACTTCTTTAACAAACGCGTTATTGAAAATAAACCTGCTTTTTTACAGATCGATACGTATATCAGAGATCTTCAGAAACGCTGTGTGATGCAGAATTACAGCTATGTTTATAAAACAAAAAAGAAGAACAAGGAAGAGGTGTGGCTCGAAAACAGCCTGGTGCCAATCGCCAATGAAAAAGGAAAAATAGAATTCTATCTTAATGTTTTGCGCGACATTACCGGCCACAAAGAAAAAGAACTGGAGTTACAGCTGCAGCAAACCAATTACCAGACCCTGCTCGATAATTCGCAGGTGGCTTATGCTATTCATCACAACGGAATAATTGTTTACTGTAATAAAGAACTTTTAAAGCTCTTAAGACTAAAAGATAAAAAAGAGATACTTGGAAAATTTGCGGCCGACTTTTTTAATATCAACGATCGGAAACGCGCCATTAAACGCATACAGGATATTTATGAGCGCCAGAAATTAAACGAACCTTCCAATTATAAACTGGTAGATTCAAAAGGACACAACATTGAGGTGGAAATAAAATCCAATCTCATAAAATACAATAACCAGCAATCTATACTTTCTTCGATCTATAATATTTCGCAGCAGCGGCAATTGGAGCGCGAGATGTTAAGAGCTGAAATTTCGGAGCAGAACAATAAATTGCTTCAGAAAGAGATCAAGGAAAAACAACGTGTTGAAAGAACACTTATCGAGAAAACCGGCCAGCTTTCTTCGATTCTCGAAAGCTCGAGCCATCTTATCTGGACCGTGAACCCCAACAACGAAATACTTTCTTTTAACAAGAATTTTTACGATGTGTTATTAGAGAAATACGGAATTAAAATTTACGTTGGAATAAAAGTAGACGAGCATATTAAAAAAGGCGCCGCAGAATATCGTAATTTCTGGTATACCAAATATCAGGCGGCTTTCTCGGGAGAAAAACTTGAATTCGAAAGACAGGAACAGAATGGTAATAACAAAATATACCGTAAAATTTTCATCAACCCTATTTATAGTCCCGATATAAACGAGATTGCCGAAATTTCCTGTATTGCCCACGATATTACCGAGACAAAAATTTACGAGCAGAAACTCTTTAACCAGGCAGCCAAGCTCAATTCGATCTTTGACAGTAGTCACCACTATATATGGACCATTGACAAGAATGAAAAGCTGACCTCGTTCAACAAAAATTATTTCGATCTTATTTCTAACCTTTACAACACGCAACCTTATATAGGATTGGTGCTTAACAGGGGAGTGCTTTCAAATAACAAAGAATACAACGAGCTTTTAAAAAACAATTACCATAAGGCATTCAATGGCGAATCGGTAAACTTTGAAATTGAAACCGTTGATAAAGGTTACAATAAAATTTACCTCGATATTTTTCTTAATCCGATCATAGAAAATAATAAAACCATAGAGGTAAGTGGTATCGCGCACGACGTAACAGAAAAGAAAATTGCGCAGCAACGGATGGAGCAATCGCTCAAGGAAAAAGAAGTACTTCTTAAGGAGGTTCACCATCGTGTAAAAAACAACATGCAGGTAATCAGTAGTATTCTTAACCTGCAGTCGTCTTATGTTTCTGATGATTACGCGTTGTCGCTTTTAAAAGAGAGCCAGAACCGGATCAAAACCATGGCTTACATTCATGAGAGTTTGTATCAGAACAAATCATTTACTTCGGTAAACTTCTCGGATTACATAGCAACACTTACCAATAATATTATTCAGTCTTACGCTGTTTCTGAAGAAAAAGTAAGACTGATTCTTAATCTTGAAAAAATAAATTTAAATCTCGATAACTCTATTCCTACAGGATTAATTGTGAACGAGTTAATCACAAATGCAATAAAACATGCCTTTCCTTCTAACATGAAAGGATTTATTAACGTAAATTTGAAATCTGAAAATAACACTGTATATTTAGAGGTCAAAGATAACGGAGTAGGATTTGATTCGGATATTGATTTCAGGAATACAAACTCGCTGGGTCTTCAGCTCGTAAGTACTCTTATAGATCAGATTGAGGGAGATGTAAAATTCAAATCCGAAAAGAACCAAGGGACAGAGGTCCTTATAACTTTTAAGATGTAAAAAATGGAAAAACTTAACATTTTTATAGTTGAAGACGAAAGCATTGTAGCGAAGGACATACAAAACAGCCTTACCAAATTAGGATATAACGTGGTGGGTGTTGCCAATAACGGCAAAGACGCCATCGAAAAAATAACTGAACTTCATCCTGACCTTATTCTCATGGACATTATGATCAAAGGCGATCTTACTGGAATCGAAGTGAGCGAAAAGATCAAAGAAAAATACAAGATTCCTGTTATTTTCCTTACAGCATATGCCGATGAAGGAACGCTTTCAAAAGCGAAAATAACAGAACCTTACGGATATATTTTAAAACCTTTCAAAGAGATCGATCTTCATTCAACCATCGAAATGGCGGTGTACAAGCACCAGAAAGATACAGCCCTTCAGAAAGAAAGAGATTTTCTTTACTCACTCGTTGAGAACAAGGATGAAAGCACAAAAGACATTCTCTTCGTAAAAGCCAACAGCAGGCTCGTAAAAGTTCTTCTAAAAGATATTTATTATGTAGAGGCCCTCAAGGATTATGTGATCATAAACACGCAATACGCGCGTTACACCGTTCACAGTACCATGAAGGACATTGAGAAAAAACTCGGCAACAATGAATTTGCACGCGTTCACCGTTCGTTTATTGCGCGCCTCGATAAAATCCAGAGCATCGACTCACAGAACGTTATTCTCGAAAACGACAAAAAAGTTATTCCGGTAGGAGGTTCTTACCGCGAGGAATTGATGGCGAAGCTGAACCTACTCTGATTTTTTAAGCCGCAGATTTCACAGATTTACGCAGATCATCTCGTTGTATTTAATAATCTGTGGAAATCCGCGTTCATCTGTGGTAGAAAACCGTAGACACTATTCATAAATTAACTCCAATTGAATTTGTGTAATTCGTAACTTCGTATTACAAATGTCCAAAGCCAAATCCACTTTTTTCTGCCAGAACTGCGGCGCACAATCAGCCAAATGGGTTGGTAAATGTAATAGCTGCGGAGAATGGAACACGTACGTGGAAGAACTCGTTCAGAAAGAAACGAAGAACGACCGTTTGCAATTATTCGCAGGAGGTAAAAAAGGAGATTCCAATAAATCTATTCTGCTGCAGGATGTAGGAACCATGGAGTATCCACGCATTGCTGTGCCTGGTAAAGAACTCACAAGGGTTTTAGGAGGGGGCATTGTTCCGGGAAGCCTGGTGTTGTTTGGCGGAGAGCCAGGCATTGGAAAATCAACACTCATGCTTCAATTGGCGCTGAGGTTAAAAAACCTTCGCGTATTGTATGTGAGCGGAGAAGAAAGCGAGCAACAGATAAAAATGCGTGCAGAGCGAATCGGGGTCACAACCGAAAGCTGTTTTATTTTACAAGAGACCAACACACAAAACATATTTAAACAGATCAATGAAATTGAGCCACAACTTCTCATCATTGATTCTATTCAAACCATTCACACAAGTTATATTGATAGCAGTCCCGGAAGCGTGAGCCAGGTACGCGAGTGCGCCGCCGAGTTCCTGCGTTTTGCCAAAGAAACCAACACGCCGGTTTTTATGATTGGCCATATAACCAAAGAAGGTAGTTTAGCGGGCCCAAAAGTACTTGAGCATATGGTTGACACCGTTTTGCAGTTTGAGGGCGACAGGAACCATATTTACCGCCTTTTAAGGGCAACCAAAAACCGCTTTGGATCCACGAACGAAATGGGCATTTACGAAATGCAGGGCCAGGGCCTAAGAGAAGTTGTAAATCCATCTGAAATTTTAATTACCAACCGCGATAACCCAACAAGTGGTGTGGCTATTGCTTCTACACTTGAAGGAAACCGTCCTATGCTCATAGAAACACAAGCGCTTGTGAGCACAGCCGCTTATGGAACGCCACAACGCAGCAGCACAGGATTTGACCTGAGAAGATTATCCATGTTGCTTGCCGTTCTTGAAAAACGCTGCGGTTTCCGATTAGGCGTGAAAGACGTGTTCATTAACATTGCAGGCGGAATACGTGTTGAAGATCCGGGAATCGACCTTGCTTTAGTGTGCGCCGTTCTCAGCAGCAACGAAGACCTTCCTATTCCGCAAGACATTTGTTTCGCGGCCGAAATCGGTTTAACCGGGGAGATCCGGCCTGTAAGTAAAATCGAACAACGTATCAGCGAAGCGGAGAAACTCGGCTTCAAAAGAATAATTATAAGCTCTTATAACTTAAAAGGAATCAACACCGGTTCTTCAAAAATTGAAATTGTTCCAGCCACTAAAATAGAAGAAGTATTCAGCCTGATATTCGGATAAATGAGAAGAGTAAAACAAATAGTTTTTTTGTTCTTTATTTTCTTTGCACCGGTTCTGCTCTCGCAGGAAAGCGAAACTATTAAACAGCTCAAAAAGAAACTTTCAAAACAAACTAAAGAAGATACGGCTCGCGTCAATACGCTCAATAACCTTGGGTGGGAATATAGTTTTCAGGATATAGGTATTTCACAAGACTATTGTAACCAGGCATTGGCCTTAAGTTTAAAGATCGGGTTTAAAGACGGCGAAGCAGAAGCATACGGACAAACCGGCAACAATCACCGGTCGCTTAGCAATTTTGATTCGGCTTTGTTTTATCACAACAAAAGCCTGGCCATTAGAAAAAATCAGAACAACGCTTTAAAAATTATCAGCTCGCTCATTAACATGGCCAACGTTTATAATCAGAAAAAAGAATTGTCGCTGGCCATTTTAAAATATAATGAAGCCATTACCATGGCCGAAAAAGAAAAATATACTAAAGGGGCACTTGTTGGTTATACAAACATAAGCGACGCCTACAGGCAGGCGGGACTCCAGCAAAAAGCGCTGATCGCCATAAACAAGGCCATCAATATAAATAAACAATTAAAAGATTCGTTACAGGACTCTTATTTGTATGCGACCATGGCCACGCTTCAGCATGAAATGAATGATCTGGGAGCCGCCAAGTCAAATGCCGAAAAAGCGCTAGCTCTTCTGGAAAACAATCCTAACATATTTTTAAAAGCTTCGGTGCTTCACAACCTGGGAACCTATTATAACGACCTGAGAAAATACGACAGCGCTATGATATGCCTTAACAAAGCGCTTGAAATAGAAACTCAAACCGGAGATTCTGCCGGAATGGGTATTTCCTATAATTCGATCGCCCTCTTGTACCAACGCTTGAACCAGTTGGATTTTTGCCTGGCATTTGCAGAAAAAGCCAGAGTTGTGTCCAGAAACATATACGATACCACCACCTATTTTAATTCTTCGCTTGTTATAGCCGACGTTTATGCTCAGCGGAAAGATTTTAAAAGGGCTCTCGCTTATGCCCTTGAGGCGCAGAACATGGTTAGATCGATACAGAACCTGACTAACATTTATGAAATGTACGCCTCGTTGTCTAATATTTATAATGGGCTTGGTCTGCACGAAAAAAGAGCGGAGAGTCTCGAAAAAGTCATTATCTACCGCGACTCTATTCTTTCCAACGAAAATAAAAAAGTAACCGCCAGGCTCAGTATTGAAATGGATGTTTATGGGAAAGAAAAAGAAATAGAGTTGCTCAACAAAACAACAGAGCTCAAGCAGGTAGAAATAGACAGACAAAAAACCGCTAAAACTCTTATTACGGGAATAGCGGCCCTGTTCGGCATCATTATCATCATCACTATTTTTTTCTACATTAAAATAAGAAAATCGAATATTGTAATTAATAAACAAAAAGAACGCGTAGAACAACAAAACGAGATTATTCTTAGCCAGAAAGAACTTGTTGAAGAAAAGCAAAAGGAGATCATCGACAGCATCAACTACGCCAAGCGTATCCAAAGTGCCGTTCTTACCAGCGAAGAAGTATGGAAAAAAATCTCAACTGAACACTTTATTCTATTTAAACCAAAAGACATTGTAAGCGGCGATTTCTACTGGGCCTATAATACGCCAACGAGCCGCTGCGTGTTTGCATTGGCAGATTGTACAGGGCACGGTGTTCCCGGTGGATTTATGAGCATGCTCGGAAACAGTTTCCTGAATGAAATTGTTGTGGAAAATAAAATTTTCAGCGCGGCCACTATACTCAGCAAACTCCGCGAAAAAGTAATTGGTTCGCTCGAGCAAAAAGGCGATGAGCAACGCAAAGACGGAATGGATATGGCGCTTTGTGTGCTCAACCGCATAAACAACACACTCGAATTTGCCGGGGCCAACAACGGATTAATTCTTATCAGGAAAGGGCAACTAGCAGAATTAAAGCCCGACAAAATGCCAATTGGTTCTTACATTACCGATTCAAAGCCTTTTACTTCACAAACCATTCAGCTTGAACCGGGCGATTGTCTTTATATGACCACCGATGGTTTTCCGGATCAGTTTGGCGGACCAAAAGGAAAGAAATTTAAATACAAACAAACCGAAGAGCTTCTTACGCAGATCTATCATTTACCAATGAAAGAACAGGGTGAGATCATGGAGAAAAAATTCATGGACTGGAAAGGCGAGCTGGAACAGATAGATGATGTTTGTGTGATAGGGGTAAGAATTTGACACAAGCGATAAAAGAACAGATCCTTCGTTCCTCAGGATGACGAGCTCTTCTTTACTTACAGAGCTTTTCGATGAGTGAGGTCGTCGAAAAGCCTTCCAGAAAAGGAATCGTCATTACTTCACCGCCTCTTGCTTTTACGATATCATAACCAACAACATTTTCGGGTTTATAATCGCTGCCTTTTACGAGCATATCGGGCTGAAGTGTTTTGATCAACTCGAAAGGCGTATCTTCATTAAACAACACAATTAAATCAACAGAAGCAAGCCCGGCTAAAACCATGGCCCTTGCGTTTTCATTATTCACCGGACGGTTCGGAGCTTTGTTGAGTTTTTTTACCGAATCATCTGTATTCAACCCAAGTACAAGAAAATTTCCGAGACCCCTTGCCTGGCTGAGATAGTCAACATGACCCGGATGAAGAATATCAAAGCAGCCATTGGTGAAAACAATTTTTCTCCCTTTTAAACGTAACCCGTTTATGATCCGCGCAGCATCTTCGCGCGAAACAATTTTATCCTTTAACTGGCTGTGAAACGACATTTTTGTTGCGGTTATAAATTGGTAAAACAACAAGACTGATGGTACCAAGAGTAACAATGAGAATGAACTGGCTGGTCCACGACAACCATGGAAGAGCAAAAGCCGAAGCCTCGCCTACGTTATACGTATTAATCAAAATCCAACCCAAAATTAACGGATAAGCGCCTAAACCTCCCGGCGCAAAAATCACGCCAAAGGTTCCGAATAAAAGCAAGGTAAGGCACTCGTCCTGCCCCAGGTGAGACGTACCTTTAATGGATAATAAGCAGAAATACAGTGAATAAAAATAACTCGCCCATATTAAAAAGCTCAGAAGAACAAATCTCACCGGCTTTTTCATTTTCCGTATCGACCCAATTCCGTTGCCTAATCCTTTTACAATTCCTCCCAGTTTTCCTTTTAGAAGCGATGATAGTTTTTTGCGTAGAAAAATAAAGCCGGCTATGGCGCCAACAATCACAAGCGCCAGAACAATTATTTTTACAGGACTTTGCGCGATTCCTGAAAGCTTATTTTTTAAAGGATCGAAAATAAATTTGTTTGCAAGGCCAATTAACTCCTGGAACTGCACCAGAAGTGTAAACATAAAAATGATCAGGAAAACGAAAAAATCAACGATACGTTCGGTAATTACAGTTCCGAGGGCAATTTCGAAAGGAACCTTATCGTATTTTGCAGCCAGGGTGCAACGCGTAACTTCTCCCATGCGTGGAATACCGTAATTTGCAAGATAACCTATAAGCACATGGCATGTGGAATTAATAAGGCTGGTTCTGTGCCCCAAAGGTTCAAGAAGATAGTTCCAGCGAAAGGCGCGCAGAAAATGGCTGATAAAAGAAACAAGAAGAGAAATAATCAGCCAGGTATAATCGGCTGTTCGGAAAGCCGTGAAAATATCCGCTTTTTGTTCGGGAGTTATTTTACGGATAGATAACCAGATGAGAAGAATACCAATGCCCAATAGAACAACAAATTGTATAATGGACTTTGTATTTTTCATTAAAGTATTATTTCAACTTATTGGTTTTTGTATCGGGAAAAACAACCCAGGGCCTGAATGTTTTTGCTTTTTCGAAGGCCATTGTTGCATACGAAATCACAATCACAACATCTCCTGGTTTTACTTTTAGCGCGGCTGGACCATTTAAACAAATTACCCCCGAGCTTCTTTCGCCTTTTATAACGTAAGTAACCAAACGCTCGCCGTTGTTTTTGTTCAGTACATGAACCATTTCGTTCTCAATAAGATTGGCAGCGTCCATCAGATCCTCATCAATCGTAATGCTTCCAATATAGTCTAACTCCGCCTGTGTAACAGTCACACCATGGAGTTTAGATTTCATTACCTGGATTTCCATAACGGCGCAAATTTAGCTCTTTTTATTGGTTTTTTGCTCCGTTAAAACCCGTTAAAATCAATAACTTTGCACAATTTAAAGTCTTTAACAAGCGTTATAAATATTCTGAAAAGAACCCTCATATTCCTTGTCCTGTTCATTTCGTTGAGTGCTTTTTCACAGGAAAACGACGGATACGGAATCAACCTGCCCAAATACTACAAATCCACTCTTAATTTTGGTTTTACAATAGCGGCGAACACAACCGATTTCAGAATAAACCCTGTACCCAATTCAATTTTTCCCGACACGTTGATCAGATCCAACAAAGACACTACGCGTTACAGGGTTCGTACTATTTATACGCAACCGGCTCCTGGTTTTGCAATTGGTCTTGTTTCCGATTTCAGACTTCATGATTACATCCGACTTCGTTTTACACCCAGCATCAGTTTTGCTTCGCGGAAAATAGAATATACTTTATCGAATGAAAGAAGAGATACTTTTAAAGTATTTCAGAAAACAGTTGAATCTACCTTTCTTATTTTTCCAATCGAAACAAAGATCCAATCGAAACGCCTTGGAAATTTCAGTGCGTATATTATTGGCGGATACGGTTACGCTTTAGACCTTGCATCACGTAAAAAAGCGGCGGGTGTTGTACAAGGACCAAATCAACTAGAGAGTAACGTAAAAATTAAACGCGACGATTTTTTCTACAGCGCCGGAGCAGGAACCGATTTTTACCTTGAATATTTTAAACTTGGTTTTGAAATCAAACTCCAGGTGGGCACACGAAATCTTTTAAATCCAAGCGCCAATGTTTTTAGTAACAGCATCGACAAGATACGATCGCGGATGGTGGTGTTTACGGTGACGTTTGAAGGAAGTTAATTAGGATTGGACACCAGAACAAACGCGAATTCCGCAAATTAATGCCAATCAGTACGAATAAAAACAATTCGCGAAAATTAGCGCCGTCTGCGTCAGAAAAACATGTAATAATTTGTATCTTAGCATAGAATTGAAGAATAAAACTCTTCCACATCATGCAAACAAAATTACAGCTACAGGTTAGCCCTACTACTGCGCTTAACGAGCAGATCTTAAAAGAAGAAGCGCGAAAATCTCTTTCCGTTTCAAATAATGATCACGTTGCCATTAAAATCCTGAAAAGAAGTATTGATGCGCGTAACCGCAACATTAAAATAAATGTTACTCTTCTTGTCTCAGTAAATGAAGAAATAAAAGAAGAACAGATACATTTCGAATATCCAGATGTTTCAAAGGCTGAAAAAAACTGCCACATCATTGGAGCTGGCCCTGCAGGATTATTTGCCGCGCTGAGGTGCCTGGAGCTTGGAATAAAACCTATTATTTTCGAAAGAGGAAAAGATATAAAAGCAAGACGAAGAGACCTTGCCGCTATTAACAAAGATCATGTTGTAAATCCTGAAAGCAATTACTGTTTCGGTGAAGGAGGAGCAGGAACGTATAGCGACGGAAAATTATACACGCGCTCCAACAAGCGTGGTGATATTGAAAAAGTGTTGAAAGTTCTTGTGTTTCACGGCGCGAGCAGCGAGATCTTAGTAGACGCTCATCCTCACATTGGCACAAACAAATTGCCTCAACTCATTCAGAACATAAGAGAAACCATTCTGAAACATGGAGGAGAAATTCATTTCAACTCTAAGCTTACCGACCTTAACATTTCAGATGAAAGAATTTCATTTGTAAAAATCAAGAGTGAAAATGGAGAGCAAGAACTTCCTGTACAAAAATTAATTCTTGCAACCGGGCATTCGGCGCGCGACATTTATGAATTACTCCACAGGAAAAACATTCTTATTGAAGCAAAACCTTTTGCGTTAGGGGTACGCGCCGAACATCCACAAAGTCTTATCGATAAAATACAGTACCATTGCGGATCACTTCAGGAAGTAATAACAAAACGCGACTATCTTCCGGCGGCAAGTTATGCGCTGGTGCAACAAGTTGGAGGAAGAGGCGTGTATTCATTTTGTATGTGCCCCGGAGGAATAATTGCTCCTTGCGCCACGGACCAGGAGGAAGTGGTAACGAATGGATGGAGCCCGAGTAAGCGCAACAACCCCTATGCAAATAGCGGCATTGTAGTTGGACTCGAATTAAAAGATTTTGAACCTTACCAGAAATTTGGTCCGCTTGCAGGATTAGAATTTCAAAAGCAACTCGAAAAAAACGCCTGGGTTTACGGAGGAAAAACGCAAACTGCTCCCGCGCAACGTCTCGATGATTTTGTGAACGGAAAAATTAGCAAAGATCTTCCTGAATGTAGTTATCAACCTGGATTAAAGAGCGTGAACATGCATGAAGTACTCGGAAAATTAATTGCGCCGGCATTGAAAAGCGGATTCAAGGCTTTTGGAAATAAAATGCGCGGTTACATGACTAACGAAGCTGTGATTGTTGGAGTTGAATCAAGAACCTCGACACCCGTTCGTATTCCCAGAGATAAAGAAAAGATGACGCATCCGCAGCTTTCAAATTTATTTCCCTGTGGTGAAGGAGCGGGATATGCCGGGGGGATTATGAGCGCGGCCATGGATGGGGAGAGGTGTGCTAATGCTATAATTGTTTAAAATAGTTTAAATAAGGTTTAAACAGCTCAGATCTGAGTTTTTTGTTTAAAGCAGGAAAAGTTTAAATTTAAATGATAAACCTGCTTATGATTTCAGAACAATTGAACGGATTACAAAAATTGCTTTCAGATTTTAGCACTGAAGGTGTGCAACAAAAGATATCTCTTCTGAAAACCCTGAACGGAACTGGTTTCAAATCCAAAAAAGAAATCCTCCAGTATCATAATCAACTTTTGTTTCTTTTGTCTTACACAGAAAACGCCGAGATTTATTCTGCAGCGGAAAAAGAAATGGAGCGAATTACGCAGATGGTCTCTTCTTCTGAAAAGCTGAAAGAACAATTAACCGGAAGTGGCATTGCGGGAACAGCCATGGAAGGCGCTTATAGCTTAACCTTAACCAAATGGTTGCTGAAAGAATATAAAGGGAAAGTATTTTTTCATTCGTTCGATGAATCGGGAACACATCCAAAAGAGATCTTTAAACACGTTTTATCCGATGCGGAATTTGAATTACTTTCGGATGAAAAGCTGAATGCTGAAAAGTGGCTTCAAAAAGCGGCGGGCACCAAAGACAATAACAGATTACTTGAGTGGCTTGTAAACACAGTAGATTCTATAAACGCGCCTGACTCAGTAAAGGATCAGCTTTTTGAATCATTACAGTTATTTATAAGAATAGATACTTATGATAAAACGTTCTCACGAAGTTTTGGAAAGGTTCCTGTCACCAAACAGTTTTTTCATTCGGATGGGATCATTAAAAAATTCAATGAGCGGGAAATGATAAACAAAGCGCTTCCTGCGGAAAAAAAACTGAGTGAGGTGGAGAAGAAAAAAATCGTGAACGCATCCCGTGTTGCCCTGGCCCTTCTTATCAGGGAAACCGACCCGATCACTTATTGCGAGGAGCTCAACTTAAAGTATTTTGAGCTGGAAAGAGGGTTATCCATTGCGCTTTTTAGTATTGACAGTGAACGTCGTTTGCCATTAGAATCCTATGCAGGCTTTATGATGTTTAAGAATGGTTATCCCATGTCTTACGGAGGAGCCTGGCTATTCGGAAAACGTTCGCTGATAGGCATCAATATTTTTGAAGCCTTTCGCGGGGGAGAATCCGCCATCGTATTCGCGCAATTGTGCCGTTGCTATCATAAGGCTTTTGGCGCCACTTATTTTGAAGTGGAGCCTTACCAGTTCGGAAAAGATAATCCTGAAGGAATACAATCCGGCGCATTCTGGTTTTATTTCCGTTTCGGATTCAGGCCCGTAGATGATAAACTTCACAAACTTTCATTAGAAGAACAGGAAAAAATTTCTTCAACCAAAGGCTACCGCTCACCCGTTGAGGTATTAAAGCAATTCACAAAATCAAATCTTTTTGTGCACTTTGATAACGATCTGCAAAAACCATTGAACCCTTCTGATATGAGTCGCTTTGTGAGCAAGCGTATTGCCAAAGATTTTGAAGGAGATAGAACCAAAGCTCAGAAATGGTGTGTACAGCATCTGCGCGGCAAAAAAATAATTACAGGAAAAGAAAATAAAACCGGCCTGGCTAAACTTGGTTTCTTCCTGGCTTTTTGTGTCAACGTAACGAAACTCAATGCAAAAGAAAAGTCATTGCTAAGCAAACTTGTAAATGAAAAGGGTCAATCTGAATTCAGATACATTGAGCTTCTTAAAGGATTTTCTTTTGAAAAGCATTTAAGCGAAGACTTCAAACAATTTTTGTTGTAAATTCGTTGTCATTATGACAAGGATTTTAACCGGTATACAAAGTACCAATGTTCCGCACCTCGGTAATGTTCTTGGCGCTATTTTACCCGCCATTGAGCTGAGCAAAAAGCCAAACACTGAAAGTTTGCTGTTTATTGCCGACATGCATACACTCACTTCTAAAAAAGACGCCGAGTTTATTCGTAACAGCACAAACATGGTAGCGGCAACATGGCTTGCATTTGGTCTTGATCCTTCTAAAACTGTTTTTTACAGGCAGAGTCGTGTTCCTCAAGTAACGGAGCTAACGTGGTATTTAAATTGCTTTACGCCATTTCCCATGCTGGCAAACGCGCATTCGTTCAAAGATAAAAGCGAACGCTTAAGTGATGTGAACGCCGGATTGTTTACTTACCCGGTTTTAATGGCCGCCGATATTTTATTATATGATGCCAATTTTGTTCCCGTAGGAAAAGACCAGGTTCAGCATCTTGAAATTGCAGCGGATATTGCAAGATCGTTCAATCATAAAATGGAGAAGGATATTTTTGTTATTCCGGAAGCATTGACAGATGATCGTGTTATGATCGTGCCGGGAATTGA
This sequence comes from Bacteroidota bacterium, assembly GCA_021323535.1. Lineage (GTDB taxonomy): Bacteria > Bacteroidota > Bacteroidia > B-17B0 > Aurantibacillaceae > Aurantibacillus. The sequence goes on from JAJONO010000025.1 coordinate 23,735, forward strand.
CGGACAAAAAATGAGTAAGTCTTATAATAACTTCATTAATCTTTTCCTTCCTGAAAAAGAACTGAAAAAGGTAATTATGAGCATTGTGAGCGACAGTAAATCGTTGGAAGAAGCAAAAGATCCGGAGACAGACAATACATTTAAATTATTCAGGCTACTTGCTACAGAGGCGCAGACGGAAGAAATGCGCCAGAATTATTTAAAGGGTGGATTTGGTTATGGTCATGCGAAGACCGCATTATTACAACTCATTCTTGAAAAGTACAAAGATGTGAGAGCGGAATATAACCGATTGATGGAGAACACCACTTTACTTGAAAAGGAATTAGCCATTGGTGAGGTCAAGGCGGCGAAGATGGCCAATGAAAAGTTAAAGCAAGTAAGGGCAGTAGTTGGGTATTATTAGGCTAAACCTTTCCTTTTAAAACGTTTTCGGAACCGCTAAGTACGCCATATGAAAACGCTTTGTAGTAGAGTTGGGAGCCTGCTTCACATTCATAATTAAAATACCGTTTTTGTAAGACAAAATTTCCTGCATTTCTTTTTCTCCGAAAATAGAAGTGACCAACATGTTTTTTGTCGCTACTTTTTTTACTTCAAGTAGTTTTACCGCGTTGTTTTCATCAAAAGTGGTTGTCTGTACTTTCAGCGTGCCGTCTTTGTAACGTTGCAGGCTCATATCGTACCTGATTCCGTTTGCTTTATATCTGAAAAAATTGAATTGATTATTGGCCTGAGTTTTTTCCCTCTTGTCGAGATTATCGAGGAAATAGGAAGAATATTTTTTTTCAAAAAAGTAATAGCTGGCAATTTCATACCAATCGTATTTGAGAAGCGTATCTTTTAATCCCACAGGAATAGTTTCTGCTTTAACTGAAACAAGTTGTTGTTCGGTTGGAATAACAGGAACAACACGACTCTTCAACACTTCATAATAATTAGCAGAAGGCTGGGTTGGATAATCCACCTGCGAAGAGCCAATGAAAGAACTGCATAAAAAAAGCGCAAGTAAAAATCTTAATCCCATAATGCTATTTTTTGAAAGTAAGTTCTATTGTAGCTTTCTTATCATCTATAAGTACAATCTTAGTTGACGACACGCTTTTGATCGTGTAAACAAGAGGCTTTTGAGAATCGGTTGATTTCCCATTAAGATCCACCAACGTGAGCTGATCTTTTTTAAACCGTATTCCTCCAAACCCGCCGGTTGCATGTTTAGCGGTACTGTTTGTATTGAAACAAATGTCGGCTCCAAAGGCAGCGGTGCCTTTTGTAACGTTCCAGCAGGTTGTTTTTTTATTAGGAACCAGGTCGGTGATTTTGTATTCTTTTTGAGAAAAAACGCTTAAACTGATTGTACAGATTATTGCGACGAGTAATGGTCTTAAATTTTTCATGTTTATTTTTTTAATAGATTATTATTTTTCACTTACCATTCCTTCGAAGGTGAAAGGCTGTTCTGTTCCACCACCACCGAGTTGGGTAGGACCATAATTTCCACCACCAACATAATTTTTCTCGATCGGGAAATAATAAGAAACGAGATAAGGAACACCAGGTACGCTGGCCACAAGACAACCGCCTTTGCCTTTACCTAATGGTTTTGGTGGAACGTAATTATCATCGGTACTTATAACGTAGTTGCCTGTAAAACCTACAAACACAACAGTTGCGTTCGGAAAATCTTTTTTAAATCCTTTAATTGCAACGGCCTCCGCTTCTTTATCTACATAGGTTGCCGCTTTCTTTTTTCTGTCGAGGCTGTAAGAAGAAATGTTTTCTACGGTGTATTTTTTAACATCACCCAACTGCTGATTGAGTGTTACGAATACTTCATCATCAACAAACTCTAATCCTGCCGCTTTGTACGCTTTTTCATATTGTGAACGTATATCGTTTTTATATTTAGAATAAGCAGCCGGAAAATAGGCCCACTCCATAAAGCCTACACACAACAATGTGGCTCTTATTTCATTCTGACTGCTTTTTTTCATATCGTTAAATTCTTTGCTGAAAGAATAACGTGAATCTCTCAACTGGTCTTCAATAGATGCGGCAAGCGCTTTTTTAGCAAGTGTGTTTCTCTGCTCAGCCACTTCACGAAACACGCCTGGCTGCTTCGAATAATGATCGCTAAACCGGTTCACATATTTTGCTGATTTGGCATTAGGATACTTTTCTTTGATGATCTTATCTAACTGTTCAAGCGTTTTGAGGTTTTGCCCAAGCTTTTCTTTATTGAGGCCCTCAGAAGTAGACGGATGTTCCGCAAGATAATAACATAATTGTCCTACCGCTTCTGTTGCGAAACTGCAATCTGCCATAAACTGTTTATACTTTTCTCCTTCTATTACACCAACCGCATCCTCTGCATCTTTTTTTGCTTTGGCCTCATCGGCTTTTTTCTTTTCTTCGGCTTCTTTCGCCTTCGCAATATTTACATTTGGTTTATCGGTAGCCTTCATGTCTTTAGGATAAACATATGTATAACCACTGGTTCCGTAATGCACCTGGTAACGCCCGGCGCTGCTGATCGGCGACGCTACATCTCCTTCTGTCCATTCCCCTCCATTAAGGAACAGAACCACATCTCCAACGTTATATACACCGGTTTGGTTAGCAGAAGCTGTTGCCGGAGCGGTACCTCCTGCAGGAGCTTTTAAACGCGCCGTAGTTACCCAGGTGTCGTATTTGCTATCATAACCATCATAATGGATCTTATATTTTTCTCCGCTCACCTCCATAATATATCCCGGATACCACCTGCCGTTTTCTTCGATCATGACTTTATCACTGGTTTTATAAGAGGCTTGAGCCGATACATCTATGGAGCAAATGATGCTAAAGAATAAAAAGAGTTTAAATGCTGTTTTCATAACATGGGATTAAATATTCAGGTCTAAATTACTTTTGCTTTAGTTGCGCCGCCAGAAAAATGATGCATCGTACGGGTTTTGCGTATGAACGATAGAAAACGGAGGATTATCGTTTGGCCCAATTAAACGGTTTCTGTGGAAAAAAGTAAACACACGCGGTGGGCACAGAAATAACGCAGAGCAGCTTGGTTGGCCACACCACAAATTATGCGCAAAATAAAACTGTTAAGCAGCTTGTTTTTTCTTCCTGTGCTTATAAAATCGCAGGATAGTATAAAACTCGTTCATCATGAAATAGGATTTAACACCGTTTCACTGGTGAAGCAGGTCATCAGCAATAATCCAACATCCGCACTTCCACAACTCCCCTACGATTTTTTTTATAATGCTTATTACAAAGACAAATTTGGGATTCGTCTCGGTGCGGGTTTAAGTACCTCTTACACCGAAACAGAAATTCAGAATCAGCCGTACCCTCGCATTACCAATAAATTTACGATCAACACGCGCGGTGGACTTTCCTATAATTTTATCCATAACAAGAGAATCACTCTCAATGTATTTGCAGATTATGTAAGATCGGATACAAAAGATGAAACCATTGCTACTACTACCGTACAAACATTTCCGAATCCTACTCAAAGAATAACCACCGAAACCTCTGATAAAAGTACTGCCGAAGGAGCACAGGCGGGTGTTGGAATAAAGTTCAACATCTATAAACATTTAAGTCTGTATACTGAGGCTCCTTTAAGTTATACTACAAAAGTCTCTAAGTCCACGGTAAACATAAACGATACCGGAACCAACAGCTGGTCGGTTTCTACAGTAAGAACTTCAGGACTTCTATTCTACATTCCCACTACCATATATCTTGTTTTACGTTTTTAAAAATTTCTGATCATGAAAATAAAAATTACAGTTTTCTCGTTTTTAATAGTTGCGTTTCTCATAACTGTTTCCTGCCATAAGAAACCAACGATTCATGACAACGAAAATTATTCAGGCGGACCAATCCTCCCCGACGAGCCCTATGATTATCCAAGAACGGGAAATGATCATGCCGCTACTCTTGGCCGGGTTCTTTTCTATGATAAAAACCTGTCGCTTAATAATACAATCGCGTGTGCCGGTTGTCACCAGCAATCAAAAGCGTTTTGCGATAACCAACAATTCAGCACTGGGTTACAAGACAAGGTAACGGGCAGAAACTCGCCCGGTATTTTTGCAAGAGACGGCAAAGTTTTTTGGGACGGAAGAGCCAACAACATGTTTGATCTTGTGTTACGTCCGATAAAAAATCACGTAGAAATGAAATTTGAGAATATAGACGCGTTAACTCAAAAGATATCACAGATTGGTTATTACAAAGAGCTTTTTGAAAAAGCGTATGGTACAGATGCGATAGACAGTAATAAAATAAAAAACGCGATGGGAAATTTTCTTATGAACTTTACTTTTTCCAACAATAAATTCAATACGGGTAAAATCAATTCATTTCAGAATTTTACAGCCTCCGAAACATTAGGAAAGGAGATTTTCTTTGGTAAAGGAAAATGTTCGCAATGCCATAAAGTTAACGATGATGGAACAGGAACGGGTACAGGATATGGCTCCACTGTGCAAACCTTTAGTTTTAACATAGGCCTTGAACATGTTTATAAGGACAAAGGCATTGGAGAGATTACAAAGGACGAATACGATTATGGAAAATTTATAATCCCTGTTCTTTTAAATGTAGAATATACGGCGCCATATATGCACGATGGCAGGTTTAAAACTCTGGAAGAAGTTGTTGAACACTATAACAGCCAGCTTAAAAATCACGCGAACCTCGACTTCAGGCTTCGTGATCTGGGCGCCCTTAACAACGCTACTGAAACCGAAGTATTAAACCAGCTTGATGTGAATAAGAACGGAAAAGTGGATCCTCCGGAAATGGCCGCTTATCCTCCAGCGCAATTGGGGTTAACGGTAGGAGAAAAAAAGGCGCTGGTTGATTTTCTGAAAACATTAAGCGACCCCACTATTTTCACCGAGAAAAAATTCAGCGATCCGTTTAATCCATACTAAACCATTTCTGAATGAAAGCAGTGTACATAATGATTATTATTTCAGTTGCAATAACATCCTGCAATAAAAAACGCATCGAGATAAAAAACGAAACTCTGGTAAGCGGAGAAATGAAACAGGGACTTCCGGAAAATTTCAGGGAGATAAACGGGTATTTTTACTCATCCTATGTTTTGTACCTGGCGAATGGATATTTTTACATAAATCAGTATTCAACCCTAAGCGATCCGGCAAAAAATATTATGCCGGGTTACAGCCATTTTTTTGACCAGGTGTCTTACATCAACCCGAAGTATTACGGAAATGTAGACGTTGGGGTTGTTACAGCAGACAACATAATACTAAGTAAAAACACATTTTCTCCCAGCCTGGTATATTCGGGAGGAAAGCAAACATATCAAAGCTGTAAGGGGCGCCATTGTTTATGGTCCATAGAAGGGAACCGATCGTTTAAACCTATTGAAGTACAATCCCTCCGAACTTATCCCGAGCTGGTTATTGGCACGATTCCGGCAAACATACAGAAAAGTGAAGGTGTAACGTTTAACCTCGAAGGTATTGCCTCTGATTACGATTCACTTGTGGTGGGCATCTCGGAGCCAAACTCAGCGTCCAATATAGTCACAAAATCATTCGGACCAGGAGCGAAGAGCGTCACATTTAAGCCCTCGGATTTCGAAAACTTTAATTCTACAACTACTGTTTATGGTAGTTTATTTTTCAACACGCATAATTATTGTCACCAGTTAATTGATAACAGGATGTACGTGTTCGAACAATCCAATAAATGTGTAAGAAGTATTATGATCAACCCTTAAGTGTGACGATTCGTTTTTTTATATTTATTTTTATTTCGGTTTTGCTGTTTTCCTGCAAAAAGCGGAAGGTGGTTATCGAAGATGATCCTCCGGCTGTTAATGTAGCCATGCAGGATGGCCTACCGCCCGATATAACAAAACTTGACGGGTATCTTTATTCAGGTTATGTAAACAATCCCAGTAACGGAAACTACGACCTTCTTACCTATGGTGTTTTTGCGGAGCCTGAAAAAAATCTTACTTCGGGTTATAACCATTATACAAATTCATTCGACTGGTCGCTAACAACGCGGCTTGGGAACATAGATGTTGGTGATGTAAGCGTTAATAAAAATAAATTAAGCAAAATGATGAATACGCCAAATCTTATTTATACGTACGGAATTTATTCTCAGTTCATAAGCAATTCAATACGCTGGTTTAGCGAAGGAAATAAATCATTTAAACCACTTGATGTAACTCTTGAAAACCTCCCGCTGTTTACTCCGCGAGTAAAAGGCGATACTCTTTCAACAGTTATAAAAAGTAAATCCTACGTGTTAAATTCCGACTCTGTTGCTACCGGGTTCGACAGCCTGGTTGTGATCATTTATGATTGGTCGTCGAGTCCGGTTAATACACGCAAGGCGATAAAAAAGGGAAGTAAAACGATCACATTTAATGCAGAAGACTTTAAGGATTTTAGCCCGGGAAACACATGGTTATCATTTCAGATTTTTGCATTCAGGTATTCCTATTGTACCATTGAAAACAAAACCATTTTATTTGAGCTTTCAAACAAATGCACAAAATGGGTAATGTCAAAGAACTAAGCTATCTGGCCCTGTAATTGAAACATTCCTGTCAGCTTCATTCCTTTTGTTAGTTCACGAAAGCGCATGTTCCCCGGAGTAACATACATATCAATGGTGAAGAAATCTTTTACTTCGTGGGTAATAAGACGCACTTTCATAATATAGCCTTTAAGACTGTTGTTTGAAAGAAGAGAAGTTTCCCTGAAATCTTCAAGCTCACCAATGAAATCGAAGCAGGCATAATGCGCCATGTCTTTGTTTGGCATATACGCTGTAAAATCTTCGCTGTACTTTGTTTCGCCGCTGTTGTCGATCTTGTAATTGTCTAAAACAAAAACGATCCCGCTTAGTTTCATATCCAGATTTTTATTCGCGTGATAAAAATCTCTTTTCTCAGCATAATCTGTGGCAAAATATTTAATACCAAAAGTATCTCTGCCCCCACCGGTAATAATAGCCTCAACATTATCTACATTTTCCCATTCATTGATTTCTTTATTACCAACTGGAATACTGTAGTTTGTTTTTATAACAGGCATGATGGTTTTAGCCTTACCGTATTTTGAAACAGCTTTGAAAGAAACGTCTGCAAAATCGAGATAATGTGAGCTCACCCCATGATCTGATGTAACGCCGGGAGAAGTAAAAGCAAACGCGAAATGTTCCTGTAATACATTTGATCCGCTGCCGTTCCTGAAATTTTCGAAACCAAAAATGCCCGACCAGGTATCGCTCATGCTGTAGGTGTTCGATTTTTTAATTTTAATTCCCGCAGGACTTTCAATCACATCAGAAGTTATTTCTACCCGTTCCTGGAAATAATCTTTTCCCCGAACCGGTTTTGCACTAAAAATAAAAGAGTTTTGTTCTTCCGAAAATTCAGCGGAAAAAGTATAATTATAGCCTTCCCTGTCATGAGTGTAAGGAAATGCAAGGTAACCTTTTCTGTTTCCCGGAAAATTATAGCGAACAGAAATTGCTTTTAATTCCTCATCGCTGTTGGCAATTTTGTGATTATTATCGTTATTGAATTGTGAGTGATAAAGCACCACGTAAGACCGTATTTCATTTCGGGATAATCTACCCGAAAGGTCTTCTTCAAGTTTAAGAATAGCCTGTTCTGCTGAAAGCGTATAACCGTCTTTTCCGTTCGTAAACAAAAAGCCTGTTATTTCCCCATTGGTTTTTTCATAGGCTGAAACGGGGGCAAAATTTCCGTTCTGCTGCAGAGTTATAAAGTTAACGACATACTCATTGTATTTTTTGAAGGAAGAAAATAAATCTGGAGGAAGGTTTTTATCCTCGTTTTTTTTGTTGAAGAAATCGAATAATCCCATAGAAAGTGAAGGTAGGATTTTTTCGTTCGTGATAAAGTTATTTCTTTCGGAAGGAGAACCCTTTTGAACCCATAGCTTGTTTTAACTTAGGGATGGTTGTTTTTCCTATTCCATGAAGGGAGAGAATTTCGGCCTCGGTATGGGCCGAGAGTTTTTCCAGGGAAACAATACCAACGTTTTCTAATGCTCTCCTCGCGGGCGCAGAAAGCAACGATAAGAATCCGTCCTTTGGTTTACGATCTGCTTCGCAAACAGGGCAAGTAGGACAATCACTGCTTTTATAGTATTGATGTCCGTTTTTACAAACGCGCAATGTTCCTTTCGACATTTTAAATCTTTGGTTTTATGGGATCCAGATCTTTTTTATTCTTAAAAACACAATTATTTTTTCTTTGCAATAAAAATGAGGGTGACTAATGTTGAGTCGTCGGCTTTATTAAAATGCACACGCGATTGTTCCACTACATCGAAATTATTTTTTTCCAGGAAAGCACGTAAATAATTTTCTTCGTGATAATACACATGAAACTTTCCTTTTCCATCAGTGGTATCTTCAAAGCCCGATTTACTGTAGCTGTCCTCAATGACGCTGAAATAAAAAATTCCGTTCTCATTTAGTAAAGCGTGGCAATCCTTTATCTGTTGTTCGCATTCTTCTTTGGAAAGATAAGGCATGCAGAATCCTGAAATTATAGCGTCGAATTTTTGTGAGAGGTTACCAATTTTCCTTGCATCCATCACTTCAAATGTTGCAGCAGGATTATTTTTTTTTGCCAGCGCAATCATGTTTGGAGCGGCGTCAATAGCAAAGATTTTAAAATCGGGCCTCTTTTTAAGAAGGTAACGTGTAATGTTACCGGGCCCACAACCAATTTCCAATATCGCGGCATTTTGTTTTTTTACAAGTCCACAAAATGAAACGTAAGACGGATCATAACTGTCCAGATCCATGAATTTATCTTCATAAGCCTGGGCAAGTCTGTCGTATGCCTCAATAGTAAGTGTATATTTATCGTCGCTCATTTTATTTTAAGGGATTAAAAAGACTTGTGCTTGTTACAAGAACAAAACACGCAAGAAGATACCAGTATTCCTGCGCTCTGAAAATATTTTCCATTGTATCGGAATAACAAACAGTAAGAATCACACTGAGGACAAACCACCCAGAAAGAGCACAAACAAAAATGATCATTCTTTTTTTGAATGAAAGAGAACGCATAGCTTTAAACCGATCGAGGAGTGACATGAAGATTAAAATTACAAAAGGTTTTCTGCTGCGGCAAATTATGATTGGCGGAAGGAATTTTATTGCGCGATCCTGTAAAACGTGATCCATTCCAGTCCGTTAAGAAGCGTGGTTTTTAAAACCATTCTACGGTCAACCGTGTAAGTTTTGGCCTGGAGCGTTTCGTAATCTTTCGCGGGAACAATATTCACGCCTTTCATATCGGCGGTGAGCCATTCTTTTACTTTGAATTTAGTGCCGCCTATCCACATTTTTAATTCGAAGGGGCTGTACTTTATGGGGCCGCTGTAACGATTATCTTCTACAACGCTTTCATAAACACGATACGTTGCTTTACCATCGGGATAAACAATGATCCACATCTGGCGATCCTTTTCTTCATGTGCCACCCAGGTGCCAACAAGATCGGGATCGTACTTCAATGCTTTTTTCTTGATACAACCGCAGAAGCAAATCAGAGATAAAAAAATAAATACCAGCTTTTTCATTTCGTTTTAATTTGTGACGTTGTACATATCAATTATTTTGGCGTACATTTTATCGCTTTTCTTTTTCAGGATCTTTGTAGTGATAGGAAAAACGGCAGTGCCTACCAGGCTGAGCCCCATGTTCACAAAGGCTTTTGGCGTGGCCCTTCCTCTTTGCACCAGTTGGTATGCTTCGGCCATTGTTATTATTGATACAAACCCGCCGGAAATAGTCATTGGATAAGAGGTAATTTTCATAATTTTCTGAGCCTTTCCCATGCCAATGGTTGCTTTTGATAAAGTTACAATCGCGGGATTTTTTGAGGAAGAGAGAAGCCTGTTAACTTCTTTCTGCGAAGCGGGAGTGTCATTGATGTAATAACGACCCGAGTTTAAAATGTCGATCTTGTTTTTCTTTTCTCCCTGCGAAGTTGTTGAACTGGTTGGAGTGGATGTTGCGGAAGTTGTTGTTGCCGGGACTGAATTGGTTTGAACAGAAGATGTTTTGTTATAATGTTGGAATTCACCATTAGCAAAACGCACAAAGGCAATTTCTTTTTTGAGATCAGTAAAAGAAGGACCATTGGGCATGCTCACTTTTTTATAAGTAATAGATTCCGTTCCAACCTCGGTTATTTTGGCTTTAATGGAATCGCCGTTTATTTTTACAATAAGATCCTGCGATCTTAACTGATAAAACGATAATGATAAAAACAGTATGATAAGTACTGTGTCTAAGTTTTTTCTCATGGGTTGCGTCTCAAGGGGCCTTCCGTCAAAAATAGTAATAGTTTGAATAATAGCCAATGTCATTTACATCACTGGAAACAGGGATTTATTATAGCGAGAAAACTATCTTTGTATTACCGGACGTAAAATGAACCATCTGAAGACAACGATTTTCTTTTTAGTGTTTTTGATTTCACAAAAGCAGTATTGCCAGGAAGAGTCTATGAGCTGGAACTTTGACAGGCCTGTTTCAAAGAAGGATACAATAGCTCTTATTAAAAATAAAGTTATTGGAATAAGTGCAAAACAGGGACCTTTTCCAAAAGATACAACGTCGAGATTTAAACCAATAGAAATGAAATGGGAGATTGAACAGGGAGCTGATTCGGCATTAAAAATAATAAACAAAAACGGAGGCAGCCTTGTAAATATAAAAACGACAAATGCTTCAAGAGAAAAAGACAAACAGATTCAATATCAGACCTGGACATCCAAAGGCAAAAAACAAACAGCGATCACATTCAAATTGATTCATTTTTACGACACACTCGGGGAAATTGTAAGATCGGAAAGATGGATCATTAAAACAACAAAATCAGATTCAAAATTAAAAGTTCCAAAACTCCTCTATGAAACAAGTTACATTTATAAGGATGGGCTGCCTGAAAGAATATTTATTGATGATTACGACAGGGGTACTGCGAGGAAATTCGTGATCGAATACGAATACCGCAAGCGGTAAGTTTTAATAAACAGTAATTTTTTTTTCGAACGGATCTTAGAACACCGGAACTTGTTTGTTTTCTTAGTATCCAGTTCTTTGTTTCATCAAATTCTCCGAGAAAAGGTCGGTTACCGATTTTACAGAGCCGTTTATTGCAGAATCAAAATCGAAAACCATTATTTTTTATAGAATATTTCAGTGTTTCTTTTTCCGTCCTTTATTCTCGTAAGTGTTTTGTCCGAAAGAATGTATTTTTCGACACGAAAGTATTTCTTCTTTTTTCCTCCAAACACAGAAAACCTCATATGAGAACGCGACTCTTCGTGTTTCACTTTTAAGAGAATTGTGTCTGCCGATTTCTTCCATTTTCCGCTTGTCTGAAATTTTTCAGAAACCTGTTGATACAAATGAAAAGGACCAAGTTCAATGAAGACGGAATCTCTGCCCAACTGGAAATATTTGCCCTTTATGTTTTGGCCACAGCAAGCATAAGCGATCAGAACAAAAAAGATAAGTACTAATCCTTTCATGAATAGAAATTAATTTGTTACAAGGAGTTTATATGTTTTTACCTTGTTGCCCGACCTGAATCTCACATAATGCAACTCTGTAGATGAAATGATAAATCCGCAATTTGGATTTCCTGTGTAACATTGCATTTCAAAAATAGCAGCGTCGCCGTCTTTCCACCGGTTTTCGGTATAAGTGGCCACGTAAACAGTATCTGTTGCTTTTGCGCCTTTATTAACGTATTTAAGATAGATCCATGCGTCGTTTTTTCTTTTCAATCTTATAGTTTGAGTGTCTGGCTCATTAGCAGAAAAAGAAGGCATGAGTACATTGGCATTAATACTGGTTTTCTCATAACTTTTCGTGTATTCGATTAATTTTTTGCCGGGTTTTTGTGCTACACAATTACCAAAACAAACAATACTAACCAGTGACAATAAGAGCTTTGATTTCATAATTAAATTATAATGTTTCATTCTTATTTACGTTTTACTAATCTGTTTTGTTTCGGATCAAATTCCTCGAAGTTTCTGAGCGCTCCGTTTTTATCGTAATTTTTCCGCTCAATCATTTTTCCGTTTTCGTATTTTAATTCTGCTTCCTTAGAACCGTCCTCATACCAGGTGAGGTAAGAATATCCGTCTGCAGAAATGCCATTTATCTGGGTTTGTTCCCATCGCTTCTGTCCATTTTCAAAATATGAAACCATTGTTCCGTTTATTTGCCCTGCATCGTTATATGGCTGAATAAACTGCATGGCGCCCGATTTGTACCATTGCCTCCAGACACCTGTTCTTAATCCTTTTTTAAAGTTTTGAAACTGTTTTAACTGCCCGTTATCATACCACCACATAGCCTCTCCTTCAATTTTATTATTAATATAGCAGGCCTCATGCTTAATTTTTCCATCGGTATAATAATCCTGGTGATGACCATTTTTTATGATCTGATGAAGTTTGCTATCTGGATTGTCGAGATATTTTTTAAGGAACCTGTCGCTGTCGTCCCAATGATCAATGAGGTGTTCAAGCTGCCACGGAAACAAGGCACCGGTGAGTTCTTCGGGATTGAATTCTATTTCTTCGCTGGTTTGCAGCAGATGAGTTATTTCTATGATCGAAGGATTGATCTTAAGATTTTCATATGCCTGAAGTTTATGGTGCCCGTCTAAAACATAATAGTCCGACAGCATGGAGTAATCCGTTCGACCGCTTCCCTCGCCATTTTCGGACCCAAAACAACAATTAAAAACAATGGCCGCGGGTCTTTTTCCCGAAAGAATTTCCTGTTCGAAAAACTTTACGCGAGCTGAATCTATTTCTGATTTGGGTTGAGTGGCAAGAAGATTTTTACCGTATTCGTCATAATAACTGTTTGTAGTAAAATCAACAAGATCTCCTGCATATTGTTTTTTTTCTTCCTGCTCATGAACAAATACTTCATGTTGTTTTATTTTCTTTTCCTTATCCTCGAGCCTTAACGGTTCAGAAAAGAGTAAATACCAGGAATGTTCGTGTTCAACAGATTCATGATCGGTGTAGCGAAAAAAACTGTTATTCACACCATGATAATAGTTCAGGGAATACGTGCCGTTCCGAAATAATCTCAGGAAGCCATCGAGTAAATCCCTAAGCTCATCAATACGATCTGTAAAATCAGTATTAAGGTGATGTACAATTTTATTCCTGATTTCGTTTCTATATGTGGCGCTGTATGGAAGAGAGCACAGGTATTTTCCTACCGAACCCCTGTAATCATACCAGGTAGTAACCAAAGGCTTTTCAAAATGAAAATAATTCCCTGTGTCGCACAAACCAATGAAAATTTTTCCGAGCCCGTTGTTTATCTGGAATTTCATAACAGAAATAATGTTGAAGGTACAAAAGGTTTTCTTATGAGAGAGAAGGGTGTGTTATAAAGCATAAAGACTTGTTAAACTTCTGGTTTATACGAAACGAATAGTTTACATTTGAGCGAATCTCCACAAAACTTTAATTCATAAAATTAATTCACATGAAAAAGTTACTCGTCACTTTTATTTCTCTTGCATCGCTTGGTTACGGCCAATTATCGATGGACACTGCCAAGAAAATTGTTGCTGAATACAGGCTGGGGTATTCAACTTATTTTGAACCTTTTGTTGGAAAACAAGGCTATGGTGCACCATTGATACTTACACGCGATGGCGGCGCTTCGGCGTTTGGCGACAACGTGGTTTATAAATTCGATAAGACGGGAAAACAAACCTGGAAGAAAAGTATAAAACCCGCCTTTGAAGAAATGGAATCGCAGGGCGTTGCCGAAGACATCAAAGGAAATCTTTATGCATTTATGTTATCGTATAATCCAAAAGGATACCGTGGTGGCTGCGAACGTGTTGTTTGTTACGATAAGAAAGGAACACTGTTGTGGGATAAACTTCTCGGAGGATACACGTTGCTTAACCGTCCGACTATTTCGTACATAAAACCTCTTGACGATGGAAGGGTTTACATGCGCGGCCATATTGTTACCGAACAACCTCCGAAGGGCGAGGACCCTAAGTATCATTTCTGGGAAGGATGGATAGACAACAAAGGAAAACTCACGCAGAAAGCCGGAGAAGTAATAGACTGGAAAAATTCGGACTGGCAGAAAAAATTCAAACCGGAGTAATTACTAAGCTTAATCTTCGGTCATCTTTTTCAGCAACTCATCGGCCGAAGGAAGTTTTTCCAGGTGGGCGTTTAGCTTCGCATACAGACTCTCAAATGTTGCTTCCTTATTCATCACCTTGTTCGCATACTCGAAAGGATAAAGGGAAACAACAACTCCCTTCTGGTTATACTTTAAAGTCATGGTGCGTAAGGGAAATTCGGGCTCACTGTCTTTGTATAATTTAAATCCGTATTGTTTTATCAGGAAATCAGAAAACGAGTAAGCAAGGAACATGGTTGCCTGGGTTACGTCGAATTTATACATGAAACAAAACATTTCAAAGCCAACGCCTTCTTCTATTGTTTGATCGAGGTTGGAAGGATGATTTCCCGGATTTTCTACTTTCTTTTTGATCTTGTACTCAAGAAAATAACTCTCCACCATTTTAAGGCAGCCGTCGAGAATAACAGGATTTGCATTCAGATTATCTTCTGTGTAACGCTTATTGAAAGCTTCCTCGGTATAAATGGCTTTAATACCATTATCGATTTGCCTGCCTTCTTCTTCCTTATTACCGGAAGAAAACAGTTTTTTAAAAAAGCTCATGTGATTTAATTCACATAAATGTACAAAACCGCTGCGTTTTAATCAAGCCTAAGGCCACTTACTTTTTATCCCAGGCACGTTTCAAAAAGTCGTTCACTTTTTTACCGGCCTGATAATATTCCATCAGCTTTTCCGAAAGTTTATCGGAAGTAATAAGATCTGGTTTTAAAGTGGCTGAATAAAAAAACTGTTTATTGGCAATAAGCGGTTCTTTTTCAACGGCAGATTGAAATTCAGGAGGAATACGTTTGTTCTGCTCACCCTGTATCTTCCCGAATTTTTCTTTAAATGTTTTGTCATTGTAAACAGCCGAAAATCCTTTTAGATCAGAGGCGATCAGTTTCCTGATTTTTAACAGAGTGTCATTTTCTACTGCGTATGCCCCACCGTAAATCGTAATTCCCTCAGATGATAACTGGAAATAAAATCCGGGATAGGATTTATCCTTTTTTCCGAAGACCGAGATATTGGCTCCTACATGCGTGTTGTAAGGCGTTTTGTCTTTCGAAAAGCGAATGTCTTTATTAATGCGCATAATCGCGTCAGAAGCTTTTATTTTTACTTCTGGTTCATGTTTCTGTATTCTTGCGATCATTTCTTCTACAAAGCCGGAGAATGGTTTTTTGACTTCCTTCTCGTAGGTCTTGCGGTTCTCATTGAACCATTCTGTGGAATTATTTTTCGAAAGGTCCTTAAAGAATTTAATGAAGTGTGAATTAAAATGACTCATGTTTTTAATTTTGATTTTGTTTATACTGTGAGATTTTCTTTTTAAGGAATTTTTTATCGGCTGGTGATACTGCGAGTTGAAGGGCCTCTTCATACGAAGAAAGAGAGTTTTTAAACTGACCTTTACGCTGATAGACATCTCCTTTCGCGGCAGAAAGAAGGAAATTATCTTTAAACAACAAATTACTTTTAAGCTTGTCAATAGCCTGAATGCTTTTTGAATTGGAAATATAACTTTCGGCCATGATGCGGTTCAATTTTACAAGCCCTGAAGGTTCTAACTGCTCAAGAATACGGTACAATTTGCTGATCTCTTCCCAGTTGGTTTTTTCAAACGATGACGCTGAGCAATGTAGGGAAGCTATTATGGCTTCAATATGAAATCGTGTAACACTTTTTGATTCAACAGCTTTATTGAGATAATAATATCCTTCTTCAATAAACACCTTGTCCCATTTACTGCGATCCTGTTCTTCGAGTGTGAGCCATTCTTCCTGCATGTTAACACGTGCCGGAAAACGCGATATGTTTAAAAACATCAATGCCAGCAAAGCTTGTGTTTCATGCTGGCGAGGGGCGTTCTTATGGTCAAGAAGTTTCGCAAGGCGGATGGCTTCGTAACAAAGATCATTATTGATTCCTTTTTTACTCCGCGTGGTTTTGTAGCCTTCGTTGAACATAAGGTACAAAATGGTGTGAACGGTTTGGATGCGTTCTTCCGATAATGTGATGAGGCGCGTTTGCAGAATGTTGTTTAGTTCTTTCAGCTGATCCTTACTTCGGGCGATCACTTTTTTAACAGCTTCATTATTCATGAGCATGGCGTTTGCAATTTCTGGGACCCCAAATCCGCAAAGTATATGCAATGTTAATATCACCTGATTTTTTTGAGAAAGATCGGGGAGACAACAGGCAAATAACAATCGCAGCTGACTGTCCTGAATTTCTTTTGGGGATAAAAGAATATCGAATTGATTTTCGAAGCTGTCATCAAAGTGCGTGAGATACAGAGAAGGTGAAAATGATTTTGTTTTATTTTCTCTTTTCAGGGCATTGATGGCTTTGTTCTTTGCCACTTTCATCAACCAGGCCGATGGATTATCGGGCACGCCTGAGAAACGCCATTGCGTGAGTACCGATTCAAAAGTATCCTGCACTACGTCCATAACAGTATCAATGTGGTGCAATCCAAACAGGCGCGACAAAACAGCAACCATCTTCCCGGAATTTTCCCTGAAAAGATGGGCTGTTAAGTGATTGATATTTTCTTCGTTCTTCAACGGTTATTGCTGCGTCTGGATCACTTCCCGGATTTCAACTGTTCCGCCTATCTGTAGTGAGGGACAGCCTTTGGCAATTTCAGCGGCTTCTTCCAGCGAATTGGCGAGCAGAAAGTAGTATCCACTCACACCTTCTTTGGTTTCGATATAAGGCCCGTCGGTAACCATTTTGTTGTTTCCCTTCACATGTTTTCCCATTGGCATAAGTGGATTCCCGCCTTTAAAATTACCGTTCTTCACGAGCTGTTCAACCCATTTTACGTGTTTGGCAATATCGGCCTGCATTTCTTCAGGCGTCATTTTTCCATAATTGTCGAGGTTCTCACGAATGAGCATTAAAAATTCTTTCATTTTTTTTTGATTAAAGTTAATATTTGGTTTGACTAATGTAAAGACAAACGAAATCCTTCTTTGGGGACATAAAACTTTAAAAAATTTTATAGAAGGTTATTCAGAGGTCCTGTAAAAGTTTCGGCCGTCAATTACCATTTTACTTTTTACGTAAACCGGAAGGGCATTATTAACAGTTTGTACCAATACAGAATCTATTTTCGTAGGAGCTTGCGTTACGGTGACATGAAAGAAAGAACCAATGTATAGTTGGTTGGATTTTAGTTTTACTTTTCCGGTTTTGGCTTCGTTTTTACATTCACTTTCCATTGAGTTGGGCTGCCAGGTTCCCTTTCCCACATCATTAATCTGGAAAACAACATAGAGCCCACACATGGAACCCTTCTTTCCTTCTTCGGCCCAGGTACCAATGTAATTTTTATCAACTTTTAAAACACTCTTTTTACATGAATAAATCAAAGCAAAAATAAGACAGGCAATGACCAGTTTAATATAACTCATACGATATTTAAAAAAAAGGAAATAACTATACTCTAAGATAAAAATATCTGGGAGACTTACCTTAGCCGCCTACTCAGTTTTTTACCCGAACCCATTATTGGCTATATTTCTTTTCCTGGAGTATTTTAAGATCTGTAGCAGCATCCACTTCGTCGTTTTTAAGACCGTGTTTTTCAAAGAACGATTTTAGCTTTCTTAAACGCTCAATGGGATCCGGCTTCAGGTTCCAGACAATTTTACAATGACATTGCGAGCACAATCTGTTAGGCTGCGAATCTGTTTCCTGTAAATGATTCGACCCGTTCATAACACAGGAAGCATGAATGCAATGATAGATAGAAAACATATGTCCTATTTCATGCGAAGAAACCTGTATCAACCGTTTTAGAAATAAAGAATAGTTTTCAGAAGTTACAGGATAATCAGCGTACCGAAACATGGATGTTACTCCCACTTTATCCCTGATATTGGTTAATCCAAAAACATAATTCCACGATTCTTTTGGATACAGATCTTTCTCCGTAAGGGCCATCATTACAATAGCATCAGAAGGCATATTACTTTTTAAATAGTGATTAATGAAGGGCGCGAGTATCTGCTGTTGATTCTCTGCTCCTAAGCGCCTTACACTATCAGGAAAAATTTTATTGTCGAGTGTTTTAAGAATAACAGTTTTTAACCCATAAAAGATCTGCAAATATTCCGCGGTGTAAGCGATCATGTTTGTTCTCAACGAATCAAACGTACCAATGGGTTGAAGATAAATAACGTTTTTTCCTTCGGCTGGACTAACTGGTGAAATCTTTTTATAGTCTTCAAAAGTTTGTCCGGGTTCCTTGTGCTCCGATAACCATTCGCCGGGTTGTGTTGGCGGAAGCGGCTTATCGTTTATAGAAAGGAGATCGGTTAAAGAATTTATTTTCTTCGTTTCGTTAGACGAACAAGAGAGAAGGAAGATAAGTATTAGTGGAAAAATTTTTTTCATTCTGTGTAATATGCTACGAATTCCCGTAATATGGAGTATAAATCTCTTATTTCAAAATAGTTTGGACTTGCCCCAGAGACATTTTTAAAACCCCGCTTATTAAACAACATCTTGGTTCTTGTTAAATGAAAGTACTGCGAAACCACAATAAGGCTTTGGTATTTTAAACTGTCTTTTAGTTTGATTGTATTTTCTACGGTTGCTACTGTGTTGTTACCATAATTGTCAACAAAAATTAAACTATCCGGAACGTTATTCTGAATTAAAAATTCCTTCATTTTGTCTCCTTCATAAAAACCCTCTTTCCCAAGTCCGCCACTGACGATTATTTTTTTCACACGCTTATTTATGTAGAGATCAAGCCCACACTCCAAGCGTTTTTTCAATCTTTCCGAAAGCGTTCCGTTTTCATTTACTTTACTTCCTAAAATTACTGCTATATCTGCCTTTTTCCCGTTATTACTTAGGCCATCAACGACCGTATAAACAGAATGGGCCAACAACCATATTATAAAAGCGATTAAAGCAATTTTAACTATTCGTTTGGATTTTTTCATCAAAGAGCCACCGGATTATTTTAGATACTCAAGCTGTATAGAATTCTTCTTTTTATCGTAGGTTAAACAGTACTTTTTATTATCAAACAATCTCACATCTATGCTTGAAAGCACTTTCATGTTTTCTGGATATACAATTTCAATTTCCCCTTCTTTATTCATATCTTTTTTAAAATCTTCATGTGAAGTAAAAAACACAAAGGTGCTGATGTTGCTCCAGTAATAACATTTTTGGGCAGGTCCATAGTTCCAGCCCTTTGTGTCGAGCATTTTAAAACGCGGAATGCATGAATAGTCCATATACCAACCGTAAATGCTGTCTTGTTTGCTGCCATTTACAATACGCAGTGTAAAAGAAGGCATGTCCATAAGTATGGACTGAATTTTACTGTAGTTCTCCTCGTAGTTCGAATCTAATTGGCGAATTAATGACAGGTATTTTTTGGTTTTAAGTTTGCCAGACAATACAATGTCCGAACTGCCACAACAGGCGCCAATAATGCTGTACGAATTACCTGGTTTAAAGTTACAGAGTATCGGGTTCAGAGGATTTCCTGAACCATGTATGAAGGTAAGCGTATCAAAGTAGGGGTAATGAGTAGGAATGCTTGTATAAGTTGAATCGATAGACAAAGCCCGTCCATTCAGTGAAATCAAAACAGGTTTAGTTCCGTGCTCTGAATTCAATCGGAATTTATTCTGCGATGACAGGACATTTAAGAGAGCAAAAAAAATGATTATCAATTTTATTCGCACCTATTAATCTTTTAGACTTAAGCTTTCTTTACGAATTCTGATTTCAGTCCCATAGCTCCGAAACCATCGATCTTGCACATGATATTGTGATCACCGTCAACCAGTTTTATATTTTTTGCTTTGGTGCCTACTTTTACGGGCTTGGAACTTCCTTTCACCGGCAGATCCTTTATAACAATAACAGTATCTCCGTCTTTCAGCTCAACGCCGTTCGAATCAAGCACTTTATCGCTGGCTGGCGTTTCAACAATTTCTTCTTCAGGGTTCCATTCATGAAAGCACTGGCTACACACCATGAGTTTTTGGTCGGGGTAAGTCAAATCAGATTTACATTTGGGGCAAAGTACGTTGTCCATTTATAGTTTGAATTAAAGTATAAAGGTAATGGAAAAAATCTCTTGAAAAAGGGGATAAGATTGTTTAAGGGGAATGTACCATTAAAGGAAACGTCACCCTGAGCGCAGTCGAAGGGGACAAGATAATAATAGGAAATACCGAACCTTCAAGGTCTCTAAGCTACTCGGGGTCCTTGAAGGTTTATTCCGATGCTACTTCGTTGTCTTACTATTCATCTGCTTTCCTAATTTATCATATTCTATGTCGTTAGGTTCCCACAATTCCAGGTTATTGCCTTCAATGTCGAGAATGTGCACGAACTTACCATAACTGTAGGATTGTACGCTGTCCACAATGGTTACACCTTTCTTTTTTAATTGAGCAACTAGCGCGTCCATGTTCTCAACCCTGTAGTTGATCATGAAGTCTTTTTTAGAAGGTTCAAAGTATTTTGTTGTTTCTTTAAACGGACTCCATTGTGTAAAACCTTTTTTTGTTGTGTCTGCTCCTTGTCTCCATTCAAATACGGCCCCATATTGGTTTGTATTAAGCCCCAGATGTTCCTGATACCACTTTCTTACTTTGGCGGGATCTTTGCATTTAAAAAAAATTCCTCCTATGCCTGTTACTTTTTTCAAAGGCATTTGATCGGTTGTTCTCTTAGTTAAATTATTAAAAGCGAACCCTAGTCCAAACGATGCGACAAGAGCAACGACAACAACTATTTTCTTTTTCATAATGTAAATATTAAAGGATTATTATTTCTTTTTCAGGGATGCTTCTATAATGGACTGCAACACTTTCATATCAACGTCGGCGAGTTTATTAATATACAAACAGCCACCGCTGGTTTTGTGTTTTCCAAGTTTTTTAAGAGCAGCGGTATGCTTTTCAATTCCCATAAGATACAGTGTGAGATTTGCTTTTCGTGGAGAAAAACCAAACCTGAACCAATCTACTTCACGGTCGGTATTCGGACTTTTATATCTTACGTTTCCAAACCCGATGATAGACGAACCCCACATTTTTGGTTTTTCTTTCGAGGCTTTTTGCATCAGTTTTATGATTATAAAACTATCCTTGCGTTTTTCTTCGTCTTTAATTGCGTTAATGTAATCTTCCACGCTTGCGGCGGTTTCTGTTGTTTTTATAACTGCTAATTTGCCCATTTGAATTTATTTTTCGGCATAGTTTTTAAAGCCGTTCATTAATTTCAAAGTTTGTTTTTTAAACATTCCTCCAAACAGGAAACCCATCACTTTCATAAAACCTTTCAATGCAAAATAATTGTTGGAAGTTTGTTTGGTACTTGTGTCATTAATTTTTTCAAAGATCATTTCTACTTCATTATAGCCGCCCATTCCGCTGTCATATCTGAACTTTATTTGTCGTGGCAGATTTTGCTCCAGGATGGTTTCAGAAATTTTCATCTCTTTGTTCCTGTGTAAAAAGTAAAAATTGGTTATAGCGCCTACTTCACCGGGCGTTCCCGAAACGCGCTCTATCTTCTGCAATCCTTCCATCCAGTATTTAACGGCTTCGGGGTCTTTAAATTTACGAACGACTTCGTCCAGCGGTTTGTTTATCGTGTTTGACAGTGTGTATTTCATGATTTAAAATTATTTACGTAATGTTTTTACAGGCACGCAAAGTTCAAGATTAAAATAGCTCCAGTCGCAGATTTTTTCTTTGTCTAAAAAAACTTCCATACCATGCTGGTGTTCGGGTTCAAAGGGGCTATTAATGAGCCATTTCTTGAACAGGTAATGTGTAACCGTAGCCACAAGATTAAAATCTCCGGATACAGTAGCTACAGCGTATTTACATTTTGGCAAGGTCATTGTCTCTATATAATTATCCTGATCTATTTTAAACTTTTCGGGAAGTGTAATGGCTACTTCATAGCGGTATTTTTCTTTGGGCGTTACCATCGGATCGTCCATCGACATACCAAAAATAGTTTGCGAATCGTATAGGGTCATTTTTTTCGACCAGTCCACGAGTGTTTCAAAAGCTTTGATGACCACACCTTCTTTAAACGAATCCAACACTCTTATATAGGCAATTCGTCTTTCGGGAAGTTCGCGTATTTCTATTGGAAATCTTGCTTTCAATTCTTCGCTTATGTCGCAATGATAATCATTCGCATTGAACAACTCTTTGCAGATCTTGCTATTTTCTATTTCGCCATTGGTTCTGTATCCACTTGGCGAAACTCCAAAATACTGTTTAAAGGCGCGTGAGAGAGTAGAAGAGGAAGAGAAGCCACATTCTGTCGCGATTTCTGAAATTGGTTTTTTAGAAAATTTCAGAAGCTTGGCACTTTTTTCCAAACGCACGCGATTAGTAAAAAAATTAACAGATTCACCTGTAACTGCTACAAAAATACGATGAAAGTGATAGGGAGAAAAAAAAGCTACCGAAGCTAACTCATCCAGCGAAATGGATTTATCCAGATTATTATTTACATAATCTATTACTTTGTTGATGCGGCTGCTGTATATTTCGTTGCAGGTATTTATGAGGTTTAATTTACAACTTCTCCTTGTAAAAACCAGCGCATGGTTGATTTAAAAGAAAGGTTTAAACTTCAACGATCAATTCCTTTTCGTGTCCGTTATATTTTTCGTCGGGATAACCATGTGGATTGCAAATTATATCGGTTTCGCTTATTCTGTATTTTACGGGTGTATGAATGTGTCCGTGTATCCAGTAAAGAGGTTTGTATTGTTCTATCATGTTTTCAAGATTGGATGCATAAGCGGAAGTAACAGGATCAGTGCCGAGTTCATTTGGCACCGACCGGATACTTGGCGCATGATGCGTTATAACTATGTTTTTATGATCGCCGGATTCTTCCAGGCTTTTTTCCAGCCAGATTTTTGAGGCGACATGAATTTTATATGTATCAATGGTTCTCAATTTTGAATAGGAAGGATCTCTTGTAATTCGTTTATAGTCGTTCATTTTGCTTTGACAGATCATTCCATAATATTTCGGGTCGCCAAAAATGGAGAAGTCTGTCCACAAAGTTGTACCATGAAACCGTATACCATCAATATCGACCCTGTCATTTTCGAGAACAAAAATGTTAGAGCCCTTTGCCGCTTCAATAATTTTATTTAAGGTTTTTGGATAAGAACCTTTGTAATATTCATGATTTCCTATAATGTAAATGACGGGTTTATCGGGAATTTTAGTTTTCACCCATTCAATCCCTTTGGTTCCGAGATTTGTGTCACCGGCCAATATCACAACATCAGCTTTTTCAAAACTCAGTTCGGTCATTCCAAATTCCTGGTGAAGATCACTGATGATTTGTATTTTCATTTGAGGTAAAATTAATGATTCGTTTTTTGTTTATCATAATGTTGTCTGCAAGCGGGCAATTTAGAGTATTAACAATCAGAACAACTCTCAGAATCCAGCAAGTCATTGTAAGATTTTTTCCATCCATTTTCCAGCAACCTTTTGGACAATAGAATTAATGTTGTTTTTGTTCGCACCCGGCCAATAGTCAGTGTAATCATACCCATAGGTTATATCACCCCACGCCCAGTTCAGACAAAGAAAATCGAAGTATAATTCATCCAGATCATTTTGATAAACATAAAGGACAATTAAATAGAGGTTGTCTTTAATCTTATTGCCCAGAGAAATTTCCCTGATAAGATAACGAAGATAACCAGAAACAGCCTCTTCCCCCTCTTTAATAGGAATATTCAACTCATCTAATGACTCAGTAAGATAACTTGTGACTTCAAAATAATTAAGCGGCTTATTAAACCCTGCAAGAATAACCAGTGAAGGAGAATCATAACCCAATTGAAGCATGTCGTATGCCCATGTAACACAATCTTCAGAATTAAAATTCGGGATTTCTTTGAAACAGACCATCTTGTCGGTGAGCGGACTTATTTTTCGCATTTGGATGTTTTAATTAATAGCATAAAGGAAAAGAGAAACTACGCGATAGAATTGCGTAGATGATCAAAAACAAATAAATAAGTGAATTTCAATAAAATTGATTATCCGACAGCTTTAAGCTTTTTACATAATAATTTGAACGATGTTATCTGTGTGAATTTGTGAAATCTGCGGCTTAAGAATGTAGCCTTACTTAATCCCCCTTCACCACCTTTTGCCGGGTTACCGCGTTACCCGATGCATCCAACACCTCCACCATGTAAACTCCGGCCGAAAGATCTTCTATAAATAAACTCATACCAGTAATTCCTGCGAATGTTTCTTTGGTAACAGACTTTAATAATCGTCCTGAAGGATCATAAATACTCATTGTAGCCGAAGAAGCAACTACCGATTCTATCATCACCGACAATTCCGTTTTTGCAGGATTGGGATAAACCGACGAAGCTGCCATCGTATTCAAAGCTGCCGGCCTTAGATGAATGACATAGGTGCTGTTTTGTTCTCCGCTCTTTTCTACTGCTGTTATCCGGTAGTAATTCAGAATATTCTTTACAGGATCATTATCTTTAAAAACATATTCTTCATTCGTAACTTTTGGAAGCACTTTCGCCAGCTCTTCAAAATGCTGCGCATCGGTGGAACGTTCTACAGAAAAGTGATCAACGTTTTTACTGGTTTCAGTTTTCCAGTTCAGCTCGTTACCCAAAGGCGTTACCTTTCCCTGGAAATCAGTGAAGCTTACAAACAGAGGCGCTCCGCAGGGACCACCACAATCAATAGGACAGTTAGCGAAATCATTATATGCTGTAATAGTAGTAGTAATGTTGGTAAAGCTGATATTTCCTCCGCTCATATTTCCTACCCATAGTCCACCGCCGTTTCCCACCACTACCTGTGTTCCTACAATAGCAAATCCGCCACCTGCCGAAGAACTTGGCAAACCTGATAAAGTACAGGAGTTGCTGAGTACGCCAGTAGGGCTATAACACCAGAGCGCTTGTGGCGATTGCGTTTTTATAACGTAAAAATTACAGCAGTTGTCAACCACCACATCATAGGGTCCGCCGCCTCCAAAAGGAATGGTAACCAAAAGCGCGTCCTGTCCTGTACCGGTATATTTATACACTTGTCCTGTTGGTGCGTTAATATTATAAAGGCATCCGGGGCCGTGTCCCATATTTCCTGCTGCCAGGCTGGAAACGTGGCCGGTAGTAACCCATGCCGAACCATTCCAGTAATAGAAAAAACCTCCGCTTACCGTATAAAATGTTGGAGAAGGAGTGGTTCCATTCAGATGGGGTCCGAGAGACAAGCCTCCTGCGCCAGGCGGGATACCTGAATTAACAGGGTTTGATGCAGAATAGGGAAGAGTCGGGTTATAGGCCTTCATAGGGCTTATATTCCAGTAAACAAGACCATTAGGACAAGAGATTTGGGAGCGTAACTGAATACACGGAAAAAATAAGAACACAGCGATTATAAAAATTACGCGTGTCAAACGATGGCTAATAATTTATAGTAAAGATAATAGATTTATTGGCAAAAGCTATTTTGGTCGGCTATTATGACATCCAATCATATGGGATTTTATTAAATAAGCGGATTAATGAAATAATTAACGTCCCTAATTAAAGCAATGATAAAATTCTCTTTGCTTATCCATTTGTCTGGTTTACTGTAATTGTACTTTTCATCGTTCAAACAGAAGTGATGAATTCAGAATAATTAAACCGTATATCTTCTTTTTCTTTGGACTGAATAATTACTTCTTTGTTTTCAAAATAAACCAACCGGGGATCTTTTTCCAGTTCTTCTTTTATGTATCCTACAAAACCACTGGTATCAGATAATATAGCCAGCCAGGCAATTAATTTATAACCTTCTTCGTAAAAAACATCATCCACTAACATTCTTCTGAAATGGAAGCTCCATTTATGAATGTCAATATTATTACGAGTGAAACGGGTACGTTTTTTGAAATATAAAATATCTTTCCCATGAAAAGATGTAGTATCACTTAAGTGTTTTACTTCATTTTGAAGAAGTTCCGGAATAATTTGTTTCTGATGTCTGGTTAATGCTGAATTATTAAACAAAGCTTCAAGTCCTTCAATAATTTCAGCGGGGACGTTCTCATGAAAGTCAAAGGCAAAATCGATTTGAAAGTGTAAACTCATTTATCTTAGGCGATCGATTTATGTTATTATTAAGAAGTTTCTAGCAGAAATTGTCTAGCAGAAATCATTTCGGGATGTAAATCAATTTCTTCTTGGGTTAATTCTTTTTCTTCCTGTATTTTAAAATCAATCGTATCAGTATAAGCAGTTCCAACGGCTTCTGCAGATTGCGGATCACGATTTAAAATCAACTCAAGCGTACAATAAATCGCAGCACACGAATTGAGAGCGAATGAACAATCCGGAAAATCTTCTGTGTCGGGAGTTATTTGATGAATTTTGCTCATCATGCTTTTAATTTTCTTTGAATCGGCTGGAGCGCTACCTGATTTTTCAATAAAATTTATAGTATCAAGAAGCCTTGTAGGTTCGCCCCAACGATTTTCTGAAGAGAAAGAAGAATAATCGGGGAATAATTTTTTGCAAACCAGAATACAAAGTTGAAGTTGTTTTTCGAAGGTAAGCTTTCTAACCTGTTCGGTAAATGCGTCGTTAAATTCCGTATTAGTCATAATTATCAAAGCCTCTGCGTCCTACACCTTCTCAGTGCTCTCAGCGAGAACCTATTTCAAGCGCTCCAACTTCCCTTTTCTCTTCACAATATTTTTATAATCCCACTGAATGTCTTTTGATTTTTTGAGCCAGCGTTTTAATTCTGTGATTTTAATTTCTGAAACGTCATTATAAAAAATGGAAGCATCTTTGAATTTTCCACCTAAAACGTTGAGGTTTTCTTCTTCGAAATCGGCGCCACTCCAGAACATTAACCTGATCCCTGGTTTCTGTTTGCTGTAACCTACAATAGGATTTTCATCAATGAACCAAACCGGGTGGGCGTGCCATACTTTGCTTTCGGCCCCTTTTAATACCGAATCAATGGTTGTAGCAAGAAGCTCACAGATTTTTTTATCCTCTGCAGTTTGTTTGTTGTTATATGATTTTATTTCTGTGTTCATTGTGATATTTTAAATGCGTTTGTCGTTTCTGCAACCAGGGAAGAACAAGCGTTTGTCATAAATAATTTCTTAATCGTCTCCTTCGATTATATCAAAACCTTGAATGAAGGCGTTAAACGAACGGGCGGCCAGATAAAATTTGCCATTCTCGTGAGACCAATAATGTACGGTTCCTTTCTCTTTGTGTAAACATATAACGTCTCCCGGATAACCTTCCACTATTGGCAGGTAACCTTCAACATCTTCATTTTTGAATGCAGAAAGATACGATTGTATTCCTTCATTTCCATTGTTCCAGCCTAATATTAAACCCGCCTCACAAAATTTTTCTTTTCCAAGAATCGGAATCTTGCCTACAGGCTTAAAACCAACATTATTATTAAACATGCCAAATCCAAAGTTATCAATGAGATTCACAACCTCCTCCGGAACATTTTCCTCTTTAATAATTTTCTTTCTCAGCTTTTGATCGGTTTTCCTTTTCAGTTTATCGACACCGCCGAGCGCTTTTATTTTCTTTTTAATATCTATAGGTAAATTTGTAAGTATATCATTAGGCTCATCAGTTAGTGCCTGATCATCATCGTCGTCCTCCTCATCGATATCATAAAACTCTACATCACCCTGGATGATCTGACAACCTTCAATTAATGCATTAAATGAACGCGCCGCCAGGTATAATTTACCTTTGCTTTCCAACCAATAGTGGATAGTTCCTTTTTCAATATGCATACATATTATATCCCGGCCAGAACCCTCGCATACCGGAAGATACCCATGAAGGCCCTCATCCTGTAATTTGGTAAGATTCCATTGAACACCATCAACTTCATCTTTAGTGCTCCATCCATAGATTATACCTATATCACAGATTTTTTCACCATAGTCCAGCGGAATCTTATTGATGGGTTTAAAACCAATATTATTGTTAAATATGCCGAATCCGAAGTTGTCTATTAAATCCACGACTTCTTGGGGAACATCATACTCCTCAATAATTTTCTTTCTGATTTTTAAGTCAGTTTTCCTTTTCATTTTATCAACGCCACCCAACTCTTTTATTTTCTTTTTAATATCCATGTATAAAAATGTATATATAATTTAAAAAAACTCAGGCATCACGACATTGGTAAATTATTGCGACGTATAAGCCTTACGGTTTTTTTTG
>JAJONO010000026.1 GCA_021323535.1 Bacteroidota bacterium
TTGCTCTGGTAATTGAGAAAAGAATATCTTCTTAGTAATCTTATCTCGGAACCATAATTGTTGTAAACATCGCTGAGAAGATTTCTGTATTTGGAGGTGTCGTCAACACGGTCGGGGCGACCCAAATGTCCCAATGCATCTCTTCCGGCCATGAGTCCAAATACAATAAAATTCAGTTTGGTTCTTTGGTTGATCTCGTAATCAACCACTACGGAATACAGGTTCCAATTCACTTTGAACCAGTTTCTGTTTCGTGTTACCTGGTAAGGATCATCTTTGAATTGCTTGTCTGTTAATCCTCCTGGTTGTTGCGAAATGTAATTCAGAAACGTATAATCCCCCTTAATAGATAATCTGCTGTTTACTTTATATTTCACACTTCCGAAAGCGTTGTGATAATTGAGTGTTGAATTATCTCTCCAGCCATCGTAATGTTTGTATTGGTAAAACGCGTTATAAGAAATTTTACCTGCAGATCCTGCAAGCTGGTTAAATGAATTAAGGAAGCCAAACGAAGCGCCTGTTTGCCTGAAATTTCCGGAAATGATTTTATTGGTTGGAGCGTCGTTGAATTTATAATTGATCATTCCTCCGAATTGTGTTCCGTATTGCAGGCTGGCAGCTCCTCGTAAAATCTCTATACGCTCAATGGCTTCGGTGGGAGGCGTGTAATAACTTTCGGGATAACCAAGTGCGTCGGCCGAAATATCGTAACCGTTCTGGCGCGTATTGAAGTTGGAGATCCTGTTAGGATTTAATCCGCGGCCACCAATACCGATCTGTGAACCCGATCCGTCGTTTTCGAAAATATTTATTCCGGCAACTTTGGCAAATACCTGGCGGCTGTTATTAGCTGCAAGATTAGCGTTGAGATCGCCTACATAAATAGCTTCTGTTTTTTTACCGGCGTAGATGGCTGTCCCTTCCACGTTTTTTAAACGGGAAATACCGAACGAATTATCCTTTGGTGTATAAATGATCACTTCCATAAGATCCACCGTTTTCTGTTTTTTCTTCAGCGTATCAGTAATGGAATCATTTTGTGAAATGAAGGCGAGCGACAAAAAAGTAAATATGTTTATCAGGACAAATCTCATCAGTAACTTTTGATCCAGTTTTTATTTTTAAAAATCGAATTGCTTTCCAGGCTCAGGTCAACAGTAGGATCAATGAACTCTTTTGAACCTCTGCCATTAATAGTGACGTAACTTTGAGCACGTACCTTTGGATTACTGAAGCCTTTTTTTTCGTATTCCAGTTTCAGGAATTTAGCGTAGTCAATCATCATGTCAGGCTGAGTGGCCATCATTTTTTCCTGCATGTAAGTGAGGTAATCTTTATTATCAATCTCAATTTCTCTTCCCGAGTTTGGATCTGTAACAAAAAAGAAAGCTGTTCCGGCTTTTTCCATGAGCATAACGCGCCACGAAAAACGATAACCTTGTTCGGTCCAGAATAAATTTCCGGAATAAAAAAGATAACGAAAGGGTAGCAGCACTTGTATGGTTAACAAAACGGCGAACACCGCAACAACCACTTTTCTTAATTCAATTTTGGAGTCAGTGTTTTCGCGGGGATTAAAATATTTTGTGAATGACTTTAATTTATCAAGCAGTTTGATATGAAGTTCCTCTTTGAAAAAAATAATGGTGATGGTCATCATGATGTATGGGAACATACCAATGTTGAAGAAGAGCGCGGTTGCCAGGTGAAAGATCACAACAAATCCGTATGCAACATTAACAGTGCGACGGTTGAACAGAAAAAATCCAATGAGTAAATCGTAAATGCAACCGAACCAGCAAAAAACGTAAGCCATCCAATCCTGCTCCAGTAAACCCCCAACAACTGGCCAGTGTGAGAAAGCGGGTAGCCAGAGTTTTAAAGGCTGAGCTTCTAACAACCAATCGGAATTTAATTTTGCGACGCCTGCGAAAAAATAAACGATGAACATCTGCAACTGCAGAATAAGAGTGTATGAGCGTGGAATTGTGTTTACTTCTGCGATTTTAAAAATTTTGTTGTCTGCCGAAAAGTTCTTCGCTGCCGGTAAAAATATGAGAATGAAAGAAACAAGACTCACAAAATAGTAATGGTTCAGGTAATTGGTTTTGTCGATCAGTTCAATGTAAGTAAAGAGAACGAAAAATAAAATGGCACTCAGTCTGTAAAACGCGCCGGCCATAATCCCTAAACTTGCCAGCAGAAGTAATCCGAAAACACAATACATTCCAACGTCTCCAAGAGGTTTTACCCATTCAAATCCGTAATACGGAAAAAACATTTTTGGCATAATGTACATGTTGTACACCCAGCCTTTTGCAATGAAACGGGTAATAGATAAAAACATCAAAGCCCCGAAAGCTATTCTGAAAATAATAAGCGGAGCAATGCTGACTTCCTGTTGGGAATATTTTTTTATGAGTTTAATCACCGTCGCCGTCCTGGTAAGTAATCACAACACCTAATTGTGATGGCATATCTGTTTTTAATAGAACCAATAATTTTACAAGTTCAATGTAAGCTGCGTCAACCTGTGCAGGGTTAGACATGACTTGTGCCGATAAAGGATTCTGTACCGCGCTCAGTTTTGATTTGGCAATAGCGAACTGATTTTTGATAGCTTCGTTGAGTGTTCCTCCGTTATACTCAGCTTTGATATGGTCAAGATAATCATCAAGGCCTTTTCCGTCTGTACCATTAACACCTCTTCCTAAATAAGTATCTTCCAGTAAGTATAAGCTTTGCATAGCGTATTGCACCGATTGTCCGCCATAGTAAGCTTCACATTTGGTTGGTTCCTGTATACCCAGTGTTTTCTTCCCGAGAGGAATCCCAACTTTAGCATTTTTAATATAATCGAGCTGGTAATTGATCTGGTTCACAAGATAACCTATAGAACTTCCCACGTCTGTTCCCTGCGAATTAATGAACGTGTTTCTATAAGTTCCCCACCCATTGATCACAAAAGTAAGTTTCGAAGACATGTCATTAAACAAATCCGTTACATATTGTTTTTTATTGGCAGAAGCTGTGAAGGACTGTACAATACCTAACTCAGTTTGACCGTTTCCGTAGAATAAATAATCGAGGGCGGCTAATCCTTTAGCGTCGAAGTTAGAGGCCGCGTTTAAATCATAACTTCCTGAATTGATGTTTGATTTTATAACGGGAGTATCGGTTGGAAAAACATTGAAGTTCATACGAAGGATCACGCTTTCGGCAGGACCAAATTCGTAGAGATCAATTTTCTGGTATTTTAAATAGGTATCGTTAAATTTTAATTTCAGTTGCTGGAAATCAGTTTGCAGGCCGCTTGATTTAAATGTATTCCATGAAGCAACAAGTGTATCAAAACTTTTTTTGAAAATAGTGTAGTTGAGAAGAATAGCATTGTCGGCATAATTGGTAAGCATAGCCTCCTTATCGAATGGTTCAGTTGTTTCTTCAGGATTGTTATTGTTCTTTTTGTTTTTGCAATGAACAAGCGTAAAGATCAACAAAACAAGTAGTGTTGACTTAGCTATTTTAATGGTATATTTTTTCAATTTCCGGGGATTTAAAAAGCTGTGCAAAAATGGCTCTTATTCCCATGATTATCAATACCAAAAACAGGGTATGTGGTTTTTAAGTTATTGTTTTTCAGTATTATATAAACAAAAAAGCAGTCCCGGAGAACTGCTTTTTTTAACCTTGAATTAATTTTTAATTAAAGTACGCTTGCGTCAAGGCTGTAGATCGAAGCAATTGTGTTGATCACATTGTCCATATCGGCAGCGGTCATGCTGTATAAGTTACTTCCGAAATAACCAATTAATGTGGCGATCTGCGAATCACTGATTTTCTTCTGAGTATTGTAACGGAAACCTTTAATGAAACCAATTCCTTCTGATAATAAGTGGTTACGGTTAGCGTCATCAGCAATGTTTGTTTTAGCCTGTTTCATGTAAGTGATGCAACGTGCAGCACCAACTTTTTCCCAGGTGTTTACAACAATTGTACGGGCAGCATCGCGTTCAGTATCGTTTTTAGCGCTAACTGCAGCACGTCCTTTTAAGAATGCTGTCATAATAGTTGTGTTTGATTGGATAGCGTTGTTAACATTGTTACAGTAGCTTCCCCAGTTTTTTAAACCGGTTGTGTTGGTTGGAAAATCGATAGGAACACCAAAGTATCCGAACGCTTCATCCCATGCTTTTTCCTGTGCCGTTTGTCCGTTAACAATCGTGCTATTATCAAATGAAGAAATAGTGTTTAAGATAGTTGTTGCTTTGTAATAAAGTAAAGCGCCCATTAATCCTTTTTCAACTTGTTCTTTGTATTCAAGTCCTGTAGCATTTACTAAAATAGCGCGGTTAGGAGAAACAAGTTTCCCTTTTGTGCCGTTTGAAGCAGTTGTTACAGTTGGATTAGCAGCAGCAGTAATACTTGCAGGCTCAGCATCGTCGAACGCAGCTTCAAGTTCAGTAGCAATGTTGAATTGTGCCGAACACTGATCTTTTAATTGAATACCACTTGTGTTAGCGCCGGTAGTTGTGAATTGAGAAGCCACGTTCATGAACATGTCTTTTAATTTCTGCGCGCTTACAGTTGGCTGTGTTGCAGCAGTAATGGTGTGGGCTGCACGAATATGCCCCGCTAATTCTCCAAGCATAGCAATACGCTGCGTTGAAGTAGTAAAGTTAGCATTGGCAAAATTGTAAGTAGTTGGATACTGTAAAGCCGGAGTGCTTGGAGTTTCAACTGGTGTTTCTTCCGGTTCTTTGGTGTCTTTTTTACAGCTGCTGAATACAGTCATTGCAGCAAGAGCAACTAAAGGTAAGTAAAGTGATTTTTTCATGATATCTGTTAGGGTTTATTAATTTTCGAGGGCAAATCTCTTATTTAGAATCGCTCAAAACAATACCTAAAAAGAGGTAGTTTGTCAAAAAAAGACACTTTAAGTTTAATACTTTGTTAATCACAGATTAAGTTTGCCGGACTTCAACTAAATTTAGAGAGTAAATCCGGTTGGACTTCCCTCTCAATATTCATTTAGGTTCAAGAGAAATCTCTACTCATTTTGTAATGGAAATAGTTTCCATCTTCGTCGGAGTCCGTTATTACAGTTACCTGCGCAAAAAAAGCAACGATTCCATCAGTTCTATAAACAGGCTTATCATTTTTGCCGCTGTTTGCTTCGGCGCGCTTATTGGTTCCCGCGTCATTGGCGTGCTGGAACAGCCTTTCGCTTTTATGAATTCTGAAAATAAATTCGTTTACATTTTCAGTAACAAGACCATCGTTGGAGGATTGTTAGGCGGATTACTGGTCGTAGAAATTACCAAGAAATTAATAGGAGTAACATCGTCAAGCGGCGATATTATGACTTACCCTTTAATACTGGGATTGATCCTTGGAAGGATCGGCTGTTTCTGCGAGGGCCTTGCCGATGGCACGATAGGTAAAGCAACATCGTTGTTTACCGGAATTGATTTTGGCGACGGAATTCTTCGTCATCCCTTGCCTTTATACGAAATTATTTTTCTGATCTCATTATGGATTTTTATACGAATGATGGAAAAGAAAGGTCTTTCCAACGGTTCTAAATTCAAATTGTTCCTGATCAGTTATCTTTTTTACCGTTTCATGATCGAATTTCTCAAAGAAGAACAGTTTACATTTTTTTATCTCAGCGTTATTCAGTTAACTTGCTTTGCAGGATTAATTTATTACCTGCCTGTTATTTTAAAACCTAAAAAGTTATTTTTACAATATGCCTGAAAGAAGCTGGATATATTACGATTACACCATTAGTCTTTGTCACGAATGTCTTCGTCGTGTGAGCGCCAAAATTGTTTTCGAAGATAAAAATGTTTACATGATCAAAAGTTGCCCCGATCATGGCAATCATAAAATTCTTATCGCTACCGATATCGAATATTATAAACGTATCCGTAATTACAATAAACGCAGCGAAATTCCTCTTAAATTTAATACGCCCACTTTGTATGGTTGTCCTTACGATTGCGGCTTGTGTCCCGACCACGAGCAACATTCCTGTCTCACTTTAATTGAAGTGACAGATCGTTGCAATCTTACTTGTCCTACCTGTTATGCCGAATCAAGCCCTGATTTTGGCCGCCACCGTACGCTCGATGAAATAAAACGTATGCTGGATGTTATTGTAGAGAATGAAGGAAACCCTGATGTGGTTCAATTGAGCGGGGGAGAGCCAACGATTCATCCGCAATTTTTTGAGATTCTGGATGAAGCTAAAAAACGTCCCATTAAACATCTCATGTTAAACACAAATGGTATTCGCATTGCGAAGGATGAAGAGTTTGTGAAAAGACTGGCCACTTACATGCCCGACTTTGAAATATATCTGCAGTGGGACAGTTTTGATAATGCAGCTCTGAATAAACTGCGCGGCGCCGATCTTGCTGATATCCGCCTTAAAGCCATTGAACATTTAAATAAATACAATCTGTCTACTACATTGGTGGTTACACTTCAGCGCGGTGTAAACAATCACGAAATAGGAAAGATCATCGAATACGGATTGCAACAACCTTGTGTGCGTGGCGTTACTTTTCAGCCCACACAAGTTGCCGGAAGAAACGATAAATTCAATCCTAAAACCGAACGTTATACCATGACAGAGGTACGGCAGGATATTCTTGACCAGGCAAAAATATTTACTTCCGACGATTTAATTCCTGTACCCTGTAATCCGGATGCCTTGGTGATGGGTTATGCTTTAAAATTAGGAGATGA
This sequence comes from Bacteroidota bacterium, assembly GCA_021323535.1. Classification (GTDB taxonomy): domain Bacteria; phylum Bacteroidota; class Bacteroidia; order B-17B0; family Aurantibacillaceae; genus Aurantibacillus. The sequence continues at coordinate 6,760 of JAJONO010000026.1, forward strand.
AGTGATTCCTCTCACGCGTTACATTAATCCCGCCGATCTGTTGGATAATTCGAAGAACACGATTGTTTATGAGCAGGATGAAAAATTGCATAAACACGTTTTGAAAATGTTCAGTACGGCCAATTCGGTGGACGCTATTACAGAAGATGTGAATGAGCTGATGTGTTGTCTTCCTTTTGTAAAATCAGGAAATTTATCTTACAATAATTTGTTCCGGATCATTATTATGAATTTCATCGATGCATATAACTTTGATGTTCGCGCCATCAAAAAATCCTGCGTTCACATTGTACACAACGATAAAATTATTCCGTTCGAAACCATGAATCTTTTTTACCGTAACGGAAAAGACAAGCAGTTAGAAACATTAAGAGAATTAAAAATTGTATAATATGGAAGAAAATCAATATCAATATCAGTTTCAGCCGCAAACCCCACCCAATGCCAAAAAAGCAGCCATGTGGGTCAATATTATCAATGCAATAGGATTAGGAATTATGCTTTTGCTTTGTCTCCCGGAGGATGGAGGTTTTATAGCCTTTATTCTTGGTTGCGTGCTTGCCTGTTATAACTTCATCAGTATGATCATTCAGTTCGCTAACAAAAATACAATGGCAGCTGTATTCAATATCATCTGGATGTTATTAATGCCAATTATAGGTTTTGGCTGTTGTGCCGCTACCATTAATTTTCATGGTTAGAAAATCTTAAATGAATTTACATTTGCGGCTGGCGAAGGCGCACATTCTTAAAAGAATGAGCCCATGTTTGAAACGCGAAATATTAGTGGTTCCATAAGTACGCTCACGGTAACGGATAGGAACTTCCACAATTTTTAAATTGAGTTTATGCGCGCCGAAGAGGAGATCAAAATCTCCGAACGGATCAAACTCACCAAAGTATTTTCTGTTTTTGGTTAGCTTAATGTAATCGTGTCTGAACATCACTTTTGTTCCACACAAAGTGTCTTTAAATCTCTGTTCAAGCAGCCATGTAAAGGCCCAGCTAAAGAAATGGTTCCCGAGGTAATTAAGAAAACGCATAGCTTCTTTGTCCATAGGATACACCAATCGTGTTCCATTAATAAAATCGCCTTTACTGCTGGCAATGGCGTTGTAAAATTTAGGAAGGTCCTCAGGCGGAACTGTTAAGTCGGCGTCGAGGATCATGAGAATATCTCCTGTTGCGATCTTATATCCTTCTCTCACAGCATCTGCTTTTCCTTTTCCTTTTTGTTGCCCGATTTTAATGTCGTGCGTAGCCGAATATTTTTTTTGTATCTCCTGAATTTTCTGCCAGGTGTCGTCGGTACTGTTTCCTTCAATGAAAATGATCTCCACATGTTTTCCAAACTTTGGTAATCTCAGAATAGCGTTCTCAATGTTGCCGCTTTCATTTCTCGCGGGAATAACAACGGTGGTAGAATATTTAGTATCGTAATTAGCCTCGTTGGTTTCAGGAAGCGGCTTGGCAAAACTGTAAATATTTAAACTGAAGAAGCGGAAGAACGGAAACTTTGCCAGGTATTTATTAAAAATGAAAGAAAGAACAGGGAAGAAGAACGGAAAGATGAGCCGCTTGCTATTACGGTAAACATCAAATCCCGAAATATAAAGCAGGTTATTAATGTCGCGTGTGCTGAGCCAGTTTTGCGTTGGTGTTTTTGTTTTTAATCCAATGAGTTCCGAAAATTTGATCACTGGTTCAAACAACGAATTGTAAAACTGTACGATCACTTTTGTATTTGAGTGACAACATTTCTTTACTTGTTCAAATACAGCCTGGATGTCGTCTACAAAACCAATAAGATTACTGATCACAATAAGATCATAGGTTTGGTTCAGCTGAATGCTATTGGCATCCATTACTAAAAACTCAATATTCTTATCGGAATGTTTTTCTTTGGCCCACTTAATATATTCTTCGCTGATGTCGATCCCGGTTTTTTTTGATCCCGCGATTTTAGCGAGAAGATCTCCGCTGCCGCAACCCACTTCCAGAACAGAACTGTCTTCATGAGAAAAATAATTCACATAATCGCTGATCTCGTTCCAGTAATACGCACTAAAAACACGCTTTTTCCTCCTGGAGGCACGCTTATTGAAATATTCCGTTTTCTGGCTCAAAAATTGACTAATTTTATTGAAATTCAATCTGCAAATATGAGAAAAACATTACAACTTACCGTGTTTTTTTTAGCGTTTAAAGCAGCGGCACAGATTAATCTTTATTCCGATCTCAAACTGTGTATGCCCTGCGATGGAAATGCCCTTGACTATTCAGGCAATTCCAATCATGGAGCTGTTTCGGGGGCAACTTTAACAAGCGACCGTTTTGGCAATCCAAACAGGGCCTACCAGTTTAATGGTACAAGTAATTTTATCAGTGCAGGATCATTTACAAACTACGCGCCTACCAATGAACTAACCATAAGCATGTGGGCAAAGAGCGATATAACAACATCCAATTGCCTTTTTATTATCGATCCTGATAATATGAATGATCGTTGCGTTGGTTGCGCGCAATATTCTCATCCATCAGGAACCATGATGATATGGGACTACGGTGACATACAAGGTGGGGGCAGAGTTATAGTAACCGGTATTCCTGCCGACGTTAACAGCTGGCGCCTTTACGTTTACATTATCAGCGAGTCAGGGAATTTTAAACAGATGTATAAGGACGGACAACTAGTTTCAAATACGCCATATACAGGCAATAATATTTTTAATAAGAACAAGCCGTTTTATATTGGAGGAGGCACATCTTCAGGGGGTGGAGGAAGTATTCGCTGGCGTGGAAAAATAGACGATGTGATAATCTATAACCGTGCCCTGAACAATAGTGAAATACAGGCAATCTACAATGGCGCAGAAATCTGTCGCCCAACCGGATTAAATGAATCTACTGGTGTTACAAAAGGATCGTTTTATGTTTCAGATCATAAAATTATGTTTACAGCTGATCAGAATAATATTACCGATCTTAAATTATATTCTGTTGAAGGAAAATTATTAAAGTCGTTTTCAGAAGGTGATAATCAGATCCCCGAGATCAATTCCGGCTTATATCTTATAACTTATTTCAGCGAAGGAAAATCTGTTTCGCAGAAAATCATTATCGGTAATTAAATCTTCTCGAGTTCTATGGTGCAAAACAAGCCAATCCCTCTCGAAAAGGGCGACATCAGCCACTCAAAACCTTTCACCATCGGGTACATAAAGTAGGGGAGCATGGCGCTGCGTGAAACACCTCCGCTTATCACGTAAGAAAATGGCGAATGGTACTTCACCGAATTTATTTTCAGTTTCGGAAACTCTTTTTTGAATTGTTCGAGATCGCGTTCAAAGTAAATATAAGGCAGCGCCTGGTTGCTATTGGATAAAGGATTACCGGGATTGATTTCTCTACCGCCTTTTTCATCAAAAGGTTCGTGATGAAAGCGCTTATAGATAAACCTTCCGAGTCCGCTGTTGGCAGGTTCTATCATGATCACTTTCCCGCCTTTCACCAAAGTTCTTTCCGCTTCCTTCAAAAACAAATATGGTTTAGGAATGTGATGAAAAACATTAAGCATGACAATACTGGCCAGTTCGTTATCGGCAAAGGGCATTTGTTCGGCGCTGAACACTTTATCTACATTGGGAAGATCAAGAATGTCGCTGGTAATGACTTCCGGGAAAACCTCTTTGTAAAATCCTCCTCCCGATCCAATCTCGAGATGTTTACCGCCTTTAATATCTTTTGTTTTAGAGATAAATACTTTATACCAGTCTTCATACAGTTTTTTCAGAAAAGGTTTCTGAAGAATGATATCCCTGTGAGCCAGTGTGGCTCTTGGATCGTCGAGATCGTAAGCTATGGTATACTTTTTAAACATTACCGCGATGCAAAAATATTGAAATAATGTTCTTCGCCGAGTGGTTCAATGGAAGTAACTTTTTCGACAGTTAGTTTCTCAAGAGAATTTTTTTCGAGCAGATAACAGGTAAATCCTTTTGACGTTAAAAAACTAAAATAATCGTTCACTGAACTTCCGGCCTTTCTTAAACCATAGGGCCAGAACTCTGAAATGATTTTTACATTCGGATTTTCAGATAGAGTTTGGAGCATTCCTTTTACGGCCTGCATTTCAAACCCCTGGATATCCATTTTAATAAAATCCACTTTTTTATTTCCTTGTTTGTCATGAAGCGAAAATCTCTGATTTTCTGCTTCAAGAAGGTAATCGTCAATGCTTACGGCTTCAATTTCAATCTCTTCGTCATACTCTTCAGGTTTGTAAGTCCGGTGATCCACATTCAGGTTTTTTGAAGTATAGATCTTAAGGGTTTCGGTAGCAGGGCCAACAGCCTTATTTACCAGCGAAACATTTTTTAATTGTCCGCATGATTTTTTCAGGTGATTAAAGTTGGTACCATCCGGTTCGAAGCAATGAACGTGACCTTTTTCTCCTACAAGTTCAGAAATGATCTCGGCGTAAAAACCAATGTTGGCGCCTATGTCGAGCACCACATCGTTTTTACGGATATGTTTTTTAAGAAGTTCTATTTCAAAAGCATCCTGTTTTTTCTTGAACGAATAATACATTGGCTTATAAATGCCGAACGCGTTTTTGTAAAGAAAATTGCCAAGCTTGATGCTTAAACTGGAAGGCATGGGTTAGTATTTTATTTCGTAAAGATAAGTTTGTTCCGCTGTTCCTTCCACATGAACCAGTCGCAAATGATGCTGGTGTTTTTCGGAATTGGCGATAGGACCAATGATGTTATGAATAGTATTGATAACACCCGCAGCAGGATTGGTCGGATCTATCCTGAGGCTTGGTAACATCACGTGCGTAACTTTATTTTTCTGGAAGAAAGCCAGGGCGCTGTCGGGATTGGACTGTTCCGTTTCAGGATCTTTTTTAATGACGCTGTAGATCGGGAAGAATTTTTTTCCTTTTCCGTATACGAAACTCATCGGCGCTTTTCTGCTAGCCACAAAAGATTCCTTAGGCAAACTATCGGCACACCATTCGCTGCATTTTAAAAAATTTTGCCAGTCGGGTGTATAACCAAAGTATTTATCACCTTTTAAGTTTTTCTGAACGATGGGAAGGTTCTTTAATCCTCTTTTGGTAGAAGAAATAAATACCGATCCTACCACAGCTATTGCAATTATAACATAAGCCACAGCTCCAATTCCCGGTCGGTTAGTGACGTGATAGAACGTGTAAAAAATTAAAATGAGCATTATCGGCATACACACAAGAATGATCCTTGGCTGATCCCATCTTGCCTGCAGAATAATGAACGAAAGCATTGCCTGCGCCCCGGTAAAGAGAGTAAACAATATGATGTGTTTATTCTTGTGACGGATAATGAACCAGAAACCAATCAGAGCTAACACAATTGTTATAAAAGCAACAGGGCCGTATTCTGGAGTTTCCATCACTTTAAATTCATGGCGCCAGCCAAGGAGCTGATAGAAACGTTTTCCTATATACAGATCACAATTGTCGAAGAAACGCTGAATGAAGCCAGCGGTATCTTCATTACCAAGAGCTGCGTTGTAAGGGTCTTTTTGCAAGAGAATTTTACTTTGTCCCTTGAACTGGTTCTGCGCGTTCCAAACCATTTTCACAATAAGTTCATATGGGATCTTAAAGACCAGATAGGAAACCAGTGAAACACCAACGGCTTTCCAGTTTTTGTACAGGGCAAAGAATAAAAGTATGGCTGGAACAACCACAACGGCAGAGCTTTTAGCGGTGCTTATCAGAAACATGCTTAAACCCAGCATGAGCCATGTTTTTAATTGGGGCTTCAGCTGAACACCGTCTTTTGTAACCGCGTCTATTATTTTAACAGCATACAGGAAAAAAAGGCCCTGCAGGAAAAAATAAAACGCCTCGGTAAACGTCATGCTGGCGTAATAAATGATAAGATGGTTGGTGGCGTGGAAGATTGCTACCGGTACAAATACAATAGCAGGGATACGGTTACGCAACGCTTTGTAAAAAAAGACGAAGCCGAAAAAGTTAAATGCTACAGAGAAGAGTTTAAAAATAATGAGCTTGAAGCCCATGAGCTTTATGAGCAGCCCAAGGAACATAGGATAAAGCGGGGCATTTTGAGTATAAAAATAATCCGGAAACTCATTCACATACCGCGAGCCGCCTTCAAGATAAAGAGCATCGTCATGCGCCTCGCTGATACGGGCGTTAAAAGAAATGAAAGAAAGTAGGAGACAAAGACCGGCAAGGAAATAAAAAATTTTTTTATCGTTCTTTTTGAACCAGTTCTCAAATTTTATATAAAAGCCCTGCGGGGATTTAGCAACAGCGGTGGGGGCAGCTTTTTTATCCTTGTTCATAGGGGTCAAAAATAAGAAATATTTGTTCGGAATTGTACCAAATAAAAAAGGCCCCTGTTTTAGGAGCCTTTTTGAATTTTATATTTTTTACCTGAGTATGCTAACATGACCCGTATACTGCTTAGGCTTGCTTCCGTTATTAAGAATAACACTGATCTTGTAGATGTAAACTCCAACCGGCATTATATCGCCCTGTGATCTGAAACGTCCATCCCAACCAACTCCGAATTCTGTAGTTGTGAAAAGAAGTTCGCCCCAACGATCAAAGATCTCCATTTTGAATTTTTTGACTCCAACAGCTTTAGGAGTAAACACATCATTTACGTTATCCCCGTTGGGAGTAAAGGAGTTTGGAACGTAGAACGTAGGATCTTCAACAACTTCCAGTTTTTTAACGATACTGTCAGAACACCCGTGATTACTTTTTGCTCTCAGGAACACAAAGTAATTTCCAATTTCAGGGAATGAATAAGTTGGGTTCTGTTTGAATGAAATGGTTTGTCCATTACTGTAAAAATCCCAGTACCAGTTTGTAATAGTAGCGCCTTTTGTTTCATCGGTAAAGGTTACGTTGAAATCATTTTCGTTCGGACTATCAGGCGAGTAAGTAAAATCAGCTTTAGGGATCGGGTATCCTTCAACTGTGTTGCTGATGGTAGCCTTGCAGCCTCTGTTATCGGTAAGCTTAATACTTACAGTATGAATACCAGGCGTTGTAACCATCTGTGTTGCATAAGCCGAATCCGCGAATGTTCCGCCATTGCTGAACACCCATTGGGCGGTTACAATGTTAGGGGCCATTCCGTGAGTTGAATGTTTTGCGGCAAAAGGAACACATCCAGCCGCTTTTTCAGGAGATATAAAACCGAATGGAAGTCCGTAAACAACGGGATAAATTACTGCTTTGTTCGAACAACCGTTTCCATCTGTTCCTACAACTGTGTAAGTGCTTTGGAGATGTTGCGAGACAGATGATACAGTAAATGAATTTCCTTGTTTGATCTCACCAAAAGTTCCGAGCCATTTGTAGATGATACCACCTGTTCCAACCCATTGGAAAGTGGCGCCTTTACAAAGCTCAGTAGCTCCGGTGAAACCGATATTAGGATTGTTATAAACAGTGCAGAATGCGGTTGATGTAGCCACACAACCTCCGGCAGCAGTAACGGTACAGGTATAAACACCCGCGTTACCGAATTGAACACCTGTGATCTGTGGATTCTGGAGGTTAGAAGTAAAGCCGTTAGGTCCTGCCCACTGGTAAGAACTTCCACCGGAAGCAGCCAGATATAGAATATCATTCATACATGAATTATCTCCGATAACAACAGGTACAGGATTCGGATTAACGATCTGAGCAAGTGTAGTAGAATTTACGCAACCATTGGCATCTGTTCCAACAATGGTATAGGTTCCGGTCATAGCCGCGTTCGCCGAAGCAATGTTGATCACCGAAGCAAATGAAACAAATCCCGCGGGACCAGACCATGTATAAGCGGTTCCACCAGAAGCGCTTAATGTGAGACTTTGAGTTTCGCAAACGTTGCCTGTTGAGAAGGCCTGAATGTTTGGTAATGCATTGATCACAACATTTGTTGTTGCAATGTTTGTACATCCGTTAGTGGTACCTAAAACACTGTATGTTCCGGTATACCCTAAAATGTTATTGGTGAAACCCGGATTCTGAGCAGTAGATGTAAAATTGTTCGGTCCTGCCCAGACATAACTGGCGGCACCGTTTGATGATAAGCCAAAACTTTGACCCACGCAATAGCTTCCCGAATTGGATGCTGTGACTGTGGGATTTGGTTTAACGGTTAATGTTGTACTTGCAGTAGAGGTACATCCGTTAGTGGCTCCTATAACGTTATATACTCCACCATTAATGGCCTGAACGTTTGGTATAGGAGGATTAGAAAGATTGGATGCAAAACTTGCCGGGCCCGACCAGGTATAACTTGTTGCGCCGGCAGCAGAAACATTGGCCTGCAAACCTGCGCAAATTGGCCCGTTATTGTTAAGCGCCAATGTTGGAGTAGGGATAACCGTAATTGATTTTGTTACTGCGCAGGTGTTGGTTGCAGGGTTTGTTCCGGTAGTTGTAGCAATAGCCGTGTAAACTCCGCTTGCCGTCATACTTGGAATACTGGTGTTAGGTGATGGAGATGAAAATCCTCCCGGACCTGCCCAGGCAACACCTACAATCTGTGTTCCGGTTGCTACAGCTACAGTAGCGGTAGAGCCTGCACAAAGTGAGCTTGTTCCTGTAACCGTCATGCTGCATAATACGCCACAATTGGTTTGACCGGCACCAGGTGCCGTAGAGTTTGCCTGCTGGAAAGTGATCTGTTGATTAGAGTTAGAGAAGTTAGTAATAAGTAAGATGTAAAACTGACCGGGAACTGCGTTTTGAATAGTTAGGGTTTCTGTTGATGCGCCAGAGTAACTACAACCGTTACTACTAGGGTTCCCATAACCCGAACCTGGTACCTGGTTAGCAGAAGTTAATTGCCCGCAGGAGTTTAAGTTTGGAAAAGGTCCCCAACTGATGAAGTCAATATCGTTATTAGCCGCCATAGTAATTACCATGGGTCCGGAAGTTGCAGCCTGAAAATAGAACCAGGCAGGGTTAGGCTGCGAGCCTAAGCAACCGTAGTTAGGCCCAGGCGCTGCGCTACCTGCATTTACACCAGCAGGAAACTGCATGGTTTGACCAGTACAGAAAGGCTGCGGATTTGTACAAACGTTGTTGGTTTGAGCAACAAAGCCGGTAGTGATTAAGAAAAGGGAGAGAATTAATACAATTTGCTTCATCATGTATCAAATTTACCTATTAAAAGCGATTTAGATAAATCGCTGGCTAATTAATAGCAACAACTTGATGGTTCATAATGTGAGTTTACTCAGTTTGCTTTTAAAGTCCTTGAAAAAGTGCCTGAAAGAGGCGGAATGATAGTGCAATTGTATTGTTTTTGGCAGGATTTACTTGCGTAACTGATCCAGTAAATCGTTCAGTTTTTCAACATCTTTGACAGGAAGGGCGCCAAAAACATCCTTCATATTTTCGTCAATAAAATCTAAAGATTTCAGAAGCTCAAGTCCTTTTTCGGTAATGATGATATGTACCTGCCGGCGGTCGTTTGGACAGGATTTTCTCTCTACATACCCTTTTGCCAGTAGTTTGTCAATGATCCTGGAAGCGTCGCTCATTCTGTCCAGCATTCTTTCCTTAATAAGTTTAAGGTTACAATAATTCGGGTGTTGTCCCCGGAGTATCCTCAACACATTGTATTGCTGCTGGGTAATGTCCTTGTTTTTAAAAAAAGCGGAGTAATGCGCATCGAGCCAGTGTACCGTATAAATAAGATTGATGGCCAGTTTCTGGTGGGGCGACTTAAATGTCTTTTGTTGTATTTCGTCTTCTAACTTCAAGTCTGGTAAAAAATAAAAGGGCTCCCTGATACAGGAAGCCCTAATATATGAATTATTTTTCTTTGGTGAGCTCAATGTTGAGGTCGATTTTCACTTCTTCACTTACTGCAACTCCACCGGCTTCAAGCGCAGCGTTCCAGTTCAGTCCGTAATCTTTACGGTTTAAAGTCCCCATTACTTTAAAGCCATAGCGGGCATTTCCCCATGGATCATTAACTACTTTAGAAGCTCCGATAGCAGTTAATTTTACTTTTTTAGTAACACCTTTCATTGTAAGGTCGCCTTCTAAATCATACGCTGTTTTTCCTTTTTTAGGATTTGCCTTCATGCTTGTGGCCTTGAAAGTGATTTTCGGATATTTTTCAGCATCAAAAAATTCAGCGCTTTTTAAATGCCCGTCACGTTTCTCATCTTCCGTATTAATAGAAGCCGCGTCAGCAGTAAAATCAATAGTAGCGTTTGAGAAATCTGTTTCGCTTTTAGACGTAACTTTTCCTTCATAGATCTTGAATTTTCCTTCAGTTTCGCTCACCATCATGTGAGTTACAGAGAATCCCAGTTTTGAATGACTTGCATCAAGTTTCCAGTTTGTTTGAGCTGTGACAGTTATAGCTGATAAAGCAACTGCAGCAGAGAGGATTAATTTTTTCATGGTTGATTTGTTTAAAATTATGGTACAAATGTATGTTATAACATATTATGTTCTAACATGTAATTTGTTAATTTTTGAAAAAATCAAATTCACCGGGTTTTAAACTGCCAAGCTCTACTTTGTCAATTCGTATTCTTTTTAGAGTTAATACATTGTAATTTAATGTTTTACACATTTTACGAATCTGGCGATTCTTACCTTCTTTCAATTTTACTTTAATCCAGTTGTCTTCAAGAATAACACATTCGCAAGGTTTGGTAACATGATAACCGATATTAACTCCACTAGTAAATAGTTTAGCAAAATCGTCGGTTGGTGCTTTGTCTAATTGAACGAGATATTCTTTTTCTTTTTCGAATTTAGGATTGGTTATATTCTCTACCCATTTTCCATCATTGCTCAGTAATAACAAACCTTCTGAGGCTTTATCCAAACGCCCCGCAATCGATAAACCTTTCATATCCTTAAAAAACTCAGAAAGGTTATTTTCTACATTCTTACTCAAAGTACTTTCATAGCCTGCAGGTTTATGAAAACGGATGTATACAAATTCTTTAGCCGGCCTCACTACTTTCCCGTCTACCTTTATTTCAGATTCATTTTCGAGGAAAACATTTTCTTTGATTATCACCCCGTTCATCTCTACAAGTCCTTTTTCAAGGGCCTCCTGGGCCTGATCGTTGGTCATTTTTAAAGTATGCACCATGTAGTATTTTATTCTTCTGTAAAAGCTCATATAATATGTGTTGAGAGGTTTTTAATTAGGATGCAAATAAACTAATTTTACGGATGCTGGAAGAAATTATTTCTATATCGCACATTCAAAAAACCTATAAAATAGGCGAAGAGATAATTAACGCACTGAAAGACGTTTCGTTAAAGATCAACAAAAATGAATACGTTGCCCTTATGGGACCTTCAGGAAGTGGGAAATCTACTCTCATGAACATGTTGGGTTGTCTTGATAGTCCAACCGGTGGCGAGTACGTTCTTAATAATATTTCGGTGGCTAAGATGAGTGATAACCAACTGGCCGAGGTTCGTAATAAAGAAATCGGGTTTGTGTTTCAAACCTTTAATCTCCTGCCCCGCGCCACTACTCTCGAAAATGTTGCGCTTCCACTGGTTTATGCCGGTATGAGCAAAGCCGACCGCGATACGCGTGCAAGGGAGGTGCTTGAACAGGTTGGTCTCGGTAACCGTATGAACCACAAGCCCAATGAACTCAGCGGGGGCCAGCGCCAGCGTGTTGCTATTGCAAGGGCCCTGGTGAATAAACCTGCTATTATCCTGGCCGATGAGCCAACAGGAAACCTGGATAGTAAAACCTCAATAGAAATTATGGGACTCTTTGAAGAAATTCATAACAACGGAAACACCATCATTCTTGTTACACACGAAGAAGATATTGCCTTGCATGCCCATAGAATTGTTCGGTTAAAAGACGGACTCGTAGAAACCGACCAGGTAAATCCTAAAATTACTACCTACAAAAACAGAATTACACAATTTGATTAAACCTTTGTAGGTTTAAGAAGTCAAAAAGAGCAAAGTCAAAAGTCAAAAGGGATGAAAAATGTAAAAAAATTAGTGTTAGCAGGCCTTGCCTTTATGCTTATTTTTTCTGCGTGTAAGAAAAAAGAAAAGGAAGAGGACAAGGACACTGATTCGGCTTCAGAGAATTTCCTTGCCACGAGCATAGGTAACGATATGGGAAATGTAGCCGATGAAGCAGGAAGAACAAAAAACATAAGCAGTTTTAAAACCACAGCAACCAGTCTTATCCTCAGTTCATGCGCCACAATTCAGTTTGATACTATTGCCGGTTCAAATGTAGATACACTCACAGTTAATTTCGGAAATGCCAATTGTCTTTGTAACGATGGCCGTTACCGCCGGGGATCGTTAGTGATCACCTTCACTGGCAAATACAAAGATTCTCTCACCACTATCACCATTACTCCTAAAAATTATTTTGTGAACGATAACGGAGTTACCGGTAGCAAAACAGTAAAAAATCTGGGTCATAACGCACAGGGGCATTTAGTTTACGATATCACCGAAAACTTTACCATTGCTAAAGCCGGAGGAGGAAGCATTGTGTTCTTCGGAACCCGCAAACGCGAATGGCTCCAGGGCGAAAACACGCTCATTTGGGCCGATGATAAATATTCTATTACCGGATCGGCCTCAGGTTATAATGCTAACGGCAGAAGTTTTACTTCCTCTATCACCATCCCCCTCATCAGAGATATGAGCATAGGATGCCGCAAACATTTTGTTCAGGGAACAATTGTGCATACCCCCGATGGCCGGCCTGACCGTATCATTGATTTTGGAAGTGGAGCCTGCGATAATAAGGCTACTGTTACCATTAATAATAAGGTTTACGAGATCGATTTACCGTAATGCAGGTGTAATTTCAGCCACAGATTAGCGTGGATGACACAGATAAAATCTGCGGAAATCTGTGAAATCTGTGGCTTTTTTTTCTAATTTTGAAACAACAATCTCCTTAGTTTTAAATTAATGCCTTAACTTTAAAGCCGATGAGACTCACGCTTATATTTCTCCTCACTTCGTTTTTTACTTTTTCTCAGAAAGATTCGCTTGAATTTGTTCCCCTGATTGGTATTCATGTGGGCGGACATTTACCGGGAGGCAATCTTAAGGAACGTTTCGGCCCCAATCTTAACGCGGGCGGTTCGTTCATTATGAAAACAAAAAAGAACTGGTTATTCGGAGTACAATCCAATTATTTTTTCGGTAAGAACGTACGGGAAGACGTATTACAACAAATGCGTGGAGCAGACGGAAATGTGATCGACAACGAAGGTTATCCGGCAGATATTCGTGTAAGTGAAAGAGGCTTGTGCGTTCATCTGATAGGAGGGAAAGTATTTCCGTTTTTATCGGCGAACCGCAATTCCGGAATTTTATTTATGGCCGGCGCAGGATACATGCAGCATAAAATAAATCTATTCGACGCGCAACAAAAAATCGCTGCCATTAAAGGTGATCTTAGAACAGGATACGACAGGCTCACTAATGGTTTTTCATCTACACAGTTCCTGGGATATTTATTTTTAAGTGAGAACAGGATCGCTAATTTCTATGCAGGAATTGAAACGTTCCAGGGATTTACCACAAGTGTAAGAAAACTAAATTACGATACCGGTTTGCCGGATACAAAGCCACGTGTTGATCTCCTTTACGGTTTTAGAATAGGCTGGATACTTCCGCTTTACAAAAAACGTCCCGACGACTATTATTACAACTAAAAACGAATCATGTTCATTTATAACCTGGTTGTACTTCTTTATGGATTTGTGATACGACTGGCTGCTATCAGAAAAAAGAAAGCCGGTCAGTGGGTGAAGGGGAGAAAGAACTGGCGGGAAAATTACCGTTCCAAAATATCTGTTTTTAATTCTTCCAAAATCATTTGGGTCCATTGCGCCTCTTATGGCGAGTTTGAACAAGGGAGGCCCGTAATTGAAGCCATTAAGCGAAACGATCCGCAGTGTAAAATAGTTCTTACGTTTTTTTCGCCCAGTGGTTACGAGGTCTTCAGGCATTGGGGCGGGGCAGAGGTAATAGGTTATCTGCCATTGGATACACCTTCGGCAGCAAGAGATTTTATTCAGATCGTTCGCCCGTCGGCAGCCATTTTTATCAAGTACGAATTCTGGCTTAATTATTTATCGGAACTAAAAAAACAGAACATCAAAACCTACCTTGTATCGGCTGTATTCAAACCACATCATCCTTTTTTTAAATGGCACGGTGGTATTTTCAGAAAGTCGCTCGCTACCTTTACAAAACTTTTCATACAGGATCAGAGTTCAGGGGATCTTTTGCAAACTATTGGCATTACAAACTACGAAGTTACCGGAGATACACGTTTTGACAGGGTTGTAGAGGTAAAAGAAAACTTTAAACCAGTTGCTGGTATTGAAGAATTTAAAGGCAAGCATAAAATTATTATCGGAGGAAGCACCTGGCCCGCTGACGAACAACTTCTGATAAACAGCTTCAAAAAAATAAATTCCCCGGAGGTAAAGCTCATACTTGTTCCGCATGAAGTTGATGATGGTTCTATCAGAAAAACTGTTTCATTACTAAAAGAAAGCGGACTTTCATTCGCGTTATTTTCAGAAAAACAATCCCTGGCCGAAAAACAGGTTCTTGTGATAAATACAATCGGTCATTTATCAAAACTTTATTTCTATTGTGATGTGGCTTACATCGGCGGGGGCTTTAATGATGGCATTCACAATTGCCTGGAAGCCGCGGTATATCTTAAGCCTGTGATTTTTGCAGGTAACAGCCATCATAAATTCAATGAAGCAATGGAACTTCTTCAATTGAACGTTGCTACAAACATTCAGAACGAAGCCTCGGCTGTGAAAACATTTCAGGCCTATCTGAACAACCCTCAAAAAGCACTTGAAGAGAAACTGGATAAATACTTCAAAGAAAAAACAGGGACTACTAAGAAAGTGATCAGGGAATTGCAGCTTGGGTAGTAGGTTCTCGCGGAAAACGCGAAGGAAGCAGGAGTTCGCTGAGGAAATAAAAAATAACTCCGCATCCTCAGCCATATTCTGCGGCCTCTGACGCTTGCGCCATAGCTTCAGCGTATGCGCTGCGAGAGCTTATCGAACCGCCTTTTCAATCGATTTCCACAAAAGATCCGCGCTTTTATCCCACGAAAATTTTTCTTTTTGAATAAGGCCCTTCTGAATAAGATCGGTTCTTAATTTTTCATCACGGTATAATTTCACCATCGCGTTTTTAATTTCGTCGGTGTTAAAAGGATCAACGAGTAAAGCCGCGTTGCCCGCTACTTCGGGCAGGCTGGTAACATTACTGGTGATAATGGGAACCCGGGCCTCCATGGCTTCTACAAGAGGAATACCGAAGCCCTCGTAATACGGAACAAAGGTGAGGGCTGTAGCAGCGCCAAGAACAGAAGCAAGGTCCTCGTCGGCCAGTCTTCCTGTAAAAACAATATCTTCCTTCAGGTTATTTTCGTCAATGGCCGAGTAAATATCTTTCACTCCCCAGAAGTGCGGTCCCGCCAGTAAAAGCTTCATATCCGAACCTGTTTCCTTTTTAAACGCGGCAAAGGCCCGAATAAGACTAGCAATATTTTTTCTTGGATGCAGTGATCCTACATTAACAAAGTAGTTTTTGGAAGAAGAGAATTTTTTTCGGGTTGTTATTTTTTCTTCCTCCGATAATGGTCTGAAAAATGAATTGATGCCATTGTATACCACATCGATTTTAGCCGCATCAATTCCGTAATTTTTAATGATATCGGCTTTACTGTATTCAGAAACCGTGGCAATCCTCGAAGCAGTTTTTGCAAACTTCGGGAAGTAATGGTTGTAATATTTTCCTGTCATCCACTTTACATCTTTGGGATGGTGAATAAAGTTGAGGTCGTGAATAACAGGTAACTGTTTGCAGGTTGCACCGAGGCAAAGAAAGCCATCGGGCGACAGAAACAAATCGGGATTCATACGGTTGAGTAAAGGTTTTACCGAATGCTGGAACCAGATGTAGTAAAGAACCGGATGCCTCGCTTTAGGGGAAAGAATCATTGGCGTTACATTATCTGAAAACACAAATTCTTCGCTGTATGCACGGTCGAAAAGGAACACAAAATGACATTCGGGATGCGCAGCTGTGATTCTTTTAAGGGTTTGGTAAGTGAACCAGCCAATACCTTCCAGGCGGTTGCTTAGTAAAAGTCGCGTATTGACTACAATTTGCACGCTGCAAATCTATAAAATCGTTATATAAAAACCGTTAGTTTAAACCATAAAAAAGGCTATATTTGCGGGCTTCTGTGCAAAAAAAGAAATTCATATTTGATCTTGCTATATTACTGGTTCTTAATCTGTTGATCAAGCCCTTCTGGACCATTATCATTGAACCTAAAGTGCAGGGGCAAATTGGCGATGTTGCTTATGGTAAGTATTTCGTTGTTTTTAATTTTTCGTTGTTGCTAAATATCCTTCTGGATTTTGGTCTCACTAATTTTAACAACAAAAATATCGCGCAGAATCATCATCTTCTCAGTAAGCATTTCAGCAAAATGCTGGGATTAAAATTTGCTCTCGGACTTTTTTATCTTATCATTTCGTTGTTTATAGGTTTTGTTTTCCTTCAGTATGATTTTAAAATGATGCTGATACTTTGTGTCAATGTATTTTTCCTGAGTTTCATTTTATTTCTGCGATCTAATCTCCAGGCGCTTCATTTATTCAGGTTAGACAGCATTATTTCAGTACTGGACAGGGTTATCATGATCGCCATAGTTTCATGCATGTTACTTCACGTATTTGGTTTTCATATTTCAGCAATGAATTTTGTATACGCGCAAACAGCAGGATATGCATTAACCGCTGTGATATCGTTCATTATTGTTCTTAACAAAACACACACGTTCAAACTCAATTGGGATTGGGCCTTTAACATGATGGTTCTCAAGAAAAGTTTTCCTTACGCGGTACTGGTTTTGCTCATGACGTTCTACAACCGTTTCGACAGTTTAATGATTGAAAAGATGTTGCCTGGTGAACTTGGTGAAAAACAAAGTGGTATTTATGCGAAGGGATTCAGGTTGCTTGACGCGGCCAACCAGATCGCTTATCTCTTTTCAGTACAATTGCTGCCATTGTTCAGTCGCATGCTTAAACACAGGGAAAATGTGGAAAATGTGGTGAAGCTCTCTTTTACACTTCTGCTTACACCAGCATTGATCGTATCCATCAGCACTATTTTTTATGCGAAACATTTCTTCGAAAAAATTTATACGGGAGATACGGAAGGATACATGATATTAGCTGTGCTCATGAATTGTTTCACGGCTATTTCTCTCACTTACATTTTCGGAACCCTTCTCACGGCGAGCGGGAACCTGAAAAAACAGAACTATGTGGCGCTGGGTGGAATTGTAGTGAACGTTGTACTTAACTTCATTCTCATTCCAAAATACTTTGCTTTGGGAAGCGCCATTTCGAGTCTTGTTACGCAATTGTTAACTGGTATTTTACAGGTTTGGATCTGTTACAAAGTTTTTAATTTCAAAGTAAACAAGCGTTTGCTCATTGCAATTTTTACGTTTATTGCGGGCCTGGTTCTTATCAATTATTTCACATTTAATCTCACCGCACAGTGGATGGTGAATTTCATAATTATGCTTATATTTAGTGGTTTATTAGCCTTTATAACCGGTATGGTAAATCCTAAATCTATACTGAGGTTCATAAAATATAAATAAAACGTATGACAGAAAACATATCAACGAGGGAACTGATTCTGAAGGTGATTAAATGGAAGAAGGTCTTCATTATTTCTTCTATCATTACCGCACTGATTACAGGTACTATTGTTCTCCTGATGCCGAAGCAATACAAATCAACCGCGGTACTTTTCGCGGCTCGCTCATTCTCGGTTTCAAAACTTGTTATTGAGGCCAATGCCGGTAACCAGGAAGATTACATGCAGATTGGCGATGAGGATGATTGCGAAAAACTGATGCAACTGCTTAACTCGGATGCTTTAAAACTCAAAGTGGCAAATGCGTTTAATCTGTGGGACCGTTGGAATATAAAAGATACACTCTTCTCGTATCACTATCTCCGTTTAAAATGGGACGATATGGTGGCGATAAAACGCACCGAATTCAACAGTATTAAAGTTGAGGTTCACGATTACACAGCTAACGGCGCCGCACAATTGGCCAATGGAATTGCCGATTATTGCGACACTGTTAAATATGAGATGTCGAAAGATCTTACCGGCAAAGTTCTTAAAATTGTAAAAGAGGAATACGATAATACACTCGTAAGAATGAAAATACTGGAAGACAGTCTTCAGGCTTTACGCAGAATGGGTGTGCTTCATTACAAAGAGCAGGTTAAAGCTTATTCTAAAAGTTATGCAAAAGCACTTGAAAAAGGAGATGCCGCGGCTGCAAAACGTTTAGAAGGAAAACTGGATACACTTACTAAATACGGAGGGGCCTATCAGATTATGCACGATAACCTCGAACGGTACGGTGCAAAATATCCCGATATAAAAGCAAAGTATGATGAGGCGCTTGTCAATCATAATACAACGCTTCCGGCAAAATTTGTGGTAGAAAAAGCAAAGCCTAACGAATACAAGGCCCGTCCAAAACGTACCATTATTCTTCTGATCGCGCTCCTGGCAAACAACCTGATTGCTTTACTGTTCATGTTATTTAAGGAACGTTTTAAAAACTTAATACACTGAATGATGGAGGGTTTTAATTCTATAGGTGTTATGAAGGTGATTACAAAAAACACCAAAACATTACTGGTATTTGTATTCATTGCCGCTGTTGCTTCTTTTGGTTTGTCGTTTTTATTGAGGGACAAATACAAATCTACCGCTGTTGTTTATCCTGTTAATATGTACCAGAACTCTGAAGAATCGAACAGCGAGCAATTGCTTCAGTATCTTTTGAGCGAGGAAGTAAAGAACAAACTTGCTTCTGAATTTAATTTGTACCAACGATATGGTATCGACACGCTTGAAAAAGGTGGTCGCGCTTTATTCAGTTACATGTACCAGGAGAATTTTAATATTTCGCCAACACTTTACGAATCAATCGAGATTTCGGTGAAAGACGAAGACCCTGCCATGGCAAAAAAATTAAACGCGAGACTCATTGTTTTAACTAATAAACTCATCCAGGAAAATAAACTTGCGGTTATTAACCAGTACCTGAACAATGCTAAAAAAGTTTTGAAAGCATCAGATGATGAACTGGATTCCCTCGATGGCAGGATCAAGAAAATTAAAACGGAATATAACATTGTTGATGAAGTCAATCAGGCTAAGTACATCAGCAAGGAGATGGCTAAAGGAGGAAACTTTTCTGAAAATGTACAGAAACAAACAGAAGGTCTAAAACTAAAAGGTTCTGAGCTTAGGATATTAAGAGGTAAAATAAAGTCTACTCTTGGCTCTTACACCGAAATGAAAGTTCAGTATGATAAATACCTGATGGACGCCCAGGGTAATATTGATTTTATACTTTATGTTTCAAAACCTTCCCTGCCGGATAAGCGTTGTTACCCGGTACGCTGGATCATTGTTCTTGTTTCTTCAATGTCTGTTCTTTTACTCGGCGTAATTGTAACGATCATCCGGAACCGTCTTAAACATCCTTTGTAATTGTTAAGGTATTTAAAGCTATACATATTCGAATTACTTATCCTTACCTATATTTTAGGTAATGCCTATATTATGGTTTACAAAAAGGATTATTTCTATCCTTATAATGTAATTCCACTTGTTATTATTGTTGTTTACGTAGCCCTTCTTCATCTCGAAAAACTTGTTTATTTTCTTGCTTTTGCGACACCGCTCGCTATTTCTCTTAAAGAACTGGGCCTCTCAGAAACCATGGATCTTAGTCTGCCCACAGAACCTATCATGGCAGGAATTATGCTGTTGTATATTTTTAATGAACTCAGCAAGAACATTACCGACAGGAAATTCATCAATCATCCCGCTTCTGTTATCATCATTATTCAGCTGGCGTGGATGCTTGTGACTACTTTTACCAGTACCGATGTAGCAGTGTCAATTAAATATATTATTGCAAGACTCTGGTTTATTTTTAGCTGTTATATAATCATGCATCATTTGTTCCGGGATAGGAAAAATCTGATCAATTTTGTTTTGTTTTACGGGAGTGGTCTTCTTATTGTTGTGTTTATTACCACAGCAAAACACGCGGCATTCAATTTTAATCACAAAGCGGCAGACTGGATCGTATCTCCGTTCTATAACGATCATACAGCTTATGGCGCGGCGCTGGCCATGTTTATCCCGGTTTGTCTTTCGTTTGTGTTCCTGAAAAGTTTATCGTTGAGCATACGCCTGTATTCACTCGTGTTATTTGTTGCATTCACAACTGCTATTATTATTTCATACGCCCGCGCCGGTTGGTTAAGCCTCGCCATCGCAATGGCAATTCTCATAACGCTGTTATTGAAAATAAGGTTCAGAACCATCATTGCCACACTCGTTGTCCTGGGAACTTTATTTTACGCTTTTCAAACCGACATTCTTATAGCGCTTGGAAGAAATAACACCGATGCCGAAGGCGGTTTTGCCAATAATATCGAATCCATTTCCAATATTTCTACCGACGCGTCTAATCTTGAGCGTTTGAACAGGTGGAGCTGCGCCCTTAGAATGTGGGAAGATAAGCCGGTGTTAGGATGGGGGCCCGGCACTTACATGTTTAAATACGCACCCTATCAGCTCAGTAAAGAAAGAACCATTATCAGTACCAACTTTGGAACCAATGGTAACGCGCACAGCGAATACCTTGGGCCACTTGCAGAACAGGGCGTGTTGGGTTTACTTATCGTGCTGATACTTTTGTTTTATTCTACCTCGCTTGGCTACAGGCTGGTATATTCGGTGGAAGGAACCGAAATGAAAATTCTTACTGCAGCAATTTTCCTTGGACTGATGACCTATTTTGTTCACGGGTTCTTAAACAACTTTCTTGATACCGATAAATTATCGTTGCCTTTCTGGGCCTTTCTGGCAGCGCTGGTCTGCATCGATATCTATTACAAAAAGAAAGAAAAAAGCGCATAATTTTCCGCAGGCACAATATTTGAGGCTGTCATCAGATAGACAATGCAGCCCATGTGTTCTTTTTGCTATAAACACGAAACGGCATTCAGGAGATTATTAATCATTCATTTTGTCTTCGTCTTCATTTCTCCCGCATACTCTCAGTTTAAAGATTCATTCACTGGCAGAACAGATTCTGTTACCAGATTTAAAGATTCTCTTCGTATCTATAAAAAAATTAAAAAAATGGCTTCCAAGAACAGGTTGGTGAAACAACTTTATGACGCAGTATTCATTGATCCTGAACCGATGCAATATTGTGAGACTCCCGCCGCCTGTGAGGAAGTAAACGTGAACCCTTATATGAAGCACGAAGGAAAGATCATTCGTATGATACGCATTGTAGTTTACGATCCATTTGGTTATTCGGTAACGGATTCGGTAAGAAAGAAAATTAATTATTTTCAGAGAGCCGGAAATCTTTCACACATCACCACACGAAGATGGGTAGTGAACAACAGGCTGCTCTTTAAGCAAAACGATTCGCTTGATGCCTTACGCTTAAGCGAAACAGAACGCTTATTACGGGGGGCGCCTTTTGTTAACGATGCAAAAATTACAGTTGAACCTTTACTTACAAGCGATGATACAGTAGATGTACGTGTTATCGTTCACGATAAATGGGCCATTCAGGTTCCATTGATGATCACTGATGTAACAAGCAACATCCGGCTACAGAATAGAAATCTCTTCGGATTGGGACAGCAGTTCGAGCAATATGTTGGCTTCAAACGACCCGATGTATTTGATTACAGCGGCTATTACAGTATTGATAACCTCGATAATACCTACATTTCGTCTCGTCTCGCTTATCAGGCTACCATTACTAACACAGCGGTAGGTTTAAGTTTCGACAGGGGATTTTATTCCCCCCTGGTACCCTGGGCAGGAGGCGCTTCAGCTAATCATAACTGGAACTATTATTATTACACCGACAAGGAAGACAGCACTTCTAAAAAGATGGATATTACTTCGTTTGGCTATGACCTGTGGCTGGGGCGCGCATTTAAATTCAGTAAAGCAAAAACATTCTTTAACCAGAGTACCAATATTATTTTGGGAAGCAGGTTTTATCATAACGGATATTTAAAACGTCCTTCATTTGAGATCGACACCAGCCGCAGTATTTACAACACATCGGCTTATATTGGCAATGTTGGGTTTGCTATTCAGCAATATTACAAAGACAGATTTATTCATCGTTTTGGCGCGAATGAAGACGTTCCGGAGGGATTGATCATTCAATACATTTATGGTGGAATAAAAAAACAATATGATAATAAGATAAGGTATTACTCAGGGATGGAAGTCGCCCGCGCGAAACATTTTGAGAAAATCGGATATTTATCCGCTACTTTCTCTTATGGTGTTTTTTTTAATACCGAGGTCCCAAACGATATTACAACCAATTTCAATATTTATTATTTCAGCCATCTTAAGCGCAATGGAAAGTGGTTCTTCAGACAGTTTGTGTATTACAATTTTGTGTATGGCGCCAATAAATTGTTTGGAGAAACCGTGACCTTGTCGGGTGGCGAGCTCTATGGTTTTAGTCCTGGTTCATTATCAGGAAATACAAAAATGGTTTTGAATTCGGAAACGGTGGCTTATGCACCTTACAACGTAATTGGCTTTCGTTTTGCTCCGGTTGTTATGATCGGCCTTGGAATGGTTGGTGGTCCGCAACAAAACATCGTAGAAAGCAATTTATACCAGGGATATTCAGTGGGGATCATGGTAAGGAACGAAAATCTTGTGAGCAGCACCTTCCAGGTGTCTGTAGGCTTTTATCCTTTTTTACCTGACGGAAAAGAAAATGTCTTTATGTACAATCCGGTAACAAGTTTTACACTAAGAGTAAGGGCGTTTGCGGTGTCGAGACCGGAATTTGTTTCGTATTAGTCACTGGTCGCTAGTTAGTCATAAGTTGTTAGTCTGAATGTGATTTTTACCTCTTGACTAAGGATTAGAATCTAACGACTTATGACTATTGACTTTAAGAACCAAGGACCTCGATCAATTCAATCAGATCTTTATTCAAACTCTGAATATGTTTCACCGATTTTTCAAATGGCGTAAAAACAACCTGCTTATTGATAATGCCTATCATTTCGTTACGTCGCCCTGTCATTAGGGCTTTCACAGCATTAAAACCCATAATACTTGCATTCACGCGTTCCATACAGGTAGGATTTCCTCCACGTTGAATATGACCAAGTATACTCACACGCAGATCAAATTCCGGACAATGTTTCTTGATAAGTTCCGCTACTTTAAAAGCGCCTCCGCTTTCATCGCCTTCGGCAACAACAATAATTTTACTGCTCTTGGAAGCTCTCCAGTTTTTTATTTTTTTAATCAGATCGTCATTGTCGTGTTTTAACTCCGGAACAAGAAGTGCTTCGGCACCACTGGCGATGGCACTTCTAAGAGCAATGAGCCCGGCATCGCGTCCCATTACCTCTACCACAAAAATACGGTCGTGACTCTCGGCAGTGTCTCTTATTTTATCGATGGCTTCAACAACGGTGTTAATAGCGGTGTCATATCCAATAGTAAAGTCGGTTCCAACAAGATCGTTATCTATGGTGCCCGGGCAACCCACAATTGGAATATGAAAGCGCTTACTTAACTCCATGGCGCCTTTAAAACTTCCGTCACCTCCAATGATCACCAGTCCTTCGATCTCATGTTTAAAAAGATTATCTACGGCCGTAGAAATTCCTTTCTCGGTCATAAAACGTTCGCTGCGGGCAGTTTTTAAAGTGGTTCCTCCTTTGTGAATGATTCCCGAAACGCTTTCACGCTTCATTTCAATGTAATTATTGTCAATTAGTCCTTCATAACCCCGAATAAAACCTATTGTTTGAATGTTATGATGAATGGCGGTTCTTACAACGGCCCTGATGCATGCATTCATGCCGGGGGAATCGCCTCCTGAAGTCAATAAACCGATCTTTTTAATCATGATACTAAAGTAGTTTAAAATAGTTTAAGATGGTTTAAAAAATAGTTTAAAAAATAATTTGAAAGGTTCAAAGTAGTTTAGAAGTGTGGTTGACTTTAAACTACTTTGAACAAATTTAAACCACATTTATCTTTTACGTAACTTAGTGGGGTATGGGAAGAATTTTAGCAATAGATTACGGAAGCAAGCGTGTGGGATTAGCGGTGACCGATCCCTTACGGATCATTGCCAGTGGATTGACGACGATTCACAGCAAAGATGTGGTGGCTTTCATGGAAGACTATTTTAAAAAAGAAGTGGTTGATGAGATTGTTATCGGCGAACCAAAAACATTACAGAATGAAAAAAGCGACAGCGCCAGATTCATCGATCCTTTCGTAAGACATCTTGAAAAAAAATTTCCCGATAAAAAAATTGTGCGTTACGATGAACGTTTCACCAGCGCCCTGGCAAAACAAACCATGTTAATGGGCGGATTAAAAAAGAAAGACAGGCAAAACAAGGGAACTGTGGATATGGTGAGCGCCACTATTCTGTTGCAGGATTACATGAGTTTTATTCAGAGAGGTTGATAAAAGATTAAAGACAAATGACAAACGATGCTTTGGTCATTTATCCTTTATCATTCATCATTTGTCCTAAGCTAAAGTTCCTTCCCGCAAAATTCCCTTTTAATTAAGTCGTTTCTAAGTAACTGGAAGTTGTCTTCGCTTATCCATTTATCAAATCTTGGCCTATTCATATTCTTTACCTTCTTCACATATTTCTCCCACTCAGCTTCAGGCAATGGCATTTTTCTGAATGAGGCGCAGGTTTCAACAAACAAAAATAAAAGATCCTGATCTTTTGTCTTATTTCTCACATAAGGCAACAGTAATTCATAGCTCCAGTCGTAACGCGCGTAAAGATTAAACAATAACGCTAATTGAATGGCTTCATACTGACTGATCTGCGCGCCCGGATAATATTTTTTGATTCCGTTCAGATGTTTATCAATGTTGTGATAAAAATGATAACTCCAGTTGCGATATAAAGAGAGAATGTGATAATTCATGAACATGTGGTTCGTGATGACAGAGTCTTCGGCGCTTTTCATTTTAAAACACTCCTGCATCTCTTTCTCCAGTTGATTCAGAGGATAAATTGTATCCTGAAAATCCTGCAGGTAACGAATGGCCATGATACATTTATTGAATTTGATTGGTAAATAAGTAGAATCTATCTGAGACGCTTTTATCGCTAATTCCCGCGCTTCATGACTGTAAACAAGTTCATCATCTTTCACGGCAACAGCCAGGTAATTGGTGAGGTGAGGAAGGAATTTTTTGGTAAGAGGAATTTCCACAGGCAGAAGATCTCCTCTCACAAATTCATACTTAGTAATATATTCAAGGATCTTATTCTGATACGTGAAGGCTTTAAGAGAATCGCCGGTTTCAATACTTTTTTTATAGGCCGCTAAAAGCAGGTAGGGCCCCGAGTTATTATCAACAAAAGCTTTAAGTTTTACATTTAGCTGGGCCGAACGACTGTTCTTAAGAAGGTAGTCAAGAGAGTCGAGCAATAGTTTTGATTTTAAGCGTTCCTTTATTTTTTCCTTCGGTAAATTTTTTAAATAGGCCACAGGAGTATTTTCTATCAGTAAAAAGAATTCGTCCCAGTTTTCTACGCTTTGAGTATTGATGGTAACATGCGCGGGTGTATAATTTTTGATCAGGTCAGAAATATTCGCGGCCCGTTGTTCCTGTAATTTTAAATTAGTTTGCGTACTTCCTTCAATAGAACTAAACGTTTGAAGTTTAACATCTGTAATAAAAGGCTTATAAATTTCAAGTTTCTGGCTGAGCTGTTTCTTCTTTTTTTCTGAAAGTATTACCTGGCCTCTTTCAAAAGGAATGGTGAATGAAAGAAATCCATTAAAGGAATCGGGCTGAACCTGAAGATCGCGAGTATAAATCCATTTTGGGTACAGTGCCAGCATTTCAAGGTTCTGCTCCGGCACTTCAATAAGATAAGTGTACTCACACGAAAAACCATTTTTAATGATCCCGTAACTGAGACTAATATTTTTGTCATCTATTTTTTTAGGGGTTGCACAGGCTGCAGCGTACAGGTTTCTCCCGTCTCTTACATGATTTCGTTTAAGAACATCTTTAAAATAAATGGGAGCCAGCATTTTGCCATCATAAACAGGCGAGCCATGAAGAAGATTATTTTTTTCGCAGACAAACTGGGTCCTTTGTACCAGGTCGAAATAAATTCCATCTCCAGCGTTTGTAAAAAACTTTGTAAGTGTGGGAAGGTCTTCGCTTCGTAAATAAATGGAGTCTTTCTTAATTACAAAGTCAAAACTTTTAATGGCTCTTCTTCCTTCAGATGTTTGAAGGATTTTACAAACCGGTTCAAATTCATCTTTCACTCCATAGGCATCGGCCGGACTTTGAAACTCCTTTGTTGGAATGAAAGGTTTTGCGCCGAAAACCTGAGCGCAGTATAGTTTGCTGCTGTCTTTATCAAAGCTGAATCCGAGCCCACTTACATCATAACCGGGTGTGATCATGTTAGCATAATGCCCGGGAGAATTTTTCCAGCCAAGAAACAATGCTTCTCCGGCATCGGAATACGTTTTTACTTCAACTTCTTTTTTATACTTGGCTTTGTACACTTTTTTAACCGGGATCATGATACAATTCTCTCCAACCTGGTCATGAGTTCCATTGTAAAAGAAGACGCGTTTCTGAGGTGTTTCTTTTATTTTATTGTCGGGCTGCGTATGTGTGAGATAATGTTTTTTGTTCTGGTAGTCGGCCTGATCTTTTGCCGCTTTCTTTAAGGTGTTGTCGCTGGTAAGAAGAGAAAGATTTTTTTCCGCGCGCAATTTATTAAGGCGCTCCATAAACTCTGACTCGATCAGGTTATAATTAATGTTACTGAGATTAATTTCAGGAGAGCTTTTTTGAGAAAAGCCAATGAATGAACTGAGAAGGAAAATAAGGGGTAAGATTTGTTTCATCTCAGTGTATAATCGGTTTTTTGAAATAGGTTACGCTTATTCAACCCACAATACCATTCCTTTCAGGTATTCTCCTTCCGGGAAATAGGGGATTACAGGATGGTCGGCAGGCTGACTAAGATAATGCAATACTTTTACGTTTCTCCTGGCTTCAATAGCCGCGGCAGTAATGGTGTTATAAAAAAGATATTTATCTACAACCCCACTGCAACTAAATGTAAAGAGTACTCCTCCGGGTTTAATTAGTTTCAGCGCCATAGCGTTTAATCTTTTGTAACCGATCACGGCGTTATGTTTACTATCACGACTCTTGGCAAATGCAGGAGGATCGAGAACAATAACATCATAAACATCTTTTTTATCTTTCAGAAAATCAAACGTGTCAATGGCGTAACCCTCGTGATTCGAAAAATTATTCAATGCAATATTTTTATTGCAGAGTTCGATGGCGCTTTTGCTTACATCAACGGAGTGCACCAGTTTTGCTCCTGCTGCACAGGCATAAACTGAAAATCCCCCGGTATAAGAAAATGTATTAAGAACGTTTTTGTCTTTACAATAAGAGGAGAGAAGCTGACGGTTCTCTCTCTGATCCACAAAGAATCCGGTTTTTTGTCCGCCTATAAAGTCGATTTTAAAAACATGCGAATTTTCTTTTACAATAACTTCGGCTTCGCTTCCAAACAGAAAACCATTCTGCGCCTGTTCCGAAAATTGTTTTGGCAATGTTTCGGCGCTTTTATCGTAAATACTTTTTAATTCGCTGCCCAGAACTTTTTTAATGGCAGAAACAATATTTTCTTTCTGCAGATATATTCCCCAGGAGTGTGATTGAAATACAACATGTCCGTTGTAATAATCAAGAATTAAACCCGATGCGCCATCGCCTTCACCAAAAAATAAACGGCACACATTGGTAACGGGATTTAAAATGTTGAGTTGCTTCCTGTAACTATAAGCTTTGTTGATTTTTTCGAACCAGAAGTTTTCATCAATTGTAGCCTGGGTAAATGAAATGAGGCGGATGGCAATGCTTCCATTCGCATAATAACCTGTACCAAGATATTGTTTTTGTGAAGAGAAAACTTCAACAATGTCGCCCTCCTTAAGATCGGCGTCTTTTTTTGCAATAGCTCCCGAAAAGATCCAGGGATGAAACCGGAGTGGGGAAGTCTCTTTTCCTTTATTCAGTATAATCTGTGAATAGCTCATATAACGGGCGTAAAGATACATAATAATGGAAGATGTATAATGTAAAATGGAAGATGGAACGAGTTTGAAAGGGATCGCTTTACATTATCCCGTTTACATCTTACATTTTCCATTCGATGTTATCGATCCAGAATCTGTAGGGCAGTAAAGCATCCTCTCCGGCATAATCAATACCGATCCTGGGGCCGACATGAATTTTTTTTGGATTTATTTTTATGCCTTCGTCTTCGAGCCAGATGGTTTTTCCCATGAGAGAAATATTATCGTGATTTGTGCGAATGCCCAGGGCAGCGCTTACTTTACCCGGACCGACACATAAATTTTTTGTAAGTGATTTAGCGTTTCTTCTTTTCAGAATTTCAGGGATCCCTCTTGTAGGATGAATGGCTCTGATAAGAACTGCTTCAGGAACATCTTTCGAGTTGGTAACGATATTGAACAGGTGATGAATGCCATAACAGAGATAAACATAACTAACGCCGCCTTCACTGTACATGGTTTCGGTACGTTTGGTACGTCGCCCCCCATAAGAATGGGCTGCTTTATCAATTACGCCCGCGTAAGCTTCGGTTTCGGTAATAATTCCGGCTGTAATCTTATTGTTGATGCGAGTTACAAGCGTTTTTCCAATGAGATCTCTCGCAATCGCTACTACGTTCTTTCTTTGGTAATATGAGGCTGGTAAAAGCATATGGCGCCGGTTTAAAATTTATCTGATAATTTATTTATACTTCTTTTTGGTACCAACATCGTTAAATTTTTCGCCATAAATCTTCAATTATGCCTGCAAAATTGGCCTGGTTTCGCTCAAAAACACGAAAACTTTAAACAGGCGCAGGCAAAGTTCGTACATTATTTTCAGGATTTATTTTTGAAAATAAAATTTTTGTCTCTACATTTAGTTTGAACAACAATCCAATTTATGATAGAAGTCAACGAGGTTTATACACACGAATTCAAATTTTCACAGGAAGAAGTCAACCAGTTCGCTCAGGTTACCGGCGATAAAAATCCGGTTCACCTTGATGCGGATTATGCAGCTAAAACAATGTTCAAACGTCCTATTATGCATGGAATGCTTAGCGCCTCGTTATTCAGCAAGGTATTCGGAACACTTTTCCCGGGCGAAGGAACAATCTATCTTAAACAATCGTTGAGCTTCTTAAAACCAATGTATGTGGATGTAACTTATGAGGCCGTGTTCACTGTAAAAGAAGTAATTAAAGAAAAACACCGCGCTGTCGTTGAAACTCTGATCAAAGACAAGTCTACCGGTAATGTATGCACCAGCGGCGAAGCCACGGTTCTTAATGTAGATAAGATTTAAAATAATTTAATGGTTCATTAGCTCAGACTTAATACCCCGGTTAAAAGATAAAGCATCTTCAAAATTTTAAAAACTGAAATATGGAAAATTCAAGTAAGAAACGTATCGTACTCGTAACCGGCGCCACCGGGGGATTAGGGACTGCAATGTGCAAAAAACTATTGAAAGAAGGTTTTAAAGTGGTTGGAAATTATATCACACCTGAAAAAGCGGAGAAGTGGACCAAACAAATGAACGCCGAAGGTTTTCATATCGACTTGTTTCATGGCGATGTAAGCACATTTGAAGGCGCGGGGAAAATGATCAAAGAAATTGAAAGCAAAGTAGGAGCAATTGATACGCTCGTAAACAATGCCGGTATTACACGTGATAGTCGTCTCGTAAATATGAAGCCCGACGATTGGTACGCTGTTATCAATACGAATCTTAACAGTGTATTCAACTGTACAAAACATGTTCTGGACGGTATGATTGAACGTAAATTCGGCCGTATCATCAATATTTCATCTGTAAACGGTCAGCGTGGCCAGTTTGGTCAAACCAATTACAGCGCCGCCAAAGCTGGAATGCACGGATTTACAAAATCACTTGCTATGGAAGTTGCGAAATACGGCGTTACCGTAAATACCATTTCTCCGGGATATATTGGTACCGACATGGTAATGGCGGTTCCTGAAAAAGTATTGAACCAGATCGTGGCCCAGGTGCCAATGGGACGTTTGGGTGGAACCCATGAAGTGGCGCACCTTGTAAGCTTCTTAGCAAGCGAAGAAACCAGCTTTATTACAGGCGCAAACTATAGCATCAACGGTGGACAACACGTTTATTAATAGTTTTTAATTCTCAGTTATTAGTTTTTAATAAGAAAACAACTTAAAAACTAAAAATTAAGAACTATTTAAGCTCCATTTTCCATTTTACCTTTTCCATCTTCCATTCCTGATTGGCTTTACCATAATCAGGGAATAAAGGGATCTCTTTAAACAATTTGAACCCTTAAACAACGTTTCTCCCTTCAAAGGGGGTTTGGCATATTTGAATAATTCTTGTATTTTGGGCACCTATTAAACACTACTATGGAACAAACACAGGTTAAAACAGGTCACCCTAAAGGACTTTGGGTACTCTTCGGAACTGAGATGTGGGAAAGATTCAACTTCTACGGAATGCGGGCTATTCTCACGTTATTTATGGTTAATGCTTTAGCAATGAGGGAAGATGAAACTTCCCTGATCTATGGTGGCTTTTTAGGATTATGTTACTTAACGCCTATGCTCGGAGGTTTTATTTCCGATCGTTTTTTAGGAAATAGGAATTGTATTTTATTGGGCGGAACAATGATGGCAATAGGTCAGCTTTTATTGTTTACCAGTGCCAACATCTTTGACTCAAGTCTCGCTACAGCCACAAACATTACCTGGGTGGCACTTGCTATAATCATTTTCGGGAATGGTTTTTTCAAGCCGAATATTTCATCAATGGTAAGCAGTCTGTATCCAAAGACTGAAAAAAGCAAACTCGATTCGGCCTTCACCATTTTTTACATGGGAATTAATCTTGGTGCATTATTCAGTCAATGGCTTTGTCCTTTAATTGGTGATGTAAAAGATAAAATCAAATTACCGGACGGCACCTATAAAATGATGGAAGATGGAAAAACGTTTGATACCATTCAGAACGTGCATGCTTTCAAATGGGGGTTCCTTGCCGCGGCTATCGCCATGATATTAGGAACAGTAATTTTCTTCATATTAAAAAACAAGTATGTAGTTACACCCGAAGGGAAACCAATTGGGGATTTACCATCTAAAAGTGTAAGCACTGATTTTGAAGAGGGCGAAGCACAAAAAGCAGTATTTTCTACCAAAGCTCTGGTTGTTGCAGTTATTGCATTCGTTGTTTTATTTTTTGGGATTCGTTTTTTAACTGGCGGGACCAACTTGGTAAAAACAATCATTTATCCAATCATTTATGCTAGTGGCTTAACTCTTGCGGGTCTTATTATTTCTGATACTTCACTAACAAAAGTAGAACGTCAGCGTATCATTGTAATTTACATTGTTTCCTTCTTTGTTATTTTCTTTTGGGCGGCATTCGAGCAGGCGGGATCTTCGCTTACGTTCATAGCAAGTAATCAAACGAACCGTAATTTCTTCGGTTGGGATATGCCTGCATCCATGGTACAGATCTTTAATGGTCTTTTCGTTGTCATATTTGCTGTACCATTCAGTATCATGTGGGACCGTTTAAGGGCAAAGGGCAGAGAACCAATTTCACCGGCAAAACAGGCAATCGGTCTGGCTATGATCGCACTCAGTTATTTCATCATTGCACATAACGTAAAGGATCTTGGAAGCGGATTTTTAGCTGTTAAATGGCTGGTGTTATTATATCTTATTCAAACGGTTGGCGAGTTATGTTTGTCTCCTATTGGTCTTTCATTAGTTGGTAAATTATCGCCTAAGCGTTTTGCTTCTTTGCTTTATGGAGTATTCTTTCTTTCTAACGCGGCTGGCTATGCTTTAGCCGGAACTTTAGGAGCAATATTACCTGCCACAGAAGATAAATTCAGGGCTGCGCAAAAATTAGGAATCGATCTGCATGGAGTTCTTGATAAAACAATTACTCCAACGGCTGAACAATTAGCTTTGCTTGAGAAAAATCAGATCAGCGCTTCAAATCCGGTTTTTGTTGGGTTCGAAATCCATAATCTTTATGAGTTCTTCATGGTATTCGTTATACTTTGCGGTGTGGCATCAGTAATTCTTTTTGCTTTAACACCTGTTCTCAAAAAAATGATGCATGGTGTAAAATAACATCAACATTTAGAGCCACAGATTTCACAGATTATCGCAGATAATCTAATCCTGAAAATCTGTGTAATCTGTGGCAAAAATCATAAGTAATCTATTGACATCATTAGAACAAATTCAAAACTTTAAAGGCAAGTACCCAAAACAATTGTGGTACTTGTTTTTTAGTGAGATGTGGGAACGCTTCTGTTATTACGGAATGCGTGGTATGCTTGCATTTTTCATGGTCCATCAACTCGGAATGGACGAAGAGAATGCAGGCTTACAATATGGAGCCACGCAAGCTTTTGTATACGCCTTCACTTTCATAGGTGGTTTGTTTGCCGATAAAATTCTTGGTTACCGTCGCTCTCTTTTCTGGGGTGGTATTCTCATGATTGCCGGAAGCCTCATCCTGGTGGTTGATCCTAAAGAATTCTTTTTTCTGGGTATTGCTTTTAATATCGTGGGCACAGGTTTTTTCAAGCCTAACATTTCAACCATGGTAGGAAGGCTATATAAGGACAACGATAGTCGTCTTGATGCAGGTTTCTCGTTGTTTTATACAGGTGTAAATCTTGGAGGTTTACTTGGAGGATACTTCTGTATTGCCATTGGAAAAAGAACTATTTTCAGCGACTTTGTTCCACAAGGATTGGAGTGGAATGTAGCCTTCGGTCTGGCGGCAGTAGTAATGATCATTAGCTTACTCACATTTGCGTGGACACAAAAAAGCCTTGGCCCTATTGGATTATCTCCGCTCGAGCATGTAGGCGCTGGCAGAAAAAGAATGCTTGAGGTCGTAACGTATATTGCATCTCTTGCAATAATTCCGTTGATCATGCTTATGGTTGAAAAGACAAAATACACTGATATTTTCATGTACATTGTTGGCCCCCTTTCTCTTGTTTATCTCATTTATGAAATGAGAAATTTTTCTGTCTCCGAAAATAAAAAGCTTATTGCTGCATTGTTATTCATGTTCTTTTCCATATTCTTCTGGGCCTTTTTCGAACAAAGTGGGGGATCACTTAGCTTCTTTGCCGACAATAACCTGAGCGACAATATTTACGGATTAAAACTCGATCCAAACGGCGTGAATAATTCAGCCAATTCGTGGTTTGTTATTGCATTTGCATGGCTGTTTGGCTTAATCTGGCTATGGATGAATAAGAAAAAGGTGGAACCGAATACGGTCGTTAAATTCGGACTGGGTTTTGTTTTTCTCGCAGGTGGATTTTATCTTTTTTATTACACAAAGTTTTTCGCAAATCCGGAAGGAGTTACGTCTCTTGAAATCTTTACATGGGGATGGCTATTGGCAACATTCGGGGAACTTTGTTTATCTCCGATTGGTATGTCGGTTATGACAAAACTTTCCCCGGCAAAAGTGCAGGCTGTAGTTATGGGAATGTGGTTCCTTGCCAGCGCTTATGGTCAGTATTTTGCAGGGCTGTTAGGCGCTAATATTGCGAAAGCTTCTGCCAATTCAACTAACCTCGAAAAACTTAATGTTTATTGCGACGGCTATAAACAGCTTGGCTTGTATTCGCTGGGAATTGGGGTTATCATGATTATTATCGCTCCTTTCATGAAAAAACTCATGGGTGAGGCAAAGTAAAACCAGGTTAAAGGTTATTCGTTACACGTTTAACCAATAACCAACCAACTCCTAATTTATTCTAAAACCCTTATCACAAGGCCTTCTCCTGGCTTTTTCGTTGTAACTTTGGGCGATCAACGGACTTATAATCCTGATTCCTGTCTCTTGGTTCCTGATTCTGGAAACAAGATTCAAGATCCAAGAAAAACAAGACTCTCTTAAAATCAAAACTCCTATGTTAAAAACATTATCCACGAGGCAGTACACGGCTTTTTTATTCCATCTAATTTTATAGGAATGAAGAGAATCCCTTTCCTGTTGATGATTTGTGCCCTTGTTGCCGGCTTTGCCCCCGGTGATACGGAACCTCCTGTAAAAAAAGCGCCCGACTATTTAGCCCAGCAAAGCCAGTGGGTAGACTCTGTGTTTAATACCATGACGCCAAAGCAACGTCTTGCCCAGTTATTTATGGTGGCCGCATACAGCAACAAGGATATGAAACACGTGAAGGAGATCAAAGAACTTGTCACCGTTCACGGAATCGGAGGATTGATATGGATGCAGGGTGGCCCGGTGAAACAGGGAAAACTAGCCAACTATTACCAAAGCGTTGCCAAGGTTCCTCTTCTTTACAGTATTGATGGCGAATGGGGTTTAGCCATGCGCCTCGACAGTACGCCGCGTTATCCTAAACAAATGACGCTCGGCGCCATTCAAAACGATTCTCTCATTTACCAGATGGGAAAACAGATTGCGAAAGAATGTAAACGTATTGGTCTTCATGTAAACTTTGCTCCCGTTGCCGATGTAAATAATAATCCTGCTAATCCTGTTATTGGTATGAGGAGCTTTGGAGAGAATAAATACAAAGTGGCACAAAAGGCCTACATGTACATGGCCGGTATGCAGGACGAAAAAATTATGGCCAATGGAAAACATTTTCCGGGACATGGAGATACGGATGTAGATTCGCATAAAGGACTTCCGGTTATCAATCATTCCATTGAGAGATTAGATTCCCTCGAATTATATCCTTTCCAGTATCTGTTCGATCGTGGTTTGGCAAGTATCATGGTGGCGCACTTAAATATTCCAAGCCTCGATACAACAAAAAATCTCGCGTCAACCTTGTCTCCAAAAGTGGTGAACGATCTTCTTAAAACAAAAATGGGATTCAAGGGTCTTATCTTTACCGACGCGTTAAACATGAAAGGTGTTGCTAAATTCTTTGAACCAGGAGTTGTTGATGTGAAAGCGCTTCTGGCCGGAAACGATGTTCTTCTTTTCAGTGAGAATGTTCCAAAGGCGATGGCTGAAGTGGAGAAAGCAATTAAAGATGGAAAAGTAAGTCAGGAAGAGGTGGACGCACGCTGTAGAAAAATTCTTCAGGCAAAATTCTGGTGCGGGCTAAATGTAAAGCCGGAAATTGTTACAAGAAATCTCTACAAAGAACTCAATACAAAACAAAGTTACGAACTTAACGATAAACTTGCCGAAGCATCGATAACGCTTCTTAAAAACGAAAATAATTTCCTTCCGCTAAAAAACACCGATAGCATTAAAATGGTAGAAGTATCTTTTGGTATTGAAGATCATAACACGCTTTACTCTACACTAAAAGAATACGGTTACATTGAACATGTTGGATTAAAGCACGACGCTAAGCCAAAGGACATTAAGGAAGCTTTTGATAAAATTAAAAATGCCGATGTAGTTATTGTTCAGATCAACAAAGCCACATTAAAAGCAGAGAATAATTACGGAGTAGGGGAGCAAACACTTCGTCTTGCCGATTCAATCGCGCGATTGAAACCTACAGCATTGGTTATGCTCACCAATCCATATCTTTTCAATAAAATAAAAGATGTAAATAATTTCCGCTCTGTTATTCTTGCATACGAATACATGCCTTCGCTTTTAAAAGCATCGGCTAATGCAATTCTGGGTATAAGTAAAGTAAACGGAAGACTGCCTGTTAGTACAACTCTCTTCAAAGGGGAAAGCGGTTTGGACATGGAACCTTTGTATCCTTCAAAAATTAAAACCGCGCAAACCAATTTTCTAAAAAAAAAGTTTGGGGTAGTGGATAGTATTGCGCTCTGGGGTATTGAAGAAAAAGCTTATCCCGGTTGCCAGATCGTTGCTCTTAAAGATGGTAAAGTTATTTATCAGAAAGCGTTCGGAAAGTTTACGTATAATCCCGAAGCCAAAGAAGTAGACAACGGAACCCTTTACGATCTTGCCAGCGTCACAAAAATCACGTCATCGGCGCTCGCGCTAATGAAGCTGGCTTCTGATAATAAATTCGATTATAGAAAACGTCTTGGCGACTATCTTCCTTCGCTAAAAGGTTCTAATAAAGATAGTCTCCTTATTGAAGATGTTCTTACTCACCGCGCGGGTCTACAGGCCTGGATCCCTTTCTATTTAAAAACACTCGATAAAAAAGGCGATTATAAACCCGGAATTTATGCCACAAAACAATCAGAAACATATTCGGTTCACGTGGCAAAGAAATTGTATGTGAAAAAAGACTTCACCGACTCAATGTATAAGCGCATCATTACTTCAAAACTCGAAAACCCTGGAAAATATGTATACAGCGATCTTGGTTATTATTTCATGCAACAGATCATTGAACAACAGGCGCAGAAAAAACAGGATGATTATGTGAAAGATCTGTATGCCCAGATGGGGCTTGGGCTCACGTACAATCCTTTAAAATATTTTTCTGTTC
Source organism: Bacteroidota bacterium (assembly GCA_021323535.1). Classification (GTDB taxonomy): domain Bacteria; phylum Bacteroidota; class Bacteroidia; order B-17B0; family Aurantibacillaceae; genus Aurantibacillus. Next base: position 43,557 of record JAJONO010000026.1, read on the forward strand.
AACAGATCGCTCCGACTGAAAATGATACTAAATTCAGAAAACAAACCATTCAGGGGTTTGTGCATGATCCGGGTGCAGCTTTGCTCGGAGGCGTTGCAGGCCATGCCGGATTATTCGGTACAGCGCTTGATGTTGCAAAACTTATGCAGATGTATCTTAACAAAGGAGAATTAAATGGTGTAAGAATTCTGGACAGTAACGTTGTAAAGGATTTTACTTCCTGCCATTTCTGTCCTGATAACCGCCGCGGATTGTGCTTTGAAAAACCTGAGCCGGATGATAAAAAAGACAGTCCCGTTACCTCAGAGTGTAGCCTGGCAAGTTTTGGTCATAGTGGATTTACCGGTACATTTGTGTGGGCCGACCCTAAAAATAATCTCGTGGTTGTTTTCCTCAGCAACCGTGTTTATCCCGATGCCGAACCAAACAAGCTTGCTAAGTTGGGAGTGAGGGGTAAGATCCACAGGGCATTTTACGACGCACTCAAATAAATAAAATAGTTTAAACTGGTTTAAAAATTGGTTAATTTGGTACAAACAGGGAGTGATGGCGATCAATTTGTAATTAAGGTTTTAAACCACTTTAAACTTTTAAACTACTTTAAACAATTTTAAGTGAAACTCTTAATACTTACACAATATTTTCCACCAGAAATAGGTGCGCCACAAAACAGGTTGTTTGAGTTAGCGGTACGGCTTAAAAAAGTGGGCGTAGATATCACCGTTCTTACGGCAATGCCTAATTATCCGCAAATGGAAATCTATGAAGCCTATCGTGGAAAAAATTACATGTATGAAGAAATGGAAGGATTAAAGGTTCACCGTTCTTCCATTTATGTTTCTAAAAGCAAATCGTTCATTAACCGCTTAAGAAATTATTTTTCTTTTGTGATCTCCAGTGCAAGGGTCGGAAGAAAAATTCAGGGCGACTTTGATTTCCTCATGTGCGAATCTCCTCCTTTATTTCTTGGATATAGCGCCATGCGACTCGCTAAAACAAAAAACGCGAAACTTATTTTCAATGTAAGCGATCTGTGGCCCGAGAGCGCCGAAAAACTAGGAGTTGTAAATAATAAAACACTTCTTAAAATGGCTTATGATCTTGAAGAAAAGTGTTATAAGCGTTCAGTGATCGTAACAGGACAAACACAAGGCATCTGTGAAAATATTAATCAGCGTTTTCCTACAGTGAAAACATATTGGTTGCCTAATGGCGTTGATCTCAATTATTACGATCCCTCTAAAATTGAACCAAGCGACTGGAGGAAGAAAAATGGTTTCCTCGTGGGTGACCAGATCTTTCTGTACGCCGGAATTATTGGTATTGCCCAAGGGCTGCAGATCATTCTTAAAGCTGCAAAACATTTTATAAATGAGCCGCATCTTAAATTTGTATTAATGGGTAGCGGTCCCGAGAAAGATAAACTCATAGCACTTAAAAAAGAACTTGGCCTTAGTAACGTTCATTTTCTCGACGCCGTTTCTAAAAAAGAAATGCCCGGGGTGTTAAGATCTGTGAACGCGGCCATTATCCCTTTAAGAAAACTGGACCTGTTTTTAGGTGCGATTCCATCCAAAATATTTGAGAATTTAGCCATGGAGGTCCCAATTTTACTGGGGGTTGACGGGGAAGCAAGGGAACTTTTTATTACCAAAGGTAATTGTGGTATTTATTTTGAACCTGAAAATGAACACGATCTTATTTCTGCTATAACCCGATTAAACCTTAACAAAGAATTAGCGTCTCAATTAGGAAAGAATGGAAGAACTTTTGTAAACCAGAACTTTAACAGGGAAACCATTGCAAAAGATCTTTACGACAAACTAAAGAGTTTACTATGACACTTGAGGAAAGTATAAAGGAGCAATACAGCAAACGTGCTGATATGGACAACTTGTATTCAGGCACCTATTCGAGACTGGCAGATTCTGAGCGTAGAAAAAAAATTAAACTGCTGCTTGAAAAATTCCTACCAGGAGTTGAAAACAAAACGGTTCTTGAGATTGGCGCGGGGCAAGGTGATAATGTGAAGATGTTGCAGGAATGTGGCTTTAAAAGAGACAATATTTACCTGAATGAACTTCTGGAGGACCGGATCAATATTCTTAAGATCAACCAGCCGGGAATTAAGGTTTACGCAGGAAATGCGCTTGATGTAAACTTCGATAAAAAATTTGATTGTGTATTTCAATCTACTGTCTTTACATCCATCCTCGATAATAAAAGCAGGAAACAACTCGCTACAAAAATGTGGGATCTTCTTGAACCGGGTGGAATTATTTTGTGGTACGATTTCATTTACAACAATCCTAAAAATCCTGACGTAAAAAAAGTCACCGAGAGAGAAGTCATGGATCTTTTTCCACTGGCCAATGAATCGCAGGTGAAAAAAGTAACACTTGCACCACCGATTGGGAGGCGGGTAGGGAATCTTTACAGTACATTCAATTTACCTTTTTTAAGAAGTCATATCCTGGCGGTTCTTAAAAAAGATTGAAATAGCTTTTCGATCACTCAATCATTTCAATGGTGAAAGCCTTAGCGCTTGCAGAAATCTTTAAGATGCTTTTATAAGGAATGATCATGTAATTCTTTACTTTTGCTTTCGTAATATCTTCATGACTGATCAGATAAATAGCGTTATCTTTCAATTGAATGATAAAATAACCTGCTGTATATTCGACCTGTTCAAGAGCAGATGTGCTGTTCATATAATAGGTCCTTGTGTTTTTAAGATAAATAGAAGTCATGCTTTCAAATTTAAAATTCGAAAAGATGGCCTCAAAATCAGCTTTGCTTACTTGCGAAAATCCTTTGCCTGCAAAAAACAACAGACCCGCTATAATTAATTTTTTCATATGGATATTTTTATCCAAATTATGTAAAATAATCTGTTTCGGCATTAATGTTGGTAAGTTGTAAAACTAATTAAAGCCTGTGTTTTTCATAAGTAATAACTTAGTGAATTGTGACGACCGAATTAACCATAAAACAAAAACTATTTTATGTTTTTCCTGTGTTGTTTTGTTTTTGTCTGCCTTTTGGCGGATTATTACTTTCGGCTTTGGTAATTGGTTGGGTAGTTACTTCTCTTTTTAATCTGAAGGAATTATTTATTGTAAAAGGATTCAGGAATAGCACGCTCATGTTAATGTTCCTGTTTTTTATTATGACAGCTTTGAGCGCTTTATTTTCCAAAAATAAGAATGAAGCGCTTTTCAGTATTGAAGTAAAACTGAGTATGATCTTTTTTCCTTACCTGTTGTTTTGTTTCAACTGGCCGGTTATTATTCTTAAACGCTGCCTCATCGCTTTTGTATCGGGGTGTTTTTTTGCCTGTGTTTATCTTATCCTAAGGGCAGGCTCGTTCGCGCTACAAGGTCATAGCGAATATTTTTTCTATACCTTATTTTCCGACCTTATTCACACATCGTATTTCTCAATGTACCTTATTCTGGCTATTACTGTTATAGTGATGTATTACCCACATTGGTTCAAGGGCCAGAAACAGATCAAGTTCATGTCGGCGTTGTTTATTATCACATTCATAATCACCATTTTTCTTTGTTATTCGAAAATGGGAATGATTGCTTTTTTTGTTTGCTTGCCACTATTGATCATTAATCGCTTTAAAGATTTTTTTAACTGGAAAAAGACCTTGATCCTTATTGCGGGAATTGTTGTTCTTGTTTTTTTCTTCTGGAAATTATTTCCGGCTCCATTCGAACGCCTGAATTCAATACGAAACATTTCCCTTTCAACACTTGATAAAACTTCTTCCGAAAGCACAACGGTTCGTATCCTTATCTGGGAACAATGTATTCAGTTAATCAAAAACCATTTTCTCTTTGGTACAGGTGTAGGTGATATTAACGATGTTATGGCCGCAACCTATAAAGAGCAGGGAATGACCGGCGCGTTGGAGCATCGCCTCAATGCACACAACCAGTATCTGCAAACCTTCGTAGGCATGGGCGTTTTTGGTTTTGTTGTTCTGTTACTGCTTACGTTCGGACAACTCATCAAAGGAATTATCCGAAAACATTTTGTTCTTACTTTGACTATGGTACTTATTGTTCTCAACTTTCTAGTCGAGAGTATGCTTCAGACAGCAGCTGGAATGTTGTTCTTCGTATTCTTTTTATGTTTCTTCAGCTTAGAAAAAACCCGGAATGAGATTAAAAATTAAAATAACCACGGCAATTTTATTGCTATGTATCACATTTGTAGAATCGCAGAATTATGCCTGGCCAATTGATTCGCCACGTGTGCTTACGGGAAATTACGGTGAATTACGTCCCCAGCATTTTCACACCGGCATTGACTTTTCTACCAATGGAAAAATAAATTATCCCGTGTATTCCATAGACGAAGGATATGTTTCCAGAATAAAAGTGAGTTCGGTAGGTTATGGTCGAAGTGTTTATGTAACGCACAAAGATGGTAAAGTAACTTTGTACGCCCATCTTAATTCATACAATCCTGCCATTGCGGCGCTTGTAAAAAAGGAGCAGTATGCGAAACAAAATTACGAAGTAGAGATTTTTCCAAAGCCAGGACAAATACCTGTAAAGAGACGTGAATACGTTGGATTATCAGGAAACACAGGAGCTTCAACAGGTCCGCATCTACACTTTGAGATTCGTGATGGCGTTACGGAAACACCGTTGAATCCCCTTGAGTACTTTCATGTAGACGATACTGTTGCTCCAACTATTCAGAACATCGCGTTTTATAACCTGGCCGATACATGTTCGCCAAAATTTATAAAAGCCTTTCCTGTTATCACTAATAAAAAAGGAGAGGTTGCAATTAAAAAAGATTCAATTATTCTCAGTTATGGCATTCTTGGCTTTGCTTTCGAGGGTTTCGACCGCTTTACAGCGAAGGGTAGTCCGAATAATATTTTTAACGCGAAACTGGAGTATGATGGAAGACAGATTTACGGACATACTTTGAATCACATTCATTTCGATGACCAGCGTTTCGTGAATGAGTTTTGTGAGAACGTTGAAGTAAATAAGAAGGAAAAATACAGAATGCAGAAATGTTTTGTACCCACGTTGTTCCCACCGAATTTTTACGACACATACAGAGTTAAAGGAAGAATACTAATTGTGGATACCAACTGGCACAAAATCAAATTATCGGTTCACGATGAAAATGGAAATGAAACCGTGCTGCAGTTTACATTTAAAACCCGGAAATTAAATTATTACTCAAAGCCTTCCATCAATAGCGATATTTATGCCGACTGTATGGAGGATTTCATGATCGCGAAGAATAAACTTCAGATCTTTATCCCGGGAAGAACTTTGTATTACTCGACAGGACTTATTTTTGAAAATACAATTGAAAGCACCGGGAAATTAATCATCCTTCCAACTGATGCCAACCTGCGAACCACAAGTATTGTGGGCTTTGAGGTTCCGCAGAAATACAGGCGCATTAAAAATAAGCTGGTACTTAAGAGTGGCGACAATGTGTTGAATCCTATTGTACATAATGATTCGGTATTTTATTCTGTGAAAAATCTGGGATGGTTTTTGCTCGATCAGGATACGGTTTCTCCTAAGGTGAAAACGCAGTTGGCGCCTTCTCAATTAAAATCTGCTGCAAAAAAACTAACTGCATTGGCTTTTGTTGTAAGCGATAATCTCAGCGGAATTTATAAATACAATTTAACGCTGGATGGAAAATGGATACTTGGTGAATATGACGCCAAGAGTGGAATTATTAATTACACCTTTGATGAAAACACGCCCAAGAGTGGTACGCTCAACTTTAAACTGGAAGTGGACGACAGGGTAGGGAATAAGACTGTGTTTGATTTTGCGCTGAAGAGATAATGAAATATTTACGGCAAAGGGAACATGGTAAAATGTAACATATTGTGCATTTTCTCTCTTCCGTTTTACATTTTACATTTACCTTTTTAATTAGTGTTACAACACATGTCATTTTATACCCTTGAAAAAACGAATCCACTCGTGTAAACTCACAAATTCGACGAGCGTAACTTTCTTGTAATCAGTAAGTTTTGATAATGTGCTATTTTACCTAGGTGTTCACCTAGGTGTTTCTACCCAATCCAAATTAGGCCCGTTTGTCGTAAATAACCTAAATTTAAAAACATGCAAAACCGGACTTTACCAGAACCGGAATGGTACCAGCAAAAGATTTTTTTGAGTAGCAAGGTAGATAGAATGTTCTGGTGCAAAATGCTAAACTGTAATGAACGGAATTTGCAGAAAGCAATAGGAATTATAGGTAATTCGCCGAAGCTGGTAAATAAGTTTTTAGAACTTAACCGCTTAAAGGAAAATACGAATTACTGAAAAAAACTGCTACGCTGTGTGTTTGTGGTAGTTTAATAGAGCACAGGGAATTGTGGTGCGTGAAGATCTGGTCGCAAGACCGTCTTTTTTTGCTCAGGTTAAGGGGGGAAATTTAATTTGAGCGCCACTACATTCCCTTTGTTTTTTTTGGTTTGTCTTATCTCGTATGTAGTACACAGTTTCTTTTTTAATCATCCTAATTTTATTAATTCATTACCCCAATGAAAAAATCTGTTTTTTCTAAACAAAAAGAAGAAATTGAAAATAATCTGACTACAACAAGCTGGATGGGCTTTACACCAGGCCTGGTTGGAATAGTCGGATACAGTTTATTCCTGGAAAAAGATTCCTGGAAATTTTTATTTCTTTCCATTCTATTAGCATCTGCTTCTTATATCATAGGTTTTTTTCTTGGATTTCTGTTTGGTATTCCTAAGAGGAACAGCGAAAAAGAAACAGCATATAACTTAAGTACTAATCTTGTTGATATATCTGACTGGCTCACAAAAATTATTATTGGCTTAGGCTTAATTGAAATTAGAGGTATAGGAGCTTATTTAATGTCAATTGGCGAGTATGTTCAAAAACAAACAAATGGAGAGAATTCTATTAAAGTATTTGTGATATGTTGCGTGTCCTATTTTTTCATTTTTGGTGTTTACTATGGTTATAATTACATGAGGTTATACCTTTCCGGGCAGTTTAAAGTAGCCGATGATAATTTACTTAAACTGAACGAAAAAGCGGAGGTGCTCGATGAACTCGTTTCAGAGCCAACAATCGAAATAAATTCGTCAATGAAAAAAAATCTGGAAGAGTATGAATTATTATTAAAAAATACAAAAGAAGTTGATGAATATAGCTTTGATGATTGGTTCTATAAAGGGATGGCAGAATATGGTAAAAAGGATTACAATAAAGCTATTGACTATTTTGGAAAAGCTTTAGAGAAAGACAAAGATGGAAATAACGCTCCAAAAGCACATCTATACATTGGATTAGCCTTTGAAAGGCTGAATGTTTTTGAGAAAGGGATTGAAAAATACAATTATATTATTTCTAATTTTCCGAATTACAACTTCATTTATGGTGTTCATTCAAATCGCGCAATTTTATATCACAAACTTGAAAACTATAATAAAGCATTAGAAGATTTTGATAAAGCCATTAGTTTAAACCCTAATTACGAAAATGCGTATTGGGGTAAGGCCAACACACTGCGCAAACTCAGGAGGTATGATGAAGCGCTGATAGCCATAGAAAAATCAATAGAGAAAAAAGGTGACAACGATGTTACATGGGCTATAAAGGGATCTATATTAATTAATTTAGACAGGCTGGATGAAGCTTTAAATGCATTGAGCACTGCCATCCGGATAAATTCAAAAAATGAGTCGGCCTGGTATAATAAAGCTTGTATCTATTCTTTAAAAAATGAAAAAGAAAATATGCTGGTTCATCTCGTAAAAGCTATCGAATTGAAAGAAGAGTATAAAGGATTAGCGATGGCTGATGAAGATTTTAGAAATTACTGGAATGATGATGCATTTAAGAAACTTATCGAAATGTAGTATCTGTCGGAGGCCTTGCATTTAATTTTGTAAAATAATTTTACCTTTACTTCCATGGAAGCCGGAAGTATCCAGGAGGTAAAACACGAACTCAAAGAATTAAGTCAGAAAGATCTCGTTGAGCTTTGTCTTAAACTCGCCAAGTATAAAAAAGACAATAAAGAATATCTCTCGTATCTTCTTTTTAAATCACACGATAAAAATGCGTTTGTTTCAGAGGTAAAAGAACAGATCGATGTTTATTATTCTGAAATTTCTCCAGCAACAAATTTGTATTATGTAAAAAAGAATCTTCGCAGAACTTTACGCATAATAATAAAGTACAGCCGTTATATGGATGATAAGGCCCTGTCAATGGATCTATACATTTATTTTCTCAATAAACTTCTCGATTCACGCATTCCATTCCGTAACAGTAAACTCCTGGTGAATTTATACGATCAGCAGATCAAAAAAATAAACGCTTTGCTTTCTTCACTGCACGAAGATTTAAGAGCCGATTATAAAAAGGATATAGAGCGATTCACAAAATAAAAAAAGCAGAACGTTTGTCCTGCTTTCTATTCATTCATAATTAAAATTTATTTTAAAGCCTGTTGTAAGTCTTCGATCAGATCTTCAATGTCCTCAACGCCTACGCTTAAGCGTAACAGATTTTCTACCACACCGGCTTTGTCTCTTTCCGCTTTTGGTATAGAAGCATGTGTCATGGTTGCTTCGAGACTTGCATCTTTGAGAACAATAGAGATCATTCCTCCGAAATCGCTCATCTGGCGTTTCGCTACTTTATGATTAGGATGTTCTTCGAAACCCGGCCAGTAAATTTTTTCGATACGTGGATGTCCTTTTAAAAACTCAGCAATTTTTCTGCCGTTAAAAAAGCGCTCCCATTACAACGTCGCTGTGACCGCCTAAATATTTTGTAACGCTGTGCATCACAATATCAGCTCCGTGCTCGAGAGGATTTTGTAAATACGGCGAGGCGAATGTATTATCTACAGCAAAGAGAATATTATTTTTCTTAGCAATTTTTCCGCAGGCTTCAAGATCGATGATCTGCATTGTAGGATTGGTAGGAGTTTCTACCCAGATTAGTTTTGTGTTACTGTTCACTGCTTTTTCAATGTTAGCAGGGTCGCCCATATTCACGAAATTAAATTTGATTCCGTAATTGGCGAATACTTTGGTGAACATGCGATAACTACCACCGTAGAGATCGTCACCTGTAATAACTTCATCTCCGTTTCGCAGTAATTTAATAACGGCGTCCATAGAACCCATTCCGCTGCTGAAGCAGAGACAATATTTTCCATTCTCTAAGGCTGCAATGTTTTTCTGCAATGCTTCACGAGTTGGATTCTTACCACGCGCGTAGGCGAAGCCTTTATGTTTTCCAGGGTACTCCTGAACATAGGTGCTGGTTTGATAAATTGGAGTCATGATGGCTCCTGTTACCGGATCCGGATCAGCGCCAGCGTGAATAGCTTTGGTGCCGAATTTATGTTTGCTGAAATCTTTCATAAAAACCCCGAAGCAGTAGCCTCAGGGTTTTTAATGTTTTGATCATTTATTAATGGTGTCCACCATCTTTGTGCTCGTCATGACCAGAATCCTTAGTGTCGTGCCCTGCATCATGTGCAGCACCGTGACCATGACCAGCGCGTAAAGCTTTTTGCTGTTCAACCAGGATAGGGTCCACTTTAGTAAAACGTCCTGATTCACCTGCATAAGAACCTTCAGTTAAAATAATGAAGATCCCGTATAACATAAATGTGATATAAGGAACGAGAATAACATATTTGAAGAATTTTACTTCGTGACCTAAGTGCATGAACCAGATAACGATAAATGCAGCTTTGGCGATAGTTAAACCAATGAACAGGGTTTTTAACCACCATGTTCCGCTCCAACCGTGAGAAGGAGCCATAAAACCAATAATTAATTCAAAAATGGTGATGGCAAGCATGATCCAGAATACGTTCCATAATGTACGACGTGCTTTTTTACCATAAGCATCATCATGGTTATACATGGTTTCGTATGAAGGGTAATCATCGTGAAATTCTGACATAATCTTATTTTTTAAACTTTATAATACTTTAAACTTAAAATTTTGAATTGTAAAACTAGAGTAGGTAAAAGAAGGTAAACACGAATACCCAAACTAAATCTACGAAGTGCCAGTATAAACCAACCTTCTCGATCATTTCGTAGTGACCGCGTTTTTCGTAAGTTCCTTTTAATACGTTTAAAAAGATAATGAAATTGATAACAACTCCTGAGAATACGTGAGTTCCGTGGAACCCTGTAATAAAGAAGAAATAATTCGCAAACTGAGGCACGCCATATTCATTGACGGCCATATTGGCACCGTGCCAGACCTTGTTCACATAGCCTCCGGCTCCGTTGTTGGCCCCCTGATCCCAAACGCTACGAACCCATCCTTCTTCAGTTCCTCCGATAAAGTGATACCACTCCCACGCCTGTGACAATACGAAAGCAAGACCTCCGACAATCGTCCAGAGCATCCACACGGTAACACCGCGACGATCCATACGCTTACCGGCCTCCACAGCTAATACCATGGTAACCGAAGACATAATGAGGATGAATGTCATTAACCCTACATATGCAAGAGGTAAGTGTTGTTCAACAAACGGAAAGTGAGTGAAAACGTTCTCAGCTTTTGGCCATACATCAGCGTATTTGTGACGGATAAAACCATAAGACATTAATAAACCTCCGAAGGTTAAAGCATCGGAAATAAGGAAGAACCACATAAACATTTTCCCGTAACTAACGGCGAAAGGTGATTTGCCGCCGCCCCAGGCGTCTTTTGTGTCTATTTCTGCTGTGTGAGCCATATTTAGATTAAAATAATGTTAAAAATCAGATGCAATATTAACGATAAAAATATAAAAACAAAAACAAATATACCCACAGGAGATCCAGAAAATGCCAATATATCGCAGTTAGCTCTATACCAAGGTAATCAGCCGATGAATATTTTTTCAACAGCGTTTTTGTTAATGAAGTTCCTAAAGCGATTAGCCCGCCAATCATGTGAAACATATGAATAAGTGCTATGAAGTATAAAAACGACCCGGCTGCATTGGAATACTTACCAACAAAATAGATTCCCTGCGCTGTGAGCTGCTTCCAGGCCTCTACCTGGGTATAAAAGAAAGCCAGACCAAGGGCAAGAGTAAGAGCCAGACCAATTGTAGTAAGCTTGTAATTGTTCTTTTTTATGGCTCTTTGTGCCACAAGCATGGTTAAACTGCTGGTTACAATAATGGCTGTACTGATAATGGCTATATCCGGCAAATTGAAAACGAGCCAGTTTCCATTGTCGGCCCTTACAACATAAGCGCTGGTAAGACCCGCGAACAACATCACAATACTCACAATGCCGATGTAAAGCAGGGGCTTTGCGGTTTTACGCTGCGCCGCTTTTATCTCTTCCTTGCGGTGATTGGGTTTCTTTATTTTAATTGTATTTTCCACTATAAATAATTAAGATTTCGTCATTAAAGCCAGTTGCACCACCGGGAGATACACAAGCGTTACCATAAACAGTTTTTTAGCGTTGGCATCTGTAGGTATCCTGTAAAAGTTATAGGCCTGGAGAAGCAGTGCCAGTCCGCATAATATGCAAACTCCCGTACTGATCAATCCTACAAAATGAAACACGAACGGAAGCGTGCTTGTTAATAATAAAAATACAGAGTAGATGAGGATCTGAAACTGTGAAGCCTGATCCTTTCCGCCTTTTGAAGGCAGAAGATAGAAATCGGCCTTGGCATAATCGTCACTATTGAACCAGGCAAGTGCCCAGAAATGGGGAAACTGCCATATAAACTGGATAAGGAAAAGCAGTATAGCAAAGAATTTTATTTCACCAAAACCATGGGTTGCAGCAACGGCTCCGATCAGAGTAGGGAGGGCGCCCGGAAAAGCTCCGACAAATACCGAAAGCGGCGTAACGCGCTTAAGTGGCGTATAAACTACAGCATATAATATAATGGATATGAATCCGAGAATACCCGATAAAGGATTGGTATATATCCAGAGAAGTATTGTTCCGGTTATTCCGCAGATAGTACAAAAAACAAAGGCCTCTGTAACGGATAAAACGCCTGTAGGCATCGGTCTTTCTTTGGTGCGGTTCATCAATTTGTCAAGATCTTTCTCAATGATCTGGTTAAAACCGTTAGCCGCAGATGTTACTAAAAAACCACCTAATCCAAGTGCAAGAATAGTGAGCCAGTTGATTTCTACAGCTACTGTTAAGTAAGTAATAATGGCTGAAAAAACCACGAGTGATCCGAGTCTGAATTTAGTCAGCTTTAAATATCCCGAAATCTTAGAAGGAGAGGCGCTCTGCACTGATATTTGTGATGATGTGGTTTCCAAAAACTGTGCAAATTTAGTACTTAAATCGGTACAGCCTATACTTTAAATTAGACTGTCAAAAACATGTTTATATATAAAAAAGCTTTTTTTGTTAAAATATTTTTTTACTTTTGCTTCGAACATTTAAAAATTAACGATGAATTCAAAATTTTTACGCACAATCGGAGCCGGACT
>JAJONO010000027.1 GCA_021323535.1 Bacteroidota bacterium
ACCATTATCTCACCTTCTTTACCAACTGAAATGTGAACCTTTGTGCCCGACGAATCTACCCGAGTCAATTGAGGTGTAACTTTTAGAAGAGACTCATTATCCCACCATAAACTTGGACTTACGATTACATAATTATTAAACAACGAGGGTTTTTTAAATAATATTTCGGTGGCTAACAAGCCCCCAAGCGACTGACCTATTAAGGTTCTATTACCCGATGTTTTATAGTTTGCAGTAACGAATGGCTGTAGTTCAAGGTTGATAAATGAAATAAATTTTTCTGAAAAACCAGTTGTAGGATAAGCCTTCTTATCTTTTTCGTTCGTAGTTGGAAAAGTAAAATCACGCTTTCTGTCTACGTTAGCAATTCCAATAATGATACTGGGTTTAATCTGATTTATCCATGGGAAACTTAAATACTGTATCAGGCCAGCTACATGAATGAAGTCCTCATCCCTGCTTCCATCCAACAGATAAATTACGGGATATTTAATTGTGTCGGTTGCATCATATTCTTCAGGGAGATAAACATTAATGATTCTTTTTTCATTTAATACTGCGGAATAAACAGTATCGATAACTCCAATTGAAAAAACTGATTTTGTTTTTTGCGCATGTGTCCCGAAGGAGTATGCAAAACAAAAAATGATTGTAAAGAAAATTTTTCCAGTGTTCATACCTTATTGTTTTTTAATAGCATTCAACTTACTGTCCCTTTTATTATAAAAGAAATATATTATTAAACCTGATCGCAACCAAATACCCAGGCTCGCAGATCACTTAAGTTTTATAAATTGAATACTGCCCGACATCATTTCAGGAACAATAAGCTGATTTTTGAGAATAATAAAATCTGCGGGTCCCGAAAATGGTGCAGCAACTTTAACTTCTCCAATCTGGCTGGTGGTTAAATCCAGTATCTGAATAATTCCCTTTTTTTCGAATGCAACCCAGTTGCTGATATACAATGTTCCGTTCAATAACCAAATGCCGTCGTAATAACCTTCGAGGTCGGTAAGACGAGTAAACTTATTATCAACCAAATTTATATAGCCAAATGTACCATTAGGTTTGTTTTCACTTCCAAAACCATTTACATATAGTCTGTTTGATTTACTGTCATAAAACAATCCGTTGGCGCCGGCTATTATTTTATCAGTAATAAGTTCGGTGTAGGATCTTGTATTTAAATCCACTTTATATATTTTGCTCTTATCGGTGACTGTAACATAAAGTGTTGTTTTATTTACTATGGCAATATCATTTAAAAAAGAAGCATCATTGCCAAATGAAATTTCATAAAGTTTCTTCCCCGTTTTAAGATCTATAGCAACAATTCTGTCTATATCCGCTGCATAAAGAACTCCATTTTTTGTTGCGATGCCCTTTGGCGCGTTCAATTTTTCTTTAACGAAAGTAGAGTCCAGGATTTTTCCGTTTAAATCAAGTTTTAAGATCTTGCCATCTCCATCTTTGGCGGTTGGGTTTAACTCTTTTCCAATGTCGGCAGCGTAAATAAATTTGCCATCAGAAGCAACGCTTTCAACGTGACTAAAGCCGCTAACATTTTTAGATTGCGCGTTTGCCATGCTGATAAAAAACATGTTTAACGCGAAAATTGATATGCTGATTGATTTCATATTTTTTAATTTTAATTATTACTTGTTTATTATTTGAAACGTAGTCTGATTTTTGTATTTCTTCTTCATGGATTATTTATTGTATTACTTTGAAGTGTTGGCGTTAAGAACTTTACCATATACATTGCATCAACATATTTGCCCTCGATAATTAGGTCCTTTTCTAAAATTCCGCCCAGCATTTGAAAGCCCATTTTTTCATAGAAGGATACTGTTGAGTTGTGAGAAATTATAGAGGATAATTGCAGTTGTTCTAAGCCCGGTATTGGCTCAATGATTTTGAACAGCTCTATTATCATCATTTTAGCGATTCCTTTACCACGAAATTCCGGAATAACATACAAGGAATGCAGTGATGCTCTGTGCCGGGCTTTTGATCTCTGGTCACGTTTAAATTTTACAAACCCAACTAATTCATCCTGTTCAGAAAAAGCGCCTAATGTAAATTTCTCAGGAGGGGAACCCGTCATTTCTATTTCATCGTAAAAGTCTGTTGCTTTTTTCAACTGATCCTCATAACTGTCGCTAAAGGCAAACGGAGATTCCTTAAGACTTCTCAATCGGGCTTCACGATAAAGAACAATGTCCTTATATACTAAAAACCTGATAGTCATTATTTATTATTTTTATTGTTATTACTCTTCAGGAACTCCTCAGTAAAATGTTCTTTGTGTTTTTCTTTGGAAAACTTTTCCGCGTTAAAAGAAGCTGATTTACCACGTGGTATAGACAAACATTCCCATTTATCGCTCTGAATCATTTTGCCTATGTAAATCATCTGACCAATGTGATATGGATAGTGGGCCAACTGACGGTTGATGGCTTCCATTACGGTATGGCCGTGATTTCGTATATAAATAATTTTGCCAAGGTCATCTTCAGTTAAACTTTTCAATGTATTAAAGAGGCATTTCCAGCCTTGCTGCCACAATTCCAAAGCAACTTCTTTTGACTGCACATCATTTTCGAATTCAGCATCGCGGTTACGTGTTTCTTTTTCCCCATCTGTAGTTAAAAAGTCTGTCCAGCGAGACAGCATATTGCCGTTCAGGTGTTTTATAATAGTTGCTATACTATTACTTTCTGCGTTGTATTGCCAAAACAACATGGACCCGGCTACCTGGGTAATTGTTTTATCGCCCAGCATTTTATAGTATTCAAATTGCTTAATGACACTTTCTAAATAATCTGTTTTCATGATTTCGTTTTTTCTGGTTATTTATTATTGTTTCAATATTCTCAGGTATGAAATCCACGGGCCCACTTCGTTTACATACTGTTTTGCTATCACACGCGAAATTTGCGCGAGGTGATCCATATCGTGGGCCATCCATGTTGAAATTAACTGGGACAAACTAACCGAACCTAAATCAGGGTGTGTAGCCGTTTTACCGAATTGCTCTTTGGTTAAATTAAGTTGACGCAAAGTTGTTATACTGGTGAAACGTATCCTCACGAAATCATCCAACAATTGATTTATCGTTTTGCCTTTATTTTTTTCGAATTGGGCAAACCTGTTCAAAGGATCAAATGATCTGACTTCTGATTCGGATAACACTATCTTTATGCGAGGGATCCAGTTTTCTTCGTCGCAATGTATCAAATGACCAACCACATCAAAAGGCGACCAGGATTCTCCACCTTCATTTGTATTCGCCCACTGTTCGTTAACATTATATAGCAATGAGTGAATTGTTTGTGGGGTACGCTCAAGTATTTCTATTGTTGAATTAAGATTAAACATAATAAGAATTTGTTAGTTAATGTTTTCGAGAATTATTGCGGAAGCACCACCACCGCCGTTACAGATTGCCGCTACTCCATACCTTCCATTCTCTTGTTTTAAAACAGAAGTAAGTGTACACATAATACGAGCTCCAGATGCCCCCAAGGGATGTCCCATTGCAACTGCGCCACCATATACATTTATTTTTTTCATATCCATGTGCAGTATTTTTTGATTTGCCAAAACAACCGCGGAGTAAGCTTCGTTGATTTCAAAAAAATCAATGTTATCTAATGTTAGCTTGGCCTGTTTTAATGCCTTATTAATTGCAATAGAAGGGGAGGTGGTAAACCATTCGGGCGCTTGCGCTGCGTCGGCATAAGCTATTATTTTTGCCAGGGGTTTGAGGTTAAATTTTACAACGGCCTCTTTCGAGGCTAATAAGAGAGTTGCTGCGCCGTCATTTAAGTTGCTTGCATTTGCGGCTGTAATCGTTCCATCTTTTACGAAAGTTGGCTTAAGCTTAGATACTTTCTCCGGGATGATCTTGTAAATATCCTCATCTTCCAGAAGAACTTTCTCACCTGCTTTTTCAATCACTTTGAATGGAACAATTTCATTTTTGAATTTCCCATCTTTTGTCGCTTTAGAAGCCTTTGCGTAGGATTGTAATGCATATTCATCCTGCTCTTCGCGGGTTAGCTGATATTTTGTAACACAAAGCTCTGCAGCATTACCCATATGGAAGTTGTGATATACGTCGGTTAGTCCATCTTTTAACAAGCCATCAACAAAATTCTCATGGCCAAGCTTAATGGTTTTACGAAGTAAAGCGTAATGAGGAACGTTGCTCATACTTTCCATACCTCCTGCTATAACCATATCTTCGAGGCCCATTTGGATCTGTTGGGCAGCAAGCATAGCGGCCTTCATTCCGGAGGCGCATACTTTATTTACGGTTGTGCAGTCCACATTATCCGGAATGCCTGCAAATTTCGCAGCCTGCCGGGCGGGGGACTGACCCAGATTGGCAGAGATGACATTGCCCATGTAAACAGAGTTGATATGCATTGGATCTATTCCTATGGAATAATAAGCTTCGCGAATTGCAATTGAGCCTAGCTCAGTCGCTGAGGCTGCAGATAAATTACCTAAAAAACCACCGATGGGTGTACGTTTTGCTGATACTATAAATACTTCTTTCATTCTGTTTTATTTACTAAATTCTATTACCTGACTTTCTGATAAACCTATAACAGGAGGCGTAGTAACATTTATTAAGTTGAGATAAATGCACATGACTCCTCTATGATGTATTTCATGTACAATGAGCGCCCTTAAAAAGTTTGCAACAGTTGTAAGTTTCCCGTCTAATGTTTTTATTTCTTTTTGTAGATCCCGATCGCTTAAAGATTTATATATTTGAATGGATTGTTGGTGCATCTCATTAAAAAAGGAGATAACATGATCATAACCGTCTGCTAAATTTTTACCACAGCCTCTGTAAACTGATTTGTTGCCCAAAATCACTTCTGCAAACAAGTTGCGCTCAATGGCGGCAATATGCCGGACCAGATCGCCAAGTGTAAATTTTCCAGGTTTGTAAGACCAATCCAACTTATCGGGAGGAATGACCTGAATGACCTGGTTGGTTATTTTCCGGGTTCTTTGATAGTAATTAAGAAATGAATCAATTGTTCTGATTTCCATTATTTATTATTTTAATAGACCGTTCGGTCTTTTTTCGATCAAAAATTTTTTACGCTTTTAAGTTCTTAATTAATTTTTCGAGAAAGTCCATGGTAACATCCAGTTCGTTGGATCTGCCTGTGATTTTGGCCTGCATAACAGCGCCTTCAATCAGCGAGGTTAGAATAACTGCAAACTCTGCTCCGTTTGTATTGGACCTTATCTCTTTCGCCTCAATACCCCTTGCGATTATTTTTTCAACCCCGGTCTGCCAGAATTTTAATGCGCTTACAGCACGTTTTTTCAAGGCGGGATGTGTATCATCTGCTTCTGTAGAAGTATTCAGAATAGGACATCCTCCTGCGATAAACGGAATACGAATAAAATCCCTATAGGTATCAGGATACGTTAATAGCTTTTCAATTGCGCTTTGTTTCTCAAGAATTTTCACTCTCATTATCGAAGTAACGTAACTAAAGTTATAGTCAAAGGCAGCAATCGCTATTTCATCTTTATTCTGAAAATTACCATAGATACAGCCCTTTGTTAAACCTGTGGCATCCATGATATCATTCATAGAGGTGCCGGAATAACCTTTATGGTTAAAAATAGACGCGGCTTTTTCAATGATAACCTGGCGTGTACGATCTGCTTTTGACATAATACTATTATTCCAATACAAATATAATACATTTTAAACCAATCGGTCTTTTTTTAGAAAATTATTTTAATTTTGTATTACATTTTAAATAATCATAAATGGAATTCAATAGTGTGCCTGTTTTAGAGGATGGTAACATTTTACTTACACCATTAATACATGAGCACTTTAACCAATTGTTCGAAATAGCGTCGGACCCTATCCTTTGGGAGCATCACCCCATGGCCACCGCGTTTGAGAAAAAAACATTTGAAAAATTTTTCGCAGAGGCGATCAATACTGGCTCACTACTTATTTTTGACAAAATCAAAGGCACAACAATTGGCTGCACCCGGTTTTACAATTTTAATTCTAAAGAATCAAGTGTAGTAATTGGCCACACTTTTATTTCAAGGAATTATTGGGGCACCGGTTATAATACAAGAATAAAATCAATGATGCTGAGTTATGCATTTAACTTTGTGCAGAAGGTAATTTTTTACGTTGTAAAAGAAAATATCCGGTCGCGAAAAGCATTAGAAAAGATTGGCGCTATCACAGGAGATGAAGTTACAAGAGTATATGATGATAAAAGTCTTGTTTGCGTGACATATCATATCAAAAATCCACTTTATCCGGAACAATAGGCCGAAATATGTATCGTTGTTTTTTTCGTCTTCAGAGTGTTCTATTTAGTGTTACCACAAAAACACCGATAAATGTTGTGACCCTGACAGTTTGGTGACCTTGAGATACACCCGCCAGAGTCCCGATCACTAATTCTTTCCATGCAACCTTTTTTATTTTCGCACTCTTTTAGTTAAATAGCAGTCGGCTGGAAAAGGAAATACTATACATGGAACCAAATTTGCACATCATCGAAGCGTGCAGAAAAGGAAACAGCGAGGCGTTCAGGCAACTGTATGATCTGTATAGCGAAGCCATGTTTACTATTTGCGCGCGCATGCTTAATAATAAAGAAGACGCAGAGGATGTGCTTCAGGAAAGTTTTATTTCTGCATTTAAAAATCTTCATCAGTACAGCGGGAAAGCCTCTTTTGGCAGCTGGTTAAAACGAATAGTTATTAATGCCTGCATTGCTGTTATAAAAAAGCGAAACCACGAACTTATTCCCATAGATGAGAAGGATTTCGTTGAAGAACAACAGGAAGAAGAAAAGGAAATAACTTACAACGCTGCAGATATAAAATCGGCAATAAGCGGGTTGGCAGACGGTTATCGTGTTATCCTTAGTTTGTATTTATTTGAAAACTACAGTCACAAAATGATTGCTGAAAAGCTCAATATCAGTGAAGGAACATCGAAATCACAGTATTCAAGAGCAAGGAAACGATTAATTGAATTAATGGCTTTAAAGAATAAGAAACCATGAGAGACGCATTAAAAGATTTTATTGATAATAACCGTGACGCGTTTAAAGAACAGCCACGCGCAGAACTCTGGACCAGAATAGATAATAACTTAAAACAACATAATATTAAATCTAAAAACATTTCAACTATGATTAAATATGGATTCGGTGCTTCGGCCATCATTGGAATAACACTGCTGGCAATAAATCTTAAAAGAGAAAATGAACATGTTCCACAGGTAAACAATAAAGCGGTCCCAAATGCGAGGATCGAAATACCAATAAGTTCCCAGGAACATACAACCACTATTCTTGTATCACCTGCTAAAAAAGAAAAACCGGTAAGTGTAGATAAAAACTCTTCGCCTGTTGAGGTGGCGGTACAACTGCAGGATACAACTCCGGCAATCAGTATACAGCCAATTCATACGGATACGTTGAACGGCGCAAAAATTCCTGTACAGGATACTTTAGATATTACTAACTGGCCAAGTGCGGGGAGCGACCTGAAAAGCTATAACATTTCGGGAGATTATGGATCCGGGAAAACTATAGGAGTGATTAAATCTGTTAAGAAAAAAATTAACGGTTTCATAAGCATGATGCAAAGTAGCGTGCCGGAAAAATATCTTGGAAAAAGAGTCCGTATGACCGGCTATATCAGAACCGAAAATGTTGCAGAGTGGACCGGTTTATGGTTAAGAGTAGGAGTAAAGGGTGGTAATGAGGCCCTGGCGTTTGATAATATGCGCTATGGCAAAAACGATCGTTCCATTAAAGGAACAACACCCCGCACCAAATACGAAATTGTAGTAGATGTTCCTTCCAATTCTGCAAATATCGTATACGGAATTATGCTGGTTGGTACCGGTCAGATCTGGTTTGACAGTATGCTTCTCGAAGAAGTGGATGAGTCTGTTCCACTTACTTCCGGTAAAGAAGAATTAAATCCCGCGCGTTTTAAAAAAGACAGATTTAAAAGCTATCATCCGAATAATTTCTGGAAATATTACGTTCCGGGTCGTTCAATTTCAAAGGACGGAACATATAATATTAATATTAAGTAGTTTTAAAAAGCGGATCCTTTCGTGCGGAACCTTGATATTTTTATCTCTATAATACTTACTTTTACGATAGAATATGCCCGCGCTGAGAACTGTTACTGTTACCCGATACATGCAGCCTTTGAGAGAAGGTGGCTCGCTTCCTGCATTGGCGGAGGCCGACGATGGTTTTAAATACGTAATTAAGTTTAAAGGTGGTGGACATGGAGTAAAAACCCTGATTGCCGAATTGGTTGGGGGCGAAATTGCAAGAGAACTTGGTTTAAAAGTACCGGAACTGGTCTTTGCGGGGCTCGACGAGTGTTTCGGCCGCACCGAAGGCGATGAAGAAATTCAGGACCTACTGAAAGCAAGCAAAGGTCTTAACCTCGGCCTGCATTTTTTATCCGGCGCCTTTACCTACGATCCTGCCGTAAACAAAACAGATGCTTTGCTGGCTTCAAAAATCGTATGGCTCGACGCGTTTATCACTAATGTTGATCGTACGTTTCGCAATACAAACATGTTAACTTGGAACAAAGAACTCTGGCTCATCGATCACGGCTCTTGTCTTTTTTTTCAATACAACTGGCAGGGTTGGGAAACAAAAGCAACCGGGCCTTTTTCTTACATAAAGGACCACGTATTGCTTCCGCAGGCCACACAACTCGAAGAAGCGGATGCCTTTTGCAGAAAAATGCTCAGCGAAGAAAAGATCCGTAGTATCGTACAGCTTATACCCGATGAGTGGTTGGATTGGGAATCTGTGAACGAAACCCCGGAACAGCTCAGGGAAGTATATTCTTCTTTCCTGATCGCGAGACTCAGCTATTCACAACAATTTATTAAAGAAGCACAGGATGCAGCAAAAACACTTATATGAGTATGCCATCATAAGAGTGGTTCCGGTTGTTGAACGTGAAGAGTTTATCAATGCGGGTGTCATCTTATTTTGCAAACGCGAAAAATTCATTCGCATGAAGTACCTGCTTCCTGCTGATAAAGTAAAAGCAATGATGCCCGAAGCAGATATTGACGAGATTCAAAAAAATCTGGAAGGTTTTCTCAAAATTGCCGAAGGCGCAAAGGAAGGTGGTCCCATAGCGGGACTCGATCCTGCCGAACGTTTTCGCTGGCTCACTGCCGTGAGAAGCGCCACCATTCAAACCTCAAAAACACATCCCGGTGTTTGTGATAACCTCGAGACTACATTCAATAATTTATTTCTTGAAATGGTGACTTAACAGCACTACTTTTTCAACTTTCAACTCGTCATGTAATCCCGCGCTCCTCAACCTTCATTCGCCGAAGGGGCAAAATGACATCCAAATGATCCATTTTAGCAAGCCCGTTTCCCTGTAAAAACCGTATCTTTCCTGTGATAAATGTGCTTGTCCGGCCCCATCCCGAACTTATTTCGCTACGCCCTTAAAAAACTTGTTCTTGTTTTTTATGTAGCTACTTTTTTTGCTTCCGCGCAACAATCCAAAATAGATTCTATTCAAAAGGTTATTGCTTCAGGTAACAATGATACCATTCAGGTGCGCCGCCTCAATGTTCTTTCGTGGAGCCAGAAAAGTCTTGGTCAATATGAAGAAGCGCGTGCCAGCGCTACACGTGCGCTTCAATTAGCAGAAAAATTAAACTATAAACGCGGCATAGGCGATTCCTATAATATGATCGGCATAAGTTATATGCAGCAGGGGCAGCGGCTCAAAGCCCTGGATTATTACCTACTTGCGCTCGACATTGCCCGCGAACTTGGTGACAAAAAAGGCCTCGCTCAGGCTTACAATAACGCTGGACTCATTTATTACGAAATGGGTAATTACGGAAAAACGCTCGAAAATTATGGAATGGCCATAAAGCTCAATAAAGAAACAGGCAATAAACAATGGTTAACACGTAATTATAATAATGTTGCTAATGTTTACGCCGACAAAGGAGAGAATAAACTCGCCCTCGAAAATTATCTGCTCGCAAAAAAAATAAAAGAAGAGATCAATGAAATAAACGATCCCCAGTATGCCAACATTATTGCCAACATAGCAGGTGTGCATTTTTGGTCGGGTGATTATGCAAAGGCTCTCGAGATAAATAACCAGGCCCTTAAGATACGACAGGCCCTTGATGATGTGAACGGCCTTTCTTCATCACACATTGCAATAGGAGCCATTTTCTTTGAACAGATGAAGCTGGAAAAAGATCCTGCCAAACGTCAGCGCCTCTACGAAAAAACATTACAGAACTTTGTCACCAGTCGTAAAATAGATGAGGACCTTGGAGATGATTTTGGAATTGCTATCGCTAATCTCAATATTGGATCCTTGTATCTTACCAGTCAGCAAACCACAGAAGCACGCAAGGAACTATTAACTGCCTTCCATGCATTTAAAGAGATTAACGCCAATGATCTTCTTAAAGACGTGAGCCTTTTACTGGCCCGATGCGATTCTGCAGATGGTAACTGGAAAGGCGCCTACGAATACGAAAGACTTTACAAGCAATACAGCGATTCCATTTTCAGTGAAGAGAATTCAAAAAAGATAGCGGAAACAACCACACGCTTCGAGACTGAAAAAAAAGAAGAGCGCATTACGCAGTTGGAAAAGGAACGACAGAGAACTATATCCTTCATTGCGCTTTTTCTCATTCTCATTCTCGCGCTTCTGTTCCTTGGAAAACGCGCTTACGATAACAAAAAGAAAGTTGCTGAATTCATGAAAAAGGAAAATGACCGAAAGGAAATTCTCATACAGGAAGTACATCATCGTATCAACAACAATCTGCAGATCATTTCAAGTCTTTTGTCATTGCAGGCCAACAGTGCCGACGATGAACGCCTGAGCGAATATCTGAAAGAGAGCCAGAACAGGATACAATCGCTGTCGTCATTACACGAACTGTTATATCAGACCGACGCTTCATTAAAAGTGAATATGGCAGATTACTTCAATAAAATACTGGAGTTTCACAATGAAGTGATGATGAGATTACCTTCAAAAATCGAATTGCGTAGCAATATTGCCGACGCAGGTTTTGGTACAAAAACAGCCGTTCCATTGGCGCTCATTCTCAATGAACTTGTAACCAACTCCATCAAATACGCGTTTCGTGGAAATGAGAATGGTTTTATCAGCGTGTCCTTACAACCTGTGAAAAACGATCCTGAGAAATGGTCGCTCGTTGTTTCCGATTCAGGAGAGGGATTGCCGGAAGAATCGGCCCGCAGAAAAAACAGTCTTGGTTTGCGCCTCGTTAACATTATGACAAAACAATTAGATGGTACACTTTTTAAGAGTAATTCACCGGGTGCCACCTTCGAACTGATTTTTAACCCTGTAAATTAATCAAGCTTTAATGTCTGCGCTCAGTTTTTTAATAGTAGAAGATGAATTGCTTATCGCCGAACTTATTTGGGAGATACTCAAAGGGGCGGGGCATACAAACATCCGTCATGCCTCTACAGTTGATGCTGCGGTAAAAGAAATTGAAAAGGAAAAACCCGATATGGTATTAACCGATATCAATCTCGAATCACAAAAATCGGGTATCGACCTGGCGAATATTCTCAATGAAAAATATAAAATTCCTTTCATTTACATTACCTCGCATTCAAGCTCTGATATAATTGGAAAAGCAAAACACACGCTTCCCAATGCGTACATTGTTAAGCCGTTTAAAAAAGAAGACCTCACGGTGGCCATTGAGCTCGCCATGTTTAATACAGATAAAAATAAACCGGCAACAGGTTCGGCCGAATTAATGGTAAAGGAGGGAAGAGCTATGATCAGGTTGAACTGTGATCATATCACCTGGCTCGAAACGGAAGGAAATTATGTGACCATCTATCTTGAAAACGGTAAACGGAAAGTGGTGCGTGTTCCATTATCAGAACTGCATCAGCAATTGCCTTCCTCACAATTTGTAAGAACGCACAAATCCTATCTTGTCAATAAAAAACATGTCACGGAGATCAGGGCCAGCAATCTTACTGTTAATGGCACCGAACTTCCAATCGGCCGTGCATTTCAATCAGACGTGGAGTCTTTTTTCAGGAAGTAGCTCAGGTTATTCGTTATTGGTTACAAGTTAAAAGTTATCGCGATGCGTTATCCGTTCCAGAATAACAAATAACCTACTCGTCAAGTAACTCCAAGCCCCTCAACTCTCAACTCCATTACGTAATCCAACGCCCTGTAAACCATAAACTATCAACTATAGACTCTCTGTTCACATACACAAACCCGTTGTTCAGCCCATTAAATTCCTGTGATCAAAAAAAGAGAATATTTTCGTCCCACTAAAATTTAAAAACCCCATGTTTAAAATCAAACATTTAATTATTGTTCTCTGCACGCTTCTGTCTGGATTTTCAATAGCACAAACCACCGTTTCTACCAATCATTCAAATAATAATGGTAACGGATTAATTACATTTCACTTACAAAACACAAACTCTTATCCTATCATTGTTACAGGATTGAATTGTCATTTAGGCACTACAACCACCAACAATCTTGAATTGCTGTACAGAACTACAGCTATATATGATTACGCCGCGCCGTGGGGTGCCGGTACTATTGGAGCAGGACAAAACGGATGGTTATCAGCAGGAACAGGCATTGTTAATTCTAGCACAGCGAACGGAGTTGTAACAGCTTTATCAGGATTAAACCTATTAATTCCCGCGGGAGCAACGTATGATATGGCTTTTTCAGCAAATACACTTCAGTATATGACGTTAACTGATGGAGGAGGCGCAAATGTGAACACTTTCAGCGCAGGCGGAGTTAACTTAATAACAGGAGATGGAATTGGATGGGGCGGAGTAATAGCTCCTTCTACTCCGGCTAACTACCCACGAGGTTTTATCGGTGGAGTTACATTTATCCCAGCAGCAGGTGCGGCCTTGCATTTTGATGGAGCCAATGATGAAGTCAGCATGGGAAATTCAATGAACAGTATTTTAGATCCGTTAAATAAAGCAACTGTTGAAGCGTGGGTAAAACCCGACAATAATACTTACCTCGGCGTAATAGCTGGAAATTATAATACTCCCGGCAATGCGCAGATGCAGTTTTTATTACGCAGGGATTTTGATCAGTTCGCTTTCTGGGTAGATGATGGAACAGGATTCAAAGTTGTGAACTCTGGTGTAGCAACATCTACTATTGGCGTGTGGCAACATGTGGCCGGTGTATGGGATGGATCTAAACTCATGATCTATATCAACGGCGTTCTAAAAGCAACTACAACCGGTGTTACTGGCTCAAGTTTTGCCAGCACCACCAACGTTGTAAAACTTGGAACTAACAGTGCGGGTACACCCGAAATTTTTACGGGAGCTATTGATGAATTACGTATCTGGACAATCGCGCGTTCCCAGTGCGATATCAATACATACCAAAATTGCGAGATCGCAACTACAGCTACAGGATTACTTGCTAATTATCATTTTAACCAGGGAATGCCTGCAGCTTCCAATGCAACTGTTACTTCATTAACCGATGCTTCAGGAAATGCATACAACGGAACACTTTCTAATTTTGCTTTAACAGGAACAACTTCTAACTGGATCTATCCTGGTGGAGTTTCTTCAGGCTCAACTACGCCGGCATCTACTCCGGTAATAGGTGTAACCGTAACAAATTCTGTTATCTGTAATGGCGAAAACACAACACTCACCGGAACAGGAGCTTTAACATATACCTGGACAGGTGGAGTAGCCAACGGAATAACTTTCTCTCCATCCTCAACACAATCGTACACGGTAAATGGAACCGCAGCAACAGGCTGTACCAATACCGCAGTACAAGGCGTTACAGTAAATTCTTTACCTGCTGTTACAGCGTCAGCAAGTAATTCAGTGATATGTAACGGACAATCAACTACATTAAATGGTAGCGGCGCTGCAACTTATACATGGTCTGGTGGAATAACTAATTCAACACCATTCTCTCCAACGGCAACACAGTCGTATACAGTAACTGGGACAAGCGCACTTGGTTGTACCAATACAGCGGTACAAGGCGTTACTGTAAATACCTTACCTTCTGTGACCGCAAACGTAAGTAGCTCTGTTATCTGCGAAGGATTCACAACTACATTCAGTGGTTCAGGCGCCGATACATATACCTGGACAGGAAGTATTAACGACGCTGTTGCATTTGCACCGGCTGCTTCGGGTTCTTACACGGTTACAGGAACAAATACATTAACAGGTTGTACAAACACTGCTGCAGCTGCTGTAACTGTAAATACATTACCAATTGTTTCTTCTTCTATTACTAACTCTTTTATTTGCGAAGGAACATCGATTACTGTAAACGGAAGCGGCGCTGATACATATACCTGGTCAGGTGGAGTAACAGATAACGTTGCTTTCACACCAATGATTACAAGTTCTTATACAGTAACCGGAACCAACACACTAACGGGTTGCACAAGTACGAACGTATCGGTACAAAGTGTAACTGTAAATGCTAATCCTGTTTTAACAGCTCCAAGCGGTGTTATCTGTAACGGCGGAAGTTTTACCATCACACCTTCAGGCGCTGCTACTTATACAATCAGCGGTGGTAACAACGTTGTTTCTCCTTCTTCTACTGCAAACTATACCATCACCGGAACTTCTGCTGAAGGTTGCTTAGGCTCTGCTATCGAAGTAACTGTTTCGGTTCAGTCGCAATTAACCGTTTCTATCTCTGGTCCTTCAGCAATATGTAACGGACAAGCTGCAAATTTAACCGCGAACGGAGCATCTACTTATTCATGGAACACTGGCGCTACTACTAATGCAATTGCTCCAACACCAACTACAACTACAACGTATAGCGTTATTGGAGCAAGCGGAAGCTGCAGCGATTCAACAACTGTTACTATTAACGTAAATCCTAATCCAACTGTATCGGCCGTTTCAAACATGAGTATGATCTGTGTTGGCCAGTCAGCAACCTTAACTGCCAGCGGTGCTTCTACATATACGTGGAACACAACAGCTACCGGAGCGAGCCTTGTAGACAGCCCTACTATAACTGTTACCTACACGGTAACTGGCGAAGATGCGAATGGTTGTACTGCAATGGCCATTATTCAACAAAGTGTGAGTGCCTGTACAAGTGTTACATCTACTCCTGTTGGAAAAGAAACACTTATGAAAGTGTATCCTAATCCTGGTTCAGGATTTGCAACAATGGAACTTTATGCCGATTCAAAAGTAATTGTTGTAAATGTACTTGGGGCTGTTATCAGCAACGAAACGTATACTGCAGGAACTCACAACTTAAACATCAGTCAATGTGCCAATGGCATTTATTTTGTACAGGTGATTCATAACGGACAATCCCAAATCATTAAGTTAATTAAAGAATAGTTAATTCCCCGAACCTGAGTCCCCACACACACTCCCGGCTATGAAAATGGTCGGGAGTTTTTTATTGCCGGATCAAGCGACCCTTTCCGTGATGTTGGCGGGGCTTTTTATTTGGAACGGGGATAAATCCTGTTAAATCTCAAGGGTAATCCGGGTTAATAATTGCCATACTTATAACTTTGTTTCAAAATCAACCCACCTCTATGAAAACAAAAATGAAGTTACTGGCCTCACTCAAGATCTGGATCGTTATTTATCCATCTATTACTTTGTTCCTGTATCTGTTCGGTCCGGCATTATCTGCTTTCCCTATTTATGTGCGAACTCTCATTCTTACACTTACCTTAGTTCCATGGGTAGTATTCGTTGGTGTTCCGGTAGTAGATCTGATCATCCGCGCGTTTTCAGGAAGCAAGGAGGATAAAAAATAAAGAATGGAGGAAAGTACTTTATTTGGGCAGGTGTTTCTCACAACAATTCCATCAGCAGTATTATTTCTTTTTTCTAAAAAATTTATTCAATTTCAATGTACAATTCTATGAACACAAACACACATTTCAACGTTATTATTATTGGCGGAAGTTACTCGGGCTTGGCAGCGGCCATGGCATTGGGCAGGGCGCTCAGAACAGTGTTGGTTATCGATAGCGGTAAGCCTTGTAACCGGCAAACTCCGCAATCGCATAATTTTATTACGCAGGACGGTAAAGCACCTTCCGAAATTTCTGCATTGGCAAAGCAACAGGTTCAGAAATATGAAACAGTAAATTTCTTCAGTGGCACGGCTGTAAGCGGCACAAAAACAAGCAAAGGATTCGAAATTAAGGTGAGCTCAGGTGAAACGTTCTCAGCGCAGCGCATCATTTTTGCCAGCGGGGTTAAAGATAGTATGTTGCCTATTGATGGTTTTGCCGAATGCTGGGGAATTTCTGTTCTGCATTGTCCCTATTGCCATGGCTATGAAGTACGCAACAAAAAAACAGGCATTCTTCTCAATGGCGAACCTGCTTACGATCTTGCACGTTTGCTTTCTAACTGGACCAAAGACCTTACGCTTTACACCAATGGAAAATCTACATTAAGCGACGAGCAGACAAAAAAATTAAAAACACGGAACATCAACGTTGTGGAAAAAGAAGTTACTAAACTTGAACACAGCAACGGCTATGTAAACCATCTGCATTTTAAAGACGGAACTTCCGAACCGCTCGAAGCTATCTATGCCCATTGTCCTTTCGAGCAGAATTGTAGTATTCCCGCAGCTCTTAATTGCGAATTTACCGAAGATGGTTTTGTAAAGGTCGATGCAATGCAAAAAACAAACATCGAAGGCATCTTCGCCAGCGGCGATTGCACCAACCGCATGCGAACCGTAGCCAACGCTGTAGCACAGGGAACAACTGCAGGCATGGCATTGAACAGAGAATGGGTGCTTGAGGAGTTTTAGATTAAAGTAAATCTTATCTTTATTGGAAATGTTATCACAACAAGAGAATTTATGTCCTAAGTGTCATAGTGCCGGAGCGCTGCGTTCAAAACTGATCATGCTCGGAACCGCATTAACGGAGGAGCAGCAGTTCAAGCGTGTTAATTTCGAAGGATATACTCAGGTGGATGCGCTAACTGCAGATGAGGTGAGGGACGAATTCCTTCTCCCGCATCTGCCAAAACAATATGTCAATGGTTTTTTTTGCGAGACGTGTCACGTTGGTTTCGTTCCGGATTTTTATCTGAAAGAGAATAACCGGTTTAAGCGATAGAGTAATCTAAGTCAGTAATATCCTGCAAATACTTCATGGATAAAGCATGGATAGAGTATGAAAACCACCTATGGCAAGCTACTTAAATAAAATGGTAGGCCTTCCCCGGGAATCCCACTCCTCAACTGTATCCTTTTCTTAAATCCTGCGTTATGGAGGCTGTATGAAAAAATCTCTACTGTTTATTCTTGCGATCCCGCTTTGGTTTTCAATTACCGTACATGCGCAAAACCTTGTTCCTAACTCTTCCTTTGAAGAAGTTGCCAGGATACCCACTTTAAAATACAATCCTGTCGAATGCGCTAAATACTGGCGCTCTCCTACTTTTACAAGTTCTGATTATTACTTAACTGGACAAGAAGGTGTGGGGGCTCCCGAAAACCGTTTTGGAAAACAGGCCCCGCACACCGGAAAGGCTTACGCAGGTTTCTGTATCAAAAAACCTTATGTAGAATATATCGCTACCACTCTTACTGATACCTTAAAAAGCGGACAGGAATATCTGGTTGAATTTTATGTGAATCGAGCAGAAGAATCAACGACAAGTGTAGATGAGCTTGGTATTTTATTCGCCACCCGGGCTAAATGGAGCATAGATATGGATCCGATCGCGCAGAAACCCGCCGTGGATTTTATAAATAAAAAAGGATATACAGATATGGACAATTGGGTCAAGCTTTCAGCAACCTACAAAGCAGAAGGATTTGAAACTGCTCTCATCATTGGTCATTTTGTATATGACAAGCCAAAATCCAATGGTGGCTACAGCCATTATTACATTGATGATGTTTCTGTGACACCTGTAAAAGAAAATGAAATTACAGAACAAACCGAAGCGGGCGAAGTAACTGTCACGTCAAATGCAGAGATAAAAGAAGAAACTGTTTTTTCTCCAAAGCTGGGTGAAGCTATGACCCTCAATAATATTTTCTTCACATCAGGCGAAAGCGAATTGCTCCCTGAATCATTTCCTGAGTTGGATAAACTGGTACAGTTTTTAAATCGGGATCTTAAAACAAAGATAGAGATCAGTGGTCACACCGATAATACGGGAAACGCAAAGCAAAACAAAACACTCTCCGGATTGCGCGCTAAAGCCGTGGCCGATTATCTCATCTTAAAGGGAATTAATACTATCCGTGTTTCTTCCCAGGGTTTTGGAAGTACAAGACCTGTTGCAGTTAATCATACAGAAGAGGGCAGGGCAAAAAACAGAAGAGTGGAGTTTGTAGTAAAGTGATTACCTGACCATACTAATAAGAAGCAACACTGAATTTTTACACACGTTAAAGAATTGTGAGTGATTAAGAAGTGCTCTCTCCACCATGACGGGCGGAAACCCCATTCCAAACGAAGAATCAATCCGAACTAATCCATGATACCGATAGCTATAGGGATGTGTCAAATAATGTTACTTCCCCCGAAAACCCATTACATGAACATTCGCGAAAATCAGCATCAATTCGTGTAAACCTATTCTTAGCGAAGCGAGAAATTAATCCGTGCTAATCCATGGAACCTGTGTCAAACTTCCACGAACTATAAACTACGTCGTTTGATTAAACATTACCACTTTCGGCTCGCCTTTATATATTCTTAATTCATCTAATACCGACAGGCAATGTTTAGCAAATTGCTTTTTCATGATCTCGCTTTCTTTCAGGTAACGTTCTACCTGGTCGGCCCAATGACTGTTGTAAACCAATGTTTCCTGCGTTAAAAAAATGCCAAACATGTGGTCAGCGTCTTCCAATAACCACTCACCTCCGGTTCCGCTCCCAAGTCGTTCTTTGGTCATCGTAAACAATTCGGCGTAATAGCGATGCCTCTCTCTTGATTCGTAAGACACAAGGCTGCGGTTGCCTTCATAATCGCAATAGGCTGCAAATTCTTCGGTAACATTTAAACCGGTTTGCTGGTTATATTCATCAATGTATTTATCCCAAATGCCATTCTCTTCTATAAATGCGAGCGGGTCCGCCTTAAACTCTTCGGGCGATTGCACAAACTCATTGTACCAGGTTTCATCGCTTTTCATAAAGCGCTTTACATAGTTTCCGAAAATATGTATGTAAATTTTTTTGGCTTCCTCGTAACTCACTTCCACACCATACACGGCCATTCGGTAAAGTCGTCGTCCCATGCTGCTAAAATAAAGAAAATGGTTTAATCCGTTAGCGGCTGTTCCATTATCCATCTTGCCTTTTACATTTTCCCTTAGTTCTCCCCCTCAAGTAATTCCACCAAACTATAAACCATAAACTATCAACTATAGACTCCCCCAGCATTTTGTGACTTAAATCACACACATTCACTTAAAAGCTCATCAACTTTGTATCATCAATTTAATATTTATGGAAAACAATCAGTTTGAAAAATTTATTATGGCCTATGTAAAGGCTGTAGACACTCAGGACGTTCAATCAACAGCTTCTCTGATGCATCCCGCGTTCAGAGTTGTGATGCGTCATAATAAAGAACAGGATAAGATCAGCATTCTGCCAAAAGAAATTTATCTGCAACTCATGGAAGAGAAAAAAGTCGGCGGCTCCGAAAGAATAGTCTCCGTTCATTCACACAACAATTTTGCAGGCTACACCAATGTGTACCTCACGCTTGAGAATGAAAAAATGTGCATGCGGTCTGTTTTTAGTCTTGTCTCCGAAAACGGGAACTTCAAAATTATCTCTGATCATGTTTATATCACATTTAAATAGAGATAAACAGATTTTACAGATCGTGGTGAAATTTTCTGCTGTTCAATTTAGTGCCAATCTGCGTAATCTGTGTCAACCTTCCGGGGTTCGTGAGGCGAAGCAATACTTAAATAAGAGCCGCAGATTTCGCTGATGAACGCAGATTTTTGAATTTCATCTGTAGTTGATCTCCGTCAATTCGTGCAATCTGACGTCTGTACCAAAGCGACGGCGCCTGCACACACAGCTGAAAAACATATACCTATCTATGACTAAAACGTCAACTATGGAAAATAAAAGCATCATTACAGGCTCCCGTAAAGCCATCAGCAATCTCTTCATTCGTCACAAGGTGTTCATTAACCATGTAGATCGAACGTATATACTGCAACAAACCGTTCTTGGATTATTTAAAACGGAAACGCAACATCGGTTGCCAAAACCAGATTATGTACTCGTGTTTCAAAGTTATTTTCAGCCTTCGTGCGAGGCATGCGCTATGGACGAGGACGAAAGGCGTTTCTACCAGGTAAGTCTCGTGTACAACAGCAACCGTCGTGTCATTGTTCACGAAACAAAAAGCACCATCAACGCGCTTGAACTTGGCCGCCAACTCGCTGAGCAATTAAACCTTAAATTAAAAGATGTTACTGTAAGGGGAAAAGTAACCTGGGTGAACTGCTCTGTCAACTATGGGGCATAAACCATTAACTTCCCCACTTCGTCTCCCGCTTTCACAAAATATAATCCTGCCGGAAATTCTCTTACATCAACTTCAGTGTTGCCTTTCATTTCAAAATTCTTAAACAATTTTCCTTCGCTGTTCAGAATTTGTACCTGTATAATTCCATTGTGACTGGCGTTGCTTTTCAATGTAACAAAATGGTTTGCCGGGTTAGGATATAAACTTAGTTCCTTACCGGGTAGTTGGGATTCTGCAACGAAAGAAATAGTGGAAGACAACTTAAGAATGAATACATCGTCGCCCGTTGAGCTCATGCTAAACGTTCCCGCACCGGGATCAAAATCCACTCCCGTATTATTGAAATACCCCGTTGCGTAAATATTTCCTGAAGCGTCTACAGCAATACCATGTCCTTCATCGTCGCCCGCACCACCTAATGATGTGGCCCAGGAGAAATTCCCATTAGCATCGAGCTTCGAAATAAAGATCTCCATTTGGCCGCCGGTTACATTAAAAGTGCCGGATCCCGGATCCATATCCACAGCTGCACTTTTAAAAGAACCGATAGTGTATACGTTGCCGCCTGCATCGCTTGATAAAGCAAAGGCTTTGTCGTTGTCGCTTCCTCCGAATACTTTTGTCCAGGCGAGACTACCCGATGAATTTAATTTACTAACGAACACATCAGAAAGTCCGAGTGATGTAAAATTACTTGTACCTGCACCAGGGTCAAGGTCGGCCGTTCCTTCAAAATTACCGCTAAGTAAAATATTTCCCGAACCGTCAGTTTTAAGGTCAGTTGGTTCATCGTAGGCCGCTCCGCCCATTTGTTTGGCCCACACGAAATTTCCGGAAGCATCGAGTTTACTTATGTAAATATCAAGAATGCCGGAAGAGGTGAGCGGAAATGAAGATGGTCCCGGATCAAAATCAGCAGTGATACCGAACATTCCTGCAGAATAAATATTTCCCGAAGCGTCGGTGGCAATACAGCTTCCGCGGTCGTTATTAGCGCCTCCCATTTGTTTTACCCATATTAAATTTCCGGCAGTATTGAGTTTGGCTATAAAAGCATCAAACGCGTTTCCTGTCAGATCGCCTCCGGCATCGTCGGTATCAAAATCCACAGCACCGTTAAACTCACCGGTCACCAGTATATTTCCCGAAACATCGGTAGTAATATCAAAGGCACATTTATCATTCGCTCCCGAAAATTCTACGGCCCAAATAAAGTTACCCGAGGCATCTAATTTGCTCACGAAGGCATCGCTGTAAAAGCCACCGCCATCCAGCGTAAAAGTTCCAGGCCCTGGATCAAAGTCGGCATCAATGCTGTTAAAAGATCCGGTTGTATAAACATTTCCTGACGCATCTACTGCAATGGCCTTAGGTTGTTCTTCTCCGGTGCCCCCCATTTGTTTCGCCCATAATAAATTGCCCGAGGCATCCAGCTTGCATACAAAGATGTCGCTTTGTCCCAGTGTTGTTAAATTAAGAGTGGCTGCGCCGGGATCAAAGTCGGTAGTGCCTCCAAAGTATCCGGTAACGTATACGTTGCCGGAGGCGTCGGTAGTTATTGCTCTCGTATTTTCATTATTGCTCCCGCCAAATTGTTTGGCCCATGTAAAAGCAGGTTGAGAAAAAATGTAAAGAGACGCGAAGATGAATAATGTGGATAAAAGTGTTTTCATGGTTATTTTGTATTGATGCACGATGAGTGCCGAAATAACTGTGCCACTCACATATGTCAACCCGTTATGGTTTTTAATCCGCTGAATATCCACATGATTTTGGTAGAATGATCAAAAAAGCTGGCCCGGTTTTTTACCAGACAGTTTTCTAAAATATGATAATATGAAACAAAATCCTGTAGTGCATTTCGAAATGCCTTATGAAAACCCTCAGCGCGTAAGCAGTTTTTATTCTAAAGCCTTCGGTTGGAACATGCACGCCCTGGGAAATGATATGGACAATTATATCCTCGCAGGAACAACAGAAGTGGATGATGATATGATGATCAAAGAACCGGGAAGTATTAACGGCGGCTTCTTTCTCAAAAAGCCTGACCTGCCTCCTTATCCTTCTGTAGTAATTTCGGTAGATAATATCGATGAGGCTATGAAAAGAGTTACCGAAGCGGGTGGAAAAATAAACGGCGAACCTTCAGAAATTCCTGGCATTGGTAAATTCGTAGCGCTTACCGATACCGAAGGTAACTATGTAGGAATGTTACAGCCAGAAAAAAAATAAAAGTACCGAATTTATAAAGTACGAAATAATGTTGTGTGGAGATTAATCTTTACAGTTTCACTCCCATAATGCAAATATCATCTACCTGTTCTAATTTTCCGCGCCATGAATTAAAGGCGCCTTCGAGAATTTCTTTTTGTTTGTCAAGCGCCTGCCCAGCATTCTGTTTAATGAGTTCGTTGAGCTGCTTATACATGAATTTTTTTCCTTTGGGTCCGCCAAACTGATCGGCATAACCGTCTGTGTAAAGGTACAGCGTTGCGCCTTCCTGCCACGGTAGCGTATAGGTTTTAAAATGATCGGTTTTTTCGCCTACACCCACAGGCATTTTGTCGTAGCTTAATTCAATCATTTCGGAACCGTTCACAATAACAGGACAATTATTCGCTGCGGAGTAGGTGATGGTTTTCGCGGTTTTATCAAAGCACATTAAAATGCCGTCAAAGCCGTCTTTTTGTCCCTCGTTACCAAGTACGGAGATCAATCGCTGACGCACGTAATTAAAAATTTGTCCTGTATCCAGGATCTTTTTTTCATTGATGGCTTCTGAAAGAAAACCTATGTTGAGTAAACTCATAAACGCGCCTGGAACCCCGTGCCCTGTAGAATCACATACTGCGAGGTAGAAAAGTTCCGAATCAGGACCACGGCTTCCCTCGGGCTGAAATTTTGAGTTGTCTCTTTTTTGCACTTCAGAGGCCCAGTAAAAATCACCGCTGACAATATCCTTGGATTTAAAGAAAATAAAATGGTTTGCAATATTCTCCCTGATAAAAGTTTCATTGGCAAGCAGCGTATTCTGAATCTTCTGCGCGTAGTTAATACTCTTGTTTATCTCCAGTAAGCGTTCATTGAGCTGAATGTTCAGTTTACGTCGCGTTCGATTGTGATAAAACAAAGAACCCGCGGTAAAAATCACGAGCACAAGGCCAGCCATTAATCCATAGATCGCGATCATTCTGCTTTGTTCTTTCAGATCGGCCACCGACTTTTCGGTTTTTAACTGATCAAGTTCTCTTTGTCTTTTCTCGGTGTCGTACCGTATACTAACGTCCAGCACTTGTCTGTTTTTTGCAAGATCGTTCATAGTATCGCTCACTGTTTTAAATTGCGCCAGATAATCATAAGCTTCATTGGAGCGGTTTAATTTACGGCACGTTTGGGCCAATCCGTCAAGAGCGCTTGCTTTTTCAACAAGAGAGCCACATTGCGTGGCCAGTTTCAATCCCTCTTCAAAAGATTTCATGGCTGCGTTGAAATTATCGTGCTTAAGATGCATGTGACCAAAAGAATTATACACCAGCGCCGATTGTTCCACGTCGTTCGCTTTTCCGGCAAAGAACAACGCTTTTTGGAAAGCTGTGTCTGCTTCTTCAAAATTTTTATTGGTGGTTTGCACCAGTCCTATGTTGGTCCAGTTAATAGAAAGAAAAAGGTCGTTCTTCAGAACTGTATTCATCGCAATAGCTCTTTTGTAATAGCCAAGGGCGGTGTATTCGCGGCCTTTGAGGCGTTGAAGTTCTCCGAGGTTGTTAAGAGTACCGGCATAACCTTTTTCGTTGCCTGAGCGTATTCTCAGCTCAAGCGCTGTGGTCCAGTATTCCTCGGCTTTGGCATAATCGGCCCTGTTGTAGTAAACGCCACCCAGCCAGTTATACGAATCGCCAAGTTCCCGTGTAAGATCATTTTTTTCGCAGATCTTTATGGCTTCCTGGTGATGCATGATCGCTTTTTCCTTCAGGTTCACGTAATCGTATATATGTCCTGTAGTATTCAGCGATTTTACGAGCAATACCGGGTGATTGAGTTTACGGGCCAATTCAAGTGCCTGTTCGGCGAAATTCAGCGATTGTTGCACATTACTTCCCTGCAGCAGCGAAGATATTTTAAGAAGTAGTTTAACTTTATTGGTATCAGGAGCGGCGGTTTTTGATACTGCCATAAGGCTATCCACCCGCGGTTGCGAACAAACAGGACGCACAATAAAAAGTGCCAGTGTTATGCCTAGGAGAAGATGGGGGCGCATGACGATATAAATATAACAAATGATTGTTATTCTAAGCACAATTTTTCTCTTAAAGTCATGCCATGTGATTGGGTTTGAAGTATACCTGACTTGTGCTCTCTTTCTACTGAAGGCCGAAAATACCTTTACTCACATAGCTTTGTGACCTTGCCCTGTCGCTGTGGCGTAAGCGTTGCGTTAAAATAATGGAGCAGTTCCACGAGTCTTCAACCCCCAAACTTAAGCCATGACTATCAGCTACAGATTCTCCCTCACATTCAGAATAAACCCCACACCAAACACATTCTCTATACTGATGTTGGAATCTTCTTTGAGATATTTTCGCATTTTGGTGATGAACACATCGAGGCTTCGCCCGAAAAAATAATCGGACTGGCCCCACACGGCAACGAGCACATCGTCGCGCTTAATGACTTTGTTACGATGATCGGATAAATATTTTAAAATATCACTTTCCTTTTCGGTAATGCGTTTTGTTTTTCCATCGATACTTAATGATTGATTACTAAAATCAAATGTATAACGGCCAATAGATACTGGCTTCCCTCGCTCTGTTTCTCGTCCTCTTTCTGTTTCTCTTTCTCCCTCCGTAATTCGCCGTATCACCGCGCGTATTTTCCACAGGAGTTCTTCCTCATCGAAGGGTTTGGTAATGTAATCATCGGCACCAAGATCGTAACCTTTCAGCTTATCTTCCTTCAATGACTTTGCGGTAATGAATATTACGGGAATTTTTTTGTCTTTCGCGCGCATTTCTTTTGCGAGAGAAAAACCATCGAGTTTCGGCATCATCACATCAAGCAAACACAGATCAAAGTTTGAATTTTGGAATGCTTTCAGCGCCAGCTCGCCATCTTTACACAACTTCACATCAAAACCTTCCGCTTCGAGATAATCCACAAGCAAAACGCCGAGATTAATATCGTCTTCCGCCAAAAGTATTTTGTGTTTTTCTTTAACCATTTGGTAGGGCGATGATAAATGTTGTACCTCTATTATCCAGCGAAGCCAGGGCAGAGGCGGACCCGCTCTGTATAACAATGCTTCCACCATGAAGTTCCACAATTTTTTTTACGTAAGCCAGTCCCAGCCCAAAGCCTTTTACATTGTGAACATTACCTGTAGGCACACGAAAAAACTTCTCGAAAACATATTTTTGATGTTCTTTATCAATGCCAATACCTTTATCGGATATTTGTATAATGAGTTCTCCTTCTCTGTTAAAAGTATGAATTGTAATTTCAGGTTTCTCCGGCGAATATTTTACAGCGTTATCAATAAGGTTGCAGATAGCGTTGGTAAAATGTGTTCTGTCGCCGGATATCAAGGCATTCGCCGCATCGAGGTTTAATTCTGTTTTCCCTTGTTTGTTTTCGATCTGAACGCTGATGCATTTTAAACTGTCCCTGATCAATTCATTAAAATCGAACTCCGTTTTATGTAAAGGAATTTCGCCGCGTTCAAGAGCGGTCATACTTAATACCTGCTCCACCTGCAGACGAAGTTTTTCGTTTTCTTCGAGAATAATTCCCGAGTAATGTTTTACTTTATCTTCCTGTTTTATATTCGAATCTTTCAGGATCATTTTTCCGGCCAGGCCAATATTTGTCAATGGAGTTTTAAACTCATGGGTCATGTTGTTGAGAAAATCCGTCGTGTGTTCCGAAATTTCTTTTTCTTTTATGAGAGAAGCGGTTGTTCTCCAGAAAAGAACAATAACCACCACAATGAGAAGTACGGAAGAAATAAAAGGAATTCCCATTTCTTCGAGAATGTATTGCTCTTTATCAGGAAAAACAAGTTTTAGATCCATACCGTTCCCATTGCCGCTGGGCGGATCTTTTAAACAGGTTTGGTAAGACCCTGCCCCTACAGATGATTGAACCGGCGCAGAAGTTATATTCGAATTGTATAATAATGGTGGTCCTGCATGTTGACCTGGTTTCACTTCAAAAAAATAATCAATGCGAATGTTGTACATCTTCATGTAATGATTGAACAACGAATCTATTTTACGACGTTCGTTTACACCCATACACATTTCCATGTTCCTGTAAGTAACAGTGTCTTTAGCAAGGGCCTCAGCGGTTTTCGTGAGCACAATGGTGGCCCTTTCGTTAAAGAGTTCTTCTTTTATCTGAGCCGTATCGAGTATCCAGTTTACCTGGATCGCGAGCACAATGATCAAAGCCAGGGAAGAAAGTCCAATGAGAAAATAAGTGCGGTTAAGCTTCATCACTTCTTCAAAATTAGCCAATTTCCATAGGAAAAAACAGGCGTTAACAAGTCGTTAACAAGTCATTAACGCCTCACTAACAATATTTGCATTCGTAACTGATTATCTTTGTTATAACACTAAACACTAAACACTAAACACTAAACCCCATCATGTAATTCCACGAACCATTAACCATCAACCCTATCACTCATGAAACAAACTTTCACAATCATCATTTTACTCGCAGCCTTCTCCGCGTTGGCGCAAAATGGTTTTAAAATTAATGAACCGTCGCGACTCAATTACGATATTAATGGAATGTACAGGCGGCCGGTAAAACAACAGGCACTTCAAAATGTAAAATCTCTTAGCGATGCCATTGAAGGTTATCCTGTGAACTGGGTTACAACTTATCTTATGGTTGATGTAAGCGCTGTGTGCAATGGTAAAAAAATGAAGGCCACAAGCATTGGCGAAACATTGACTAAAGAACAAAGAGAAATTCTGAAAAAAGCCGATATGGCTACTGATGTGGTGATCTTTGTAAAATACAAATACAATAATCCGGGCACAGGAATAGTGGAAGACAATAAAGTGAATGTGATGATGACAGTTGTGCCGGATATAGAAGCCGAATTTGCCGGAGGTAAACAAATGATGAAAAATTATTTGAAAGAGAATGTCATCAGTAAAATTCCTGATTCAAAAGTGAAACAGCTTCGCCCGGTGAGCATGAGATTTACAATAAACGAGGAAGGTGAGATCACAAACCCGAAATTAAATAATTCCTGTGGCGACACTGAAACCGATAAACTCATACTGGAGACCATCAGCAAGATGCCAAAGTGGAAACCGGCTCAGATGCTGGATGGTAAAAAAGTAAAACAGGAATTCAAATTTAGCATGGGCAACAACGTTGGTTGCTAAAAGATATTATTTGTCTCTTTATTATTTTGAAAAAGTGCCTCATCATTCTTTTTCTGATTGCAATTTCAGTGTGGAGTTGTGACGAAGAACCAATGTCATTTGAGCAAGTGATAAAATTGGATACCATTCCGCCTATGATGTCCATCACAGGTAACAAGATAGATACCGCGTATCTGTATTCTGATTATAACGATCAGGGAGTTGCTTTAAATGACTGGCGCCATGGAGGATTAAAATGCCTGGAATCTTCATTTGTAAAAACCGAAGGAGAAGTAAACGTCAATATCCCCGGAACCTACACGATTACTTACAGAGCCACAGACCTTGCAGGAAACAGCGCTGTGCCGGTAACAAGAACAGTACATGTTGTGCCAAGCCCTCTTGCATCTTTTCATGGGGTTTACAAAGTGGCCTGTACCTGTACCGCGGAAATTGCCGGTTCAAAAACAACAACGATTACCAATGAAAATTATCTTTCAGATATAAAACCTGCCGGCAGTAAAAATCATTTTGATATTGTTTCAATGAATATTGGCCGCGAACGATTGACGGTGTCCTCAGCAATTGTCGGGGATAAGCTCGAATCCAGTGCGTTTAATGTAGACTATCATTATCTGAGTGGAGGTACCGGAACAATCTCTCTTGCAAAAAATACTTTTACTATAGAAAGCATTTATTATTTATATTCTCCACGTATTGATTACAGATGCAGAAATGTTTTCGGGAAGCAATTGGTGGAGATTAG
Source organism: Bacteroidota bacterium (assembly GCA_021323535.1). Lineage (GTDB taxonomy): Bacteria > Bacteroidota > Bacteroidia > B-17B0 > Aurantibacillaceae > Aurantibacillus. Next base: position 28,793 of record JAJONO010000027.1, read on the forward strand.
TGCGAAGTAATTTTTTTCCCGCAAAGTTCTGCCAGGGTTTTCGCAAAGAAAGGGTAAAATCCACACAATTTAAATCCAGCTTTGCGACCTTTGTTTTAACCAAAAGTGAAAATACACAGCTCTTTGTGAACCTTCGTCTATCCTTAGTGTAGCGAAGCGTTTGTATTAAAACACAAGCCCATTGTTTTCACCAAAGTCACCGACTTGCAAAAATCGCAACTCATCTCCCCTCATCTGCATTTTTTAGAACAACCTCGCCAATTTGTAAACTCTCCTTCTTTTAATCCGTAAACAAAAGTTTTTCTTCTGCGTGAACCGATTAGAGTCCGCATTATTTCAGCTGTACGTTTGTATCACATTAAAAACAATAAAAATATGAAACATTTAATTTTACCAATCGTCCTTCTTTTAGCAGTAACATCCTGCAAGAAAAAAGAAACAAGTCCTGAACCTGTTCAAACAACAACAGGCGGTTCAACAACCGGAGGCAATGGCTCTGTACAAAGTGGCATAGGCAATAATGCAGGCAACCTTCATGGCTATATGATGGCCAACCTCGTAAAAGTTCCAACTACTACGATGGTTCTTTCATCGCAAATGGCTATGTTCAGTACATCGCCACAACCCTTCGGGTATTATTATACACCCGAAAATCCAATGATGAACCCGGCTGTTAATGCAGGAGTGGTTCGCTGCAATTCGGATACTGTGCCTTATATGCAAAACGGACCTTTTGGTGGATTCTATTATAGTTATGGAATGGCTAAAACTCTTAATTCCCCGGTATGGAACCTGACGGGTGTTTCTCCGTTTACAACTTTCGAAACTACGGTTCCGCGTGGTTATCCGGTATCCGTAAGTAATAGTTTTCTTCCCGACAGTGTTTCTAAAACAAGTAATCTTACAATTCAGTTCAACGCAAATTTTTCGAATACCGATTCTATTTGTGTTTTTATAACCGATAATGGTTCTAAGTATGCTTCAAAGCATGTAGCTGGTAACGCTACTTCAGTTACATTTACCCCTGCACAATTCACCGGTTTTGCTACAGGTAACGGCGATATACAAGTGATCGCGTATAACTATTCCAACCAAACAGTAAACGGAAAGAATTATATTTATGTATTGCAGGAAACTATAATGGGACAAGTAGTGATCCACTAAACGATAAAAAATTACCACAGGGACCTAAGGTTTTCCTTATGTTCTCTGTGGTTAAAATTTACAGTCTAAATCCGGCTTTGTGTTCTTTGTTTTCACCATAGGTGAACACTCCTTATTCACTCAGCTTTACGAACCTTCGAGTATCCTTAATGTAACGAAGCGCCTTTGCGCCGACGCTGAAGCTATGGCGTAAGCATTGTGTTAAAATTTCACACAGTTAAAATCAGCTTACGGCCTTTGCGAAACCCGTCTGCGGTTTTTGCGGTTAAAACCGAGGAGCTCTACTTCACAATCACTTTCTCATTAAACCCACTAACACCTTTGTAATCCATGCTCACCACATATAATCCTTTACTGAGGTTTCCTAAATCGAGAAGAATATTTTCATCGGCACGTTTTTCTTCAAGAAGAATTTTTCCTTCCATGGAAATAACTCTTACGTTTAACTCCCCGCTTTTATTAAGGTGAATGTTATATTGGTTGTTTCCTTTATCTGAAAAACTAACTGATTGTTCGAATTCGTTTTTAATATACGTCATAACGTCCATTACTTTTACTGTTTTTACAATACTGTCTTTACATCCTGTAGTACTTGTGCCAACCAGCTTTACAGAATATAATCCCTGTACTGTATAAGAATGCTGGGGCTGAAATGCTGCAGAGCAGTTCGAACCGTTCCCGAAGTTCCATGAATAAGCGGCACAGTCGGTGGATTGGTTCACTGGTTGGTAGTTAAAGCTGCTTCCCGCGAAAATAGTATCGGGTGCCGAGAAAGATGCCGAAGGAATTGTTTTGGGAACCACAGTAAATGTTTTGTTGTTTGAATAACATCCGTCACCGGAAACAATGCTCACTGTGTAAATGCCTGTTCCGAGATTTGTCATTGAGTCTGGCAAGAATGAATTCATAGTTGTTTGAATGGTGGTTCCTGCAGAGTCTTTCCATGTGTAGTTCCACGGTCCGTTTGAATTACCTCCTATTTTAAATTTATTGGTGTTAGGCGACTGGCATGAAGGTGCTGTTAAAGAAGAAGCGTATCCTAACTGATGTTGCGAGATAAAAAGCACGAAGCGAGGAGCAGAAGTGGTGTCTTTTAAAAGAAAAACATAAGAATTGGTAAGCATATCATAACTCATTCCGTTCGAAAGGTCTTTTAAAGTAACGCAGGTTCCAACAGGAAGTTCTTCTGTATCTTCTGCGGTGATTGTAAAGTTGCCGGTAATATGGGTGGTTGCTTTAACAAGGATAGAAAACGTTGGCGATACCGGGGTTATGCCATTGGTATTGATCATGGTTGTATTAAACACCTGGTAAATATGGGGGGCCGGATTAGGACCTAATATTTTGTAAGCATCATAACTTGCGTCAAAGCCATTGGTTGCACCCTGCTGGTAATAAACAATAGTCTCGTCGTTTGAATTTACAAGGCCCTTCATTTTTAATCGAACCATTGGTACTGATAAGACCTCGAAACCTGAGATAAGAACTAAAAGAATAAGAACAAGGTGTTTTACATTAACCGTTTTTGCTGATAATACTGTTTTCATATCTTGTTGTTTTACGATACAAAGCTATTTCAACTCAAAGCGCATTTAAAGTCAGCCCTTTCACATAACTGTCTCATGTAAGATTTCAGGTGTTTTTGTAAAAGCGAAAAACGGGGGTGTTAATGTTAAAAACGGCAGAAACCCTTTATTTCAGGGGTTTTGAAACGAATTTTATAACCTTTCGTATAACAAATGTTAACGAATGGGTTTTGAGCTTTTTGTAATTTTGTAGGGTGGGAAATTATAGAAAAATGAATTTTAAATCCCCATGATCTAAAACACACAGTACTATGAGACCAGTTATTTCAAAGTCGGTTTACAAAAAATTAAGCGACCTCCTGAAAAAGATCAGGATCCCCGGCGTAACACAATTAAAGGACGAGTTAAACAAAGCCACCATCGTAAACGATTCGGAGCTTGATAAGAATATTGTGAGTCTTAACTCAACGGTAGAGTTTACTCACGAATCACTTGAAAAGCCAATCCGCCTTAAAATTGTTTTACCGGAAGAAGCCGACCTTTCAAAAAGAAAGATTTCTATTTTTGCTCCAATCAGCATTGCGCTTATTGGTTTTAAAGAATCTTACTCTTTCGAATGGCTAATGCCTTCGGGAACAAAACAGCTCAAGATTATACGTGTAACGAACGATTAATGGATTATAAGTCTGTTATAAATTCAATCGCGCTGTTTTTTCTTTTATATCTGTGATCTAAAACACTAGCGTTTATAAAAGTAGTTCCATCATGCATTTCCTGCCCGTAACCTTCGTGAATATGTCCGCATACATGAAACTTCGGTTTGATGTCCTTCACTCTTTTAAGAAGATCTTCACAGCCCACATGTTGTCCATGGACGGTTTTATCTAAAATGCCGTAAGCCGGACCATGAGTAATTACAATATCGGTGTCTGATGGGATTTTTTGCCAGTACCTGATAATGTCTTCACCACGGTGGCGGTTAAATGCCCAATCATAAAACCATGGTGTAATCGGTGATCCCCAGATCTTAATACCTTCAATCACAACATCATTGTTTTCAAGATAAATGACTTCAGGCGGAATTAATTCCTTTGCTTTTTCGGGTTCACGTTCAAACAGAAAATCGTGATTTCCTGCAATTAATAATTTGTATTTATAATCCAGTTTTCTGAACCATTCTAAAAATTCTGATATCTCCTCAGCTGAACCCCGGCTGCTGATATCTCCGGCATGGATAATAACGTCTCCTTTCGGAAGCGGTAAACTTTTGTGTTGTTTGTGGGTATCTGATATTGCTATAAATTTCATGATCATAAATAAAAAACCCCGGCATGGCCAGGGTGTCAGGTAAATACTATCGTGGTATAATCAACAAAACCCTGTCGCGACTCTTAATAAAGAGCCCGTATTCATTAAACAGGTATTTGTGATTTGTATTTTCATTTCTGTAGCAAATATAGTTTTGCAAAATATAATTTCAAAACAATAATGCTGTCAGATGAGTAAAAGTGTATTTTAATTTCGTGAACTAAACTTTGCTATAATGTTCAGCGGCTTTGAAAGAAAACCTGGAAACCAAAGGCATCCATTCGCTTAATTCACTGCATTTGACTTTTACGAGTTCTTTAAAGATATCTTCACTCAATTCTTTTTTCTGGTCTGTTTTTGCCGCTAGTAAACCTGAAAGGGATTTGTCTTTATTGGATTCTTCAATCACCAGTTTAACAATGCTGGCGGCCAGGTTCGGTTTTCCTATAACAATAGCAAGATACCCAGCGATTTGCTGGTGGCGCGGAGAAAACTGTTCTGGAAGTATAACATTAGGATGAGCCCTTATGATTCTGTAAACATTTATAAATCGCTGAATGGTTCTTGGAGTACTTCCTATTATTTCAGTAAGTTGTTCAATAAAGACAATTTCTTCGTTTGTAATTTGCAGTTGTTTTGCGGGAATAGGTTTCTGGTCGAGAGTTTTTTCCTGTTTTACAAATTCCTCCTCTCCAGGTTTAACAACAATAATCTTCGGATCATCGTTCTTTTCAGGCGAAACTACAAGAGGCTCAGAATGTTTTTTTTCCTGTTTAAGAACTGGTTTTTTTCCTTCTTCCTTTTTCTGTACTATTTCATTGTTTTTCTGATCTTCTTTTAAGTAGAAGCTTAGTAATTTTTTAGCACTTTTTGCTTCAATAGGGAGCAAAGCAAATGGGATCTGAAATATTTTTTCGAGATAATCGTAAGTACTGGCTGCAAAATGCTTGTTTTCTTCCGGTTTCGTGCCATCACTGAAAAGATCTTTGTATTTGAATTTAAGAGAGTGCGACACCCATCTCGGATCAACTCCTACGACAACGCCAAACAGTTCAAATGAAAGCAGCAGGTGAACAGCTTCCAGAACTTCTACAACGCGCATTTCGGGACAACGGTCAAGATCATCGATATATAAAATAATTCGGTCTATTTTGAGTTCTTCCTTAATATCAGATCCATTGTTCGTATTTAATTTTGTGGCAATATCCTGTCTTCTTATTAAATTATTCAGTTCGTCAAAATCTTCTCTTACCCACGAAATTATACCAAGCTTGTTTTTGTATCTCGAATTGTTGTCTTTATTTTGAATAAACTCAGCTAATTTTTTTCCCGATTTTATGTCTCTAAGTTCAGTTTCTAATTTTGTAGCAATAGCGTCCTTTTCTGCTTTTTCTAAAGTGAGTGTCTTTTCTTTTTTGCTTGTAATTTCGAGTTCTGCTAGCAGCCTTTCTTCTTCAGGGCCTTTTATATTTCTGTTTGCTTCCCGTAATTGATCCCAATTGTCTGCAATTTCTTTTAGTTTGTTGTAATATTTGTTCACGCGGGTAAAAACAGGCGTAAATGTTACTACAGCTGAAGTTAAAAAAGTTGTTATGGCGATAAGAGTTTTCTGAAGTGTTCCTACCTCCTGCTGAACCAATGAATAGAGGTAAGGAACGATAAATGTGGCTGATATAATAAAGCACCCGAATAGAATGAATAATGGCCCCCTCTGATTTATAATTTTAAAACCCGATTTCATTTTTTGTTCGGCTGTATTAAATTTTTCGAGATTGTCCCTAATCTCCTCAATAGAGTTCCCAAGTTTCAGATCAAGATCTTTGTGAATAACATCTAAGTTTCCTTTAACATCTGAGTCTTTAAGTACAGCTGAAAAGAGATTTCTGATATGAGCAATGCTTAATCTTATTTTAGTTTCTTCTTTTTTTCTCTTTATTTCAAGAAGTTCACTGTCAATTTTCGATTTGGCCGTTTCTACTTTTTTTAACTCAACATCTACTTCTTTAATATCTTCTTTAACAGAAGCGAGTTTTTTGTAGAAAGATTCGATATCTTCTTTATTTTCACCTTTTTTCAGGAAAAGACTTAACTCCGTAAATATTTTATTCACCAGACTGGCCCACAGATTAGCATCCCTGAAATGCCAGGCGTTAAACTCAACGTGAACAATACGATCGCAATATTCATTACTGTTTTCCGGGTTTTTTATTTCGCCTATTTCCTTACGAATATGGTTCATGAAGTAGCTTTTTCCTGATCCCCAGTTTCCAAATAGCCCTATTGCAATGGGCGGAGTTGCATTCCTGAAAGCAAGTAATGATGCAAAAGCTTTGATATCATTAGTAACATTTAGCTGATCTTCTACTGAATGATTATTTGGAGAATGGTATCTATGTGATAAACGGCCGAATTGTTGTGTGTTATCATTGTTTTCCTCCGCCTCATCATCTTCTAAGCTCTCCACATTATTCAATTTGCCGGTTAAAAAATCAGTAAGCTTTTCAAGGGTCATGAAATACTTTTTTAGATACGCTAGTTCTTCATCGCTAAGCTGTCTGTTGCTCAGATAATCAGAAATAGCAAGACCCAATGCCCACATAAAGGATCCGAATTCTAAAAGCGGTTGTTCTAAACCTATAGTTACCCGTTGATAGAAAGCAGTAAACTGATCGTAATTATTATATTCAACATCAAAAATAAACGCCGCAATTTTATTCCAGTACTTGTAGTACGGAGGATATTTGTTTTGATTCTGGCAGTATTTAATTATTGAATAGAAATGTTTCAAATGGGGAAACAGACCGATTTTTGGATCTAAAACAGCCGACATAAATTCCTTATCAGTTCTTTTTGTTCCATATCCGGTTTTAAGGCCTGAAACGAATGAATCAAAATTTTCAGAAGCTTTAGCAATATTAAAAAAGGAAACAAGATCAACCTTATCTTTACTAAACCTGTTAACGTGATTGTTCACCCGGACAATGATATTAATACTAGCTCTGAAAGAATCAAGGTTTTGAATATCAGATTCGGTAAAAAGATATCCTGATTTTTTTAATTGAAAAAGCACCTGGTCAATTCTCTCTCGTGTAATAAGGTCCGTAATCAAGTTTAACTTTTCACGAATTTCACCGTACCAGACTAAATCTTCAGAACGCCTTATTTCATAATGTTCGGGATATATCTGAATAACATCACTGATCTTAAGTGCAAATTTAGCTCTTAATTCATTTCTGAATATTTCTCCGGTTGTAACTCTCTCCACTTCAATATAAGCCATGGCAATTTTTGTCAGCTCAGGAAATCTCTTGAAGCCAGTACCATCTGTTGCCATATAGATATTGCTGTTAATATCCATCGTTAATAATGTGAGAAGTTCCTGTAAGAGATTAATACTGGAAACATCATCGATGTTATCAATACAATAACAATAAGTGGATCCTGTGGAACTGTTTTGACGCAGATCGATTAATATGTCCTTTAGCAGAGTTTTGGTTTTTTCAATCTTCCGAAGATCAATTTCTATTACAGTTTTTTTTTGTCTGTTAAATTCAGTAACAATGTGATTTAAAATCCTGCTTTTTCCAACGCCGTTTTTTCCAATCAGAAACGCGCGTTGTGTCGTTGGTACCAACTCTTCAACTTTTAATTCCGATATAAATAACTTATCGGAATAATTACGAAAGCTGTCAGCAACTTTCAATCTGACTAAGGGATGAAATTGTTCGGCCATATTACAGAATTAAATGCCTTATAAATATAATATTTTCTCATAACCGAAAAAGCTTTGTTTTAAACAGAATCTTACATGAATCTTAATTAAACGGTCGTTTCCCAGATATTGTTTCAAACGTCATAGTTTTTAACCTCTCTTCACACTTGTCTCTTAATCAATCACCAGGTTTTAACTTTCAATAACAGTCGTTACCATGTTTTCCCCCGAATAGGGTGAAACATTTCCCTGCATCGTAACAGTACCTTTGTGCTCCCAAATTATAACAAAACAAAAAACCATGAAAACAACATTGTTCTTATTCATCAGTAGTATTCTTTTAAGTTTAGGAGTACGCGCTAACAATAACGGTATTCGTCCATCAGAAGAAAATTCTAAAGGCGCAGTTAAAGATATCATTGTGCAGGAATGCAGCAAATGGGATTACAGCGCTCTCGATAAAAAAAGTTCGTCAGCCAAGGTAGCTTTCAGAGTTTCCCAAACAGGTGAAATCACTGTGGAGCAAATCTCAAGTAATGATAAAGAATTCAGAAATCTTATCGAAAACAATCTCCCTAAAGTAAAATTAAGTGAAGTGAATGTTTCGGGCGGACTTTTCTACATCGACCTTAAACATAAAACACTATAGGAGGGTCATTGTTCTTTATCCTTCATCCTTTTTATATTCTTGTGGATGTAAGTTTCGGTAGTTAGCAACGAATGCTGTATCCTTCTGGCGTAATTAATGCTATCTATGATCTCCTTTTGCTTCTCGTCCACAAGATGTTTTTGCCTTTCAATGATTGTTTTCTGAAGTCGGGTTGTGCGTAGCGCCTTCAGGATTACCAATAGTGCAACGAACATAATAATAAGCCCTCCTATAACGATTGCAATGATTAGTTTTTGTTGTTTGCTCTTTGCGTGCGCCACTGCTTCTTTTTTTTCCTGTTCCGATTTAACAGTCGCCATTTTTTTGTCAAATTCATAGGTCATTTCGTGTTTCGTGATCTCGCGGTTTTTTTCCGCATTAAACAGCGAATCTTTTTCCTTCGTGTAGTTTTTGTAATGATCAATGGATTTTTTGAAATCGCCTTTTACGTAATACATTTCACTTATAACCTGGTTAAATTGCATACTTTCTTCGGGAAGCCCCAGGCTATCGGCTAATTTAATAGCGCGTTGCAATACGTTTTCGGCAAGGGAATAATTTTTAGTTTCTGTATATACCAAACCAAGGTTACCGAGCCAGTTAACAACAAGACGGCTATCTTTCATCTCTTCCGATAATTTTAACGCGTCACCATAAAAATTCCTGGCTGCCTGGTAAAAAGAATCGCTTTTTGTTACATTCTTTTTAGCAAGGCTTGTGTATACCATAGCAATATAGCCCAGGGAATATTTCATGTTTTCCTTATTATCCAGTTCTTTATCAAGAGCCAGAGCTTTCAGGTAAAAAGAAAGCGCTTTTTCGAATTTACGCCTACTGTAGTATACGTTCCCGATATTGCCGAAAGCCATCGAAATTCTGTCTTTGAGTTTAAGTTCTTCATACGCGTGGAGTGCCGTAAAATAATTTTTGAGCGCTTTATCTTCATCACCCTGTTCATCGAATAAAGATCCGATACGTACATGGTTGTCGGCTATTCGCCGTGTGTCCTTCAACGATTCCGCAATTTTAAGTGATTCAAGATAAAGATTGAGTGCTTTTGGTTTTTCACCTCTGTCATTATAAGCGAGACCAAGATTTCCGTAAATGTCGCCTAACTCGGTTTTAAATCCTGCTTTTTTGCTGATCTCAACGCCAAGCTCCCCGTAATAAATAGCGCTGTCGAGCATGCTTATCTTTTTATAATAAATACTGAGATCTTTTAAGTGGAAAGCTTTTTCTTTTTCTGTTTTGGCATTGCGTAAAAGAATTTTCGTAGAATCAATTTTCCTTGTTTGTGCGCTGAGGAAAGATGATAAAAGGAATAGAAAGAGGAGAAGGGGAAATCGAATGGGCATAGGATAAAAATAAGAAAAATAATTAATGCCCGAAATTTTCTCCAGGCATTGCACATCTTGCTTAATATTTATCTATACTGACTAAGGCCGGCTTAACTGTCGGGCAATCTTTACCTGCAATTTGGCACCTCAAATGGATTAACAATTTTGACGTTGGAGTATAATAACATGTGGAATTCTTTACACATTAGTAAAAATTTTCTTTTTTATTGCGATCCTAACTTTAAAGGTGAAAAATGAATTAACTTTAAAGTAATTAAGTTTCCCCCTGATTTATTTATAAACCAAAAAGTTTAAGAAATGAAACAGGAAAACATTATCAGCCACGGCGCTTACCTGAAGGAACTCACTTCAATTTTCGCGTCCAACACCAGAGAAAAAGCACATGAATTAAGCGAGTCTGTTCTGAAAGAAATGACTTCAGATCGCGCGTTTTTCGAAGCGGTGATCAGGTACAATCTTTCCGATCCTGATTTTATGAACTCAATGCGTAACTATGAGCGGCTGCTCAGGTTTAAGGTTATTAAAACCGCCGACTTTAATCTTGTATTAAATGTTCTGCCTCCGTCCCGTAATCATGAAAGAATTTCGGTGAAAGGGATTTGCCATCATCGCGATCGCATTCTTACCACCATCAATGCTTTCGGACCAGGCTACGAATCGGTTCTGTTCAAGAAAGATTTTCATGTCAGCAGAATTAATCTGAGAGCTACTATGGAAATTGATAGAATTATTTCTCCCGAAAAGGAACAGATGAACAGAATTGATAGTTATACGCCTTATGCGGTGTTTTTCCCCGATTCAGTGACTGCAACCTATACACTGAACAGCACAAATAAAAAGAATAAGATGATTCTCAAAGATATTCCCGGCAATTTCGAATTCCTTGCCAACATGTTTGGAGTAACCGACGTTCCGGAAGTTTGTTTTTACGCGAAGGATCATCATATTTTTCTTTTAAAGCATAAATTGAAATATCCAATTGGACCCAACAGTACATTTTTGTCAAATATTTGTTGTTTTCTGAAGGACGTTAATTTTGAAGACCGCGATTTCCTGAAAAAAATAAAAGAAGATCCTCGTATTCTTCCTAATGCAAAACTATGGATCGGAAAGTTGATTAAAAATGAATACGACGAATTTTCATATGAGGATGCTCATGTTATGATCGCTGAAGAGAATATGAAAAAATCTGAAATTCTATCAGCTATCAATAGTAATTATTGGAGGTTTGCTTCCGAATCGGGAATGCCAATCGTGAATAAATTCGAAGCGGGTTTCTGATTTACTATAATGGCGAAAAGCATCTTTTTATTGGTAAATAAAGAGTGTGGAAGCTTGTACTCATCAGGGAAAAAAACAATCACATTCCAAGTATTAGCTTAAGTTATTTACAGGTATATTTTTTTGATTGGAAAGATAAATCCTTAATCCAATCGAAATGAAACAAATCTTTACTCTTCTTTTCTGTTTTTTTTACGCCTTAAATATTTCTTCACAAACAACATGGGCCTGGGCCAAAAGCGCTGGCGGAGCACAAGATGACGGGGGAATCGCCTCATCTACAGATAACTCAGGGAACACCTACGTTACCGGGTATTTCGCGAGTACCACAATTGCTTTTGGAACAACTACACTCACCAATTCAAGTGCTGGTACTACGGATGTTTTTCTTGCAAAGTATGATACGAACGGAAATCCGCTCTGGGCAGTAAGTACCGGCAGTGCGGGCAGTGAATTCGCGACTTCCATAGCAACCGATGTTTCCGGAAACATTTATGTGGCGGGATATTTCACCAATTCTCCTTCAGGGTCAAGAGATGTTTTTCTCACGAAATTCAATGCTACAGGAACAATCATATGGACAAAAACGGCAGCCGGAACCATGGATGATTTCGCAGCATCCATTACAACCGATGCCACTGGAAATATTTATATGACCGGTAATTTCGAAAGTTCAACGATGTTGTTTACTTCAATTACATTAACCAATACAGGTGTTGCGGATATGTTTCTTGCAAAATACGATACCAACGGAAACATACTCTGGGCTCAAAATGCTTATGGAAATCATGCTGAGATCGGAAGTTCAGTAGCGATGGATGGAACTGGAAGCATTTATGTAACGGGTTATTTTTACAGTCCGTATTCTGTTTTCGGCCAGGACACGCTGGTCAACACCAGCGTAAGTTTTCCACCGGCGTTTGATCCCAATGGGATTGATATGTTTCTCGTAAAATATAATTCATCAGGAAATGTGATCTGGGCAAAAAGTATGGGAGGTTCTGAACATGAACAGGGAAAATCAGTAACCACCTTTGGGAATTTCGTATACGTGGGCGGAATTTTCTCCAGTAGCGTTGTTACTACAGGGTCAGTTACACTCACAAACACAGGCACAAATGCTTTGTATGATATCTTCCTTATGAAATACGACTCGAATGGGAATCCCGTTTGGGGAAAAAGTGCCGGTGGAACTTATTGGGATTACTTACACTATGCTAAAACAGATATTTTCGGAAATATTTTTGTAACGGGACAATTTGGCGCGCCTTCAATGAGTACAGGTACAAATACTCTGACGAATGTTGGCGATTATGATATTTATCTTTTAAAATACGACGCGAATGGTTTTGTTATGACAGCGCTCGCGGTTGGCAGCCAGGCGCATGAAAATGGAATGTCTGTGACAACCGATGCTATTGGAAATGCATATCTCACAGGGTACACAGCTGGAAGTACTCTAACCTTCGGAGCATCTACTATAAACGGGGCTGGAAATTTTGATATGTATCTTGCAAAACTGGCAGGGCCTACCGCTGGTGTTGCTTCGTCCACTAAAGAAAAGGGCTCTTTTTCAATTCATCCAAATCCGTCCGCCGGATATTTTTCTATAGACGTTTCCGAACTCAGTGGAAAGAATGTAACGCTCAGTGTTTTTAATATTACTGGAAAGAAGATTTTTGAAAAAACTGTTTCTTACAGCGAAACGGATTATTTCCTTGACCTTTCTTCGGAAGGAGAAGGCGTTTATTTTGTGAAGGTGAATTCGGAGGGAGTTTCTAAAACAACGAAACTGGTATTGAAGAGATAGGGTTGTGTTCTGAGGGACTTTGCCAAAGTCTGCACGAATTTCCGCAATGTACTTTGGCAAAGTTCCCTGAGGCACAACCTTCTTATTTTACCCGTAAACTCATTTCCTTCAACTGCTTCTTCACTATATTTTCAAACCCAAAATAATCTTCTTTTTTCACGAAACAATTATCACCTATCCAGTTTTCAACGCTGTATTGTTTTACCATGTCGCCAATCTGAGCTTCTTCCATTTTGTTATGATCTGTTAGAAACTCCGCCATTTTAAGAAGAAGGAATTTATTTCTTTCAAGTAGTTCTTCCGCTTCGTCCTGACATTCTTTCAATATCTGTAAGGCTTCATTGGAATGCCCATCGTTACTAAAAAAATATTCATTCATTTGAAAAGATTTTACCTGGATGTGAACCGGATCTTTTCCCATGCCGTAATATTTTACTGCTTTGTTGGCCAATTCACTGGCCGATTCAAGATCAGAATAAACACCGGCCGAAGTATGTTCTTCGCCAAAGATCATTTTCTCTGCTACAAATCCTCCGAGCGAAACAATAATGTCTTTCTTCAATGTTTCTCTTGTCATTATTCCCTGTGGAAAATTGATCATACAAAACCCCTCGCAGTTATCGGCTGCAGTTTTTGATACAACCACCGATGGAAGAATTCTGAACGTGAGCGCGGCAAGAATAGCGTGACCGGATTCGTGAACAGCAATGTGAGCCTGGACATCGCGGTTAGCAATTTTACGGAGACTGTCAATTTTCAGATTGATCTTCTCTTCGTAAATGTTAAGTACGTTATTCATGGAATCCTTGAACACAAATACATATTTATCGTCACTGTAACTCCATTCCACAACAGTTACGTTCATGTTTTTCTCAAGAGCTTCAATGGTAATTTTACTGATCCATCCTTCAATCAGGTTTTTCACAGTAGTTAAAACCGGACGTGTTCCCTGCGCAGGAAAAACACCTTCCCTGTAAACAATATCATGAACGGAAGCGTGAAATGAAATGGAGAAATCAAAATTATCCTTTACAAAATTATTGATGCGTTGCATTTCTCTTCTTATCAGTTCACGAAAGTGCGCCGTAGTAAACGATTTGTAAATAATGTGATTGTTCCCAAGACGGGCGATCTGTTCGTTGCGAAAACGCTTTTTAAGAGCGGCTTTAATATGAGAGATATTAATCTTCGAAGTGGCCTCATGTAATTCATCGGCGCTTATATCTGGGTTAAGACTGTTACTCATGTAATAAGCTTCGTCCAGGTTTCCCAATACAAAAATGAGAGAACGAGAAAGGTCAAGTGTTTTTACACCGGTGCGGGTTTTTACGCCGTCGATAATTATGTCAATAAGTCCGCGAAGATCTGCCGCCTTTGTCTTTTCATCGAGAATTTCACGGGTGGCGTTTTCATCATCATACAGATAAAATATTCCCTGCAGAAAATCTTTAGAGATAAAATAGTCTTTGTCGAGCGCTACGCCATTTCTTCCCGAATCTTCAAAATAAAATCCTTTAAAGACCTCAAGGAATTCCTGTTCGTTTTTTATAACTACGCCGTTTTCAATTTCCACACCATAAGATTCAGCTTTTAGTAATGCCATTGCGCAGGTTTCAGCACGACGAAGATGGTATGTATTTCCGCTTGGAATGTAATTTATCTTTCCACTATCAAGCAAATCCCAGATCACACGCAATTTGTCTTTTCCAAGTTCGCGTTCGTTGTCAATTGTTTTGGCGAATTGAAATTCGTCCAGACAAATAATTCCAGACTGCTGGTGAAAAAACTCAAGATCATCGGTTAATGTGGATTTTATCCAGGAGGCTGAATCCGATTCGAATTCGCCCATGTCTAACTGTACATACAGTTTTTTGTGATCGAGCAGTTCCACCAGTTTCTGGATGAGTGCTGTTTTGCCTGAGCCTGTCATTCCCCAAAGGTTAATAACAGTTGGACGAAGCTGGGTAAAAGAGAATAAATGCCATGCCGAAACAAGGTTCATCATTTCATCGATCACAGAGTCCAGGCCAATGAATGTTTTCTTCAGCTCGCAGCCAATCGCCTCCAGTTTTTCTTTTTTAGCGAGTAACTCTTTATGTAAAATTTCTTTTTTCATTGTTGTAGTCGCAGAAGCCCTGCGGAGACGGTTTTATTGTTTTAAAAATTTTGCACCCTTGTAAATACGGGCAGGGTTCCCTCTTTCTAAATTGTTATTGTTTTCTCTTTCGCTTTTCAAGCCTTTATCGGTTATTAGCGATTGCTGCCAGTCCATGTATTTTTCTTTCAGTCGCTCCACGGCTTCGTTTTTATTCTGAAGTTGTGAACGATGATTATTACAGGTGGCAAATAATCCACTGGGGACGTGAGTTGCTCTTACCGCCGTTTCGGTTTTGTTTACGTGTTGTCCACCCGGACCTGAAGATCTCATGGTTTGAAACGAGACCTCATTCATGTTCAGTTGTTTTATTTCTGAATGAAGTATTTCGTTAATACCAATGAACCAGTTCTTCCTCTTGTGGAATTTCCTGTATGGACTCTGACAGATCCATAGCAATGGTCCCAACCATGAAGCGACAAACGCGTTAACGTTTTTACCTTTGAGTTTGATAAGAACAGAGTATAAAGTGCCATTCATCACACCGCTGCAGCGCGATACAACTTCGTGTTCCAGCTTTTGTTTTTTAGCTTCGTCGATCATCTCTCTTAAAGCGAGCGCCACCGCCAATTCACATTCAGCCGGGCCTTTTCCCGAAGTGATCTGTATAAATTTTGTTTCCATCTGGTAATTTTTTTAAAATCATGAAAGGTATTCTTCGAAGAATTCTCCTTCATGATAATTTTCTTTTTTAATCTTTCAAATCCTCTTTAATTCCCGATCTGTGAAATCCGTGAAATCTGTGGCCCACCGTCGTGTAACTCAGGACTTATTCATCCTTACTATCCTCGGCATAAAACTTCCCTCAATCTTCACAAGTTCATCCTGGCAGCTCATAACAGCCTCAATGTCCTTGTAAGCATAAGGAGCTTCTTCCACGCTTCCGCCAATCAGTTTCACACCGGCCTTACGAAGTTGTGTTGTCATAAAAGATTTTGCGATTGTATCTCTCGCTTCTTTTCTCGACATTTTTCTTCCCGCGCCATGCGACGCTGAATTCAGTGAAGCTTCGTTACCCAATCCGCTTACGATAAACCCTTTTGTGGTCATGCTTCCGGGAATTATTCCTAACTCTCCTTTAGCAGCCGGCGTTGCTCCTTTGCGGTGAACGATCAGTTCTTCTCCATCATGAATTTCTTTCCACGCGAAGTTGTGATGGTTCTCCACTTTAAGAACAGGTTTAAGTCCGATGGCTTTGCTCAGGTTTTTGTGAATCACATCATGACAAGCCTTAGCGTAATCTCCTGCGAGATTCATCGAGAGCCAGTATTCCTGTCCCGCTTCATCGTCGAGGCTTAACCATGCGAGTGATTTCACTTCCCTTGGCAATTTGCATTTCTGTTCGGCGATTTGCGTGTAGGTTTGCGCAATAGCAGCGCCCATTCCACGTGATCCGCTGTGCGAAAGAAGTCCAACATAATCACCAGGGTCTATTCCAAGCGTATTATCAGCTTCCATGTGCACAGTTCCGAATTCAACAAAATGATTTCCTGTTCCCGAAGTTCCAAGCTGGTAACGCGCTTTCCCGTGAAGTTTTCTTAATAGTTCAGTGGTTTTAAATTCCGGTCTTTCCAGAATTTCATGATCCACTTCAAAATCAAGATTGCCTTCATTGCCAAAGTGCGTATATCTTTTCAGCGCTTTGTGAAGTTCGAATTCCTTCATGCGTAAAAAGTCAGGTGGAATATCAAAGATGCTAAGGGCCATTCGACAGCCAATATCCACGCCAACTCCGAAAGGGATCACAGCGTTTTTCGCACCAAGAACTCCTCCGATCGGAAGTCCGTAACCATGATGCGCATCTGGCATAAGCGCGCCTTTTACCGATACCGGTAATTTAAGCGCCGCTTCCATTTGCATAAAAGCGTTTTGAGCAATGTGTTTTTGTCCAAAGACAGAAAAACTGCCTTCGCTTTTAAGCGCATGAACTTCATAGTCGCTTTTTAATTTTGGTTTACCGGTCAGGGCGCTCGCTAAAGGTTCAAGTGCTTCGTGTTGCAGGTAATTTTCAGGATCTGAAAGAACGTTTTGTATTATTTCTAATTTTTCTTCAAGCGAAACATATTTGTAATGCTTCGTCATTATATTTATAGCCACACTTTTGGCTACATCTGAAGGAAAATCCACCTTGCGAAGATGTTTTCCCTTCAATCGGTTTTTTCCCATTGCTTTATTTCTTTTGCAGAAGTGCTTGTGTGAAGACAAAAGTATTTCACTACAAAGCGCAACTACGATTTGTAAATTGGTTGATTGAACCGGAAGTTTTTTGAAATAAAAAACCCGGCAGAAAGCCGGGCTGTAATATGAAATTACCGGGGCGCGGCTTTACGGTTTGATATGTGATAAATTGACCATCATTGTTTTGTCCTCCGAAATTTAATTGTTAGACATTCAATTGCGATGCAAATGTAATGCAAAATTTCTGCTTGTCAAGAAAAAATTTCCGGTAATGTGTAAAATAGTTTTTGATTTAAAATTTGTGTGACGCTGTAACTCTTTTGTAGAAAGGGTTTCAGGGCTTATCAATAATTATTCAAAATATTGAAAAGAGGGTTATTGTTGAGTGAGTGATGGATTTCAATTCGTGAAATGATTTTCGATGTTTTTTACCGCAACGCTTGCGCTGAAGCTATAGCGAACGGCGCAAAGAAGCAGACACAGAGAATGAGTTATACCTCTGCTTCTCTGTATCTCTGCGGTAATATTTTTATAGAATGACAAACTTCTTCACCACAAAATTATTCTCAGAATAAACTTTCAAAAAATAAATTCCCGCTTCAAGTTGTTTAAGTTGTATTGTCTCCGCAGAATTGATTTCTTTTTTTGAGTAGACACACTTTCCATCAACACCATAAATTTCAACATCTGCTTTCTTCTCAGAATTCAAATCAATCTTAAAACTTCCATGATTAGGATTCGGGTAGAGAGAAAAAGTCAAGTCATTGTTTTTAATTTCAGGAACGCCGACTGTGGAGATCCATGAAATTTTTCTCACGCTGTGGTTGTTATAATCGATTACGTAAACAACATTTCCAACAGAATTGCATACAACGCCTCTTACATAATTAAATTGAGCTGCAGTATCAACGCCGTTTACATAACCCGCTGTTCCTTTTCCTGCAAGGTTATAAAGTGTTCCGCCTTCAACCGCTCTTACTCGATTATTGAATGTATCGCCAATATAAATTTTTAAACCTGTGCTGTCGACATGTAATTCAGTCGGCGTATTTAAAAGTGCCATAGTAACAGGTCCGTTTGCGTAACCTCCATTGCCAACACCGGTAGCACCACTTCCTGCAACCGTAGAAACATTTCTTGCTGTATCAATTCTACGGATGCGATGATTATAAGCGTCGGCTACAAATACGTTGTTGTTTTTGTCGATGCTCACCCCTGCAGGAGTGTAAAATCTTGCGGCCGTATCTTTTGCATCAACCAAACCACCAACGCTCGAAACGCCAAATGCTACTCCGCCACCGGCATAAGTGCTCACATTTCCATTCGCATCAATTTTACGGATGCGATGGTTCCAGCTATCGCCCACAAATAAATTTCCGTTCTTGCTTCCGCAGATCCCTCTCGGGTAACTAAATTGCGCTGTAGCAGGCGATCCATCGGTGTAACCTGGCGTGCCGTTTCCTGCTACTGTTGTAACGCTTCCCGAATAACTTATTTTACGGATGCGATGATTCTGAAAATCGGACACGTATACATTTCCCGAATCATCTGCACAAACCCCGGTGGGATTATTGAACTGTGCCGATGCTGCTGCACCATCCAAGTAACCTGCCACACCAGTTCCCGCAAGTGTTGTCACTATTCCCGAAGCAGTGATCTTTCTTATAGAATGATTCCCGCCATCGGCAATGTAAAGATTACTGTTTTTGTCCATACAGATTCCAAAAGGTGATCTGAATCGCGCCGCGGCAGTATCGCCATCAATAAAGCCCTGTGTGCCGTCGCCTGCATAGGTACTGACAACAGTTTGTGAAAACCCGAAACAGGAAGTAATTAACAGGAGAGAAAGTGTGATATAATTTTTCATGTTCATAATTAAAAAATCTACCGTGAATAGTTAAAGATAGTAAAATTGTGCAGACTCGCATTGTGTTCAGCCTATGATAAACTCTATTTTTTTTATCTTTAGCCCTCAGAATGAACAGTAAAATACGGTTGATTTTATTTTTGATTTGCGCTTTTATGCAGATCAGTGTTTTCTCCCAGAGATCAGTCGATTCCGTTTACTACAGGCCGCTTGATACAGATGATGGCGTAGCAGAAGAGGTGAGTCTTGGAAGTTTTATGCAAAGGGACAAACACACGCTGGTACTGTTTGGCGATTTAACCTGTATGCATTGCGAATTCAAAGATAAGGTGTATTTAAAAGACGCTATTGCAAAAATAAAAGGACTTGAAAAGAAATATCCGGACAAACTAAATGTTCTGTTTCTTCATTATTTCGATGAGGGTATTCGGGAGCATATTAGTGTGACTGAAATTACAGAGCTGTTGCAGAAAAATAAAATTAACTGGAAGTGGGGCATATCAGACTTTGGTTTGTTCCGAAACTTTAAAATAAATTCATGTCCGGATTTTATTTTGTTCAATGAAAAAAAAGAAAAAGTATTAACCGGAAACATCAACGATATTGAAAAACAATTAAACAAAAAGTAATGGTGAAAAAGTTCTTAGTCCTTATTTTTAGTATTACAGCTCTTACGGTTGTATCGCAATCCAAATATAATATCGCCGATCATTACAATGGCTGGTTCATGTATTTTGGCGATCATAAATTTACTCCGAAACTGGGAATACGTCTCGAGGCCCAGTGGAGAAGAAGTAATGTAGTGGTTGATCCACAGCAATTACTGTTAAGAACAGGATTGAACTATCATTTCAATAAAAATGTTTTCGCTACAGCGGGATATTGTTTTGTAAACACACATCCTTACGGAGAATTTCCGGCAGCAAAAACATTTCCTGAACAACGTTTCTGGCAGCAACTGCAGGCAAAACATTTTGTGGGCGCTTTTGAAATGGTTCATCGCTTCAGGCTCGAGCAACGTTTCGTAAATCAGCCTTATGTATATTCGAACCGTTTCAGGTATTGTTACAGGGTTTCAGTTCCGTTTAACGGAAAAGAAATTTCGGATAACAGTTTTTACATCACAGCTTATGATGAAGTGATGGTAGGGTTTGGTGAAAACATCAGGTATGCATTCGATCAGAACCGCGTTTACATGGCGCTTGGTTATAAGGTTCCAAAACTGGGACGATTCGAAATCGGATATCTTAACCAGCTTATTCTTAAAAGTGATGGTATAAGAGTTGAGAACAATCACACATTGCAGGTGTCTCTTACTTCTAACTTTGATCTTTATAAAAAGGATTAGCGAAGTTATGGCTGTGGAATTAATTTCGCAGGGTAAATTATAAAAACAAACTTATCTTCGGATTAAAATACCTCAAAAGGGCTTCTAATATCTGGCAAGTTTTTTTCGTGAATAGCTTTTGTATAAACTTATTTATTAATCAAAAACTTAAAGCTATGTCAGTATTAAAAAAAAGAAGAAATCAAAATGGGAATGGGGGTATGTTCCCTTCACTGAAAAACGATTTTTTGGCGAACAGGTTTTTTATGCCACGGTTGTTCGATCTTGATGACGATTTCTGGAACAGTGGTGTTAACACTCCGCCGGCTAACATTTCGGAAACCGATAAAGAGTATCAGCTTGAACTTTCTGTTCCTGGCGTGAAGCGTGATGACATTAAGATCGACGTAGAGGACGGAATGATCACAGTGAGCAGTGAAAAGGAAGAAGAATCGAAAGACGAAAACAAAGGTTATAAACGCCGCGAATTCTCTTACTCAAGTTTTTCACGATCGTTTCAGTTGCCGGATAATATTGATGAAAACAATATTAATGCGAAGTATGAAGATGGCATGTTATGTCTAACTATTCCTAAAAAAGAAACGGCTGTTTCAAAACCCAGGAAGCAAATTAAGATATCGTGATCTGTTTGTTGAACGTTGAACTATGAAACGTTCATTGTTCAACGTTCAACTTTTTGCGTTCAGCTATTACCACGAACTGCTGCTTCCGCCACCGCCACTTGACCCGCCACCACCACCGCTGAAACCGGAGGAAGAAGATGAGCCTGATGATGAAGAAGAACTACCACCGCCGCCACCGCTCCAGCCGAATGAACCCGGAGTATAAGGAACGAGTTTTTTCCTCACGCAATAAATAATAGTTACAATTCCACCAATCACAGGAATAAAAAACAGGATGCTGAAAATAACGGTGAGAGTAGTTTTCTTTTTTCTTTCCACGTGGTAACCTCTTCCTTTATAAAGATTCCAGATGCAGATAATGATCATTGGAAGATTGATCAGCAGTCCAATTGTGAGAAGTGTAAAGAATGTGATTAGCTCTGAAGTGCTGAATCGTGATGGAGGCTCGAGATCACCGGGGAGATAAGGATTGGTAGAATAAAACATCAGCTTGTCTACTCCCGCATTAATGCCGCTATAAAAATCATCTTCTTTAAAGCGGGGTACCATTCTTTCTTCCTGTATTTTCTTTGTGAGCAAATCAGGTAAAGCGCCTTCGAGTCCGTACCCGGTTTGTATTCTGAATTTATGATCCTTCACAAACACAGCAACCAGGATGCCATTGTTTTTATCTTTCTGTCCTATCTTCCAATGATTAAAAATGGAATTGCTGTAACGTTCAAGATTTTTTCCATTGAGAGAAGAAGCAATGTAAACGAAGAGTTGATTGGTGGTTCTCTTTTCGAAGAGCCCAAGTTTTGTGTTTAATTTTTTCTCTTCAGAAGCACTCAGTACCTGCGCCTCATCCGTAATATAATCTTTGGGAAGATCAGGAAGATCCTGGGCAATACTACACAGAGGAAAGAGAAACAGAAGGAAGATGGCACCTTTCATTTTTGATTTATGATTTCTAATTCTATCAGTTATTACTTTTTCACATACCACGACTCTGCGTGAAAAACATCAATGTTTTTTCTACCACAGAGAAGCAGAGATACAGAGAATTGCGCTTCGCGCTTGCGCACCTTACGTTTAAAGATACAGACAATTCCATGTCTCTGCGTTATCTGCGAAACCATCTGCGCGACTCTGACGCTTACGCCATAGCTTCAGCGTAGGCGCTGCGTGAAACCATCGACAATTTTTCATTACACTTCATTCAACATTTACTACTAAACAGAGGAAAGAAAAACAGAAAGAAGACGTATTTCATTTTTGATTTATGATTTCTAATTTCAACCGGTACTATTCACCAGGTCAATGTTTTTTATTAAGCACTAAAAACTCAACATTCAACATTTATAATTTAACATTACCAACTGCTGCTGCTTCCGCCTCCGCCACTTGACCCTCCGCCACCGCCTCTGAAACCGGATGAAGAAGAGGAAGAAGAATAAGATGATGAGGAAGTAGAGTATGATGAAGAGTAAGATGATCCGCCGGAACTATACGAGCCACCACCGCCCTGGGAAGGAGGCATGATTTCTTTCACAAACGCGATAATCAGAACTGCAATACCTCCGATCAGCGGAATGAAAAACAAAATGAAAAACAGGATACCAAGAAGGATGCGTTTATTCTTTTTAAGTTTTCTTCCTCTCTTACCGGATAAGTGATAAAATGGTTTTGCAACAAAGCCGATATTGAAAAGATAAAATGGAGCGAGCGCTAACATGGTAGCCCATAAAACAGTATTGTCCCAGATCGAAGTCTCAGGTTCGTGTTCTGCCACATCGGAAGCTGTATAAGCATTCTGACTGAAGTAAATGATCTTGTCTACACCCGCATCAATACCGGCGTAAAAATCATTCTTCTTAAAATGCGGACGCATATGATCATCCTGAATTCTTTTTGTAAGGAGATCGGGCAGGGCGCCTTCGAGTCCGTACCCGGTTTGAATTCTGAATTTATGATCGTTCACAAACACCGCCACGAGAACGCCATTGTTTTTATCTGTGGCGCCGATCTTCCAGTGCTGAAAGATGTTCTGGCAGAGTTGCTCCATGTTTCGCCCCTTAAGCGACGAAGTCACATACACAAACACCTGGTTGGAGGT
>JAJONO010000028.1 GCA_021323535.1 Bacteroidota bacterium
CAAATCGCGTGGAAGTTTTTTCATGGAGCTAAATGCCCGTTACGGATTCTCGCCTTACTTTTTCCAGGAAGATTATACGGCTTCGTCTATGTTCATGAATAGTGTGCATTTGAGTTTGTTCATGGGGTTTAAGTTTTAACCTTCACTTTAAAACCACATAGACACATAGAATACTTTTTCTAACTGCAAAAAAAGGAAACATAGGATTTATCCTTCGGATAAATGTATAGTAAATCAAACATATCACTCTCAACATTTAAATTGTCACCATACTCTCACACTCCAAACTGTCATCCCGACCTAAGGAGGGATGACAAAACGCAGAAAGGTAAACCCAGGATTTATCTTTCGGATAAATATATAGAGAATACTAAATTAACCTACTTCTCCTCCGGAATTTTATAATCTCTCCAATAAATCTGATGTTTAAGAACGCTAAATGTAACCTCAGAATCACTCACCAAAGTAAACAGTTTGTTCTCTGAATCATACACTGTTATATGATAAATACCATTAACAGATATTAAAGTAGTTTGTCCGTGTGAAGGCAAACTATCTGTGCTCATATTGAACCATTTCATTCGTTAACACGCACTCATCACAGTAAATGTTATAAACCTGAAAATTGTTCTTGGGGGAGAAAAAGGGGTAAAAAATTCTGAACGCAAATATCCGGCATTTATTCCGTCTTTAAAATGAAAATAATGCTAATGTTAAGATTTCAGGAAAACTGTGGCGCTTTTTTCTCAGTAAACAAAAATGGGAAAGTGTTGCTGTTTTTATCACACTTCTCCCGATAATTATCGGGATCGCTCAGTGCAGATTCCGAAACATAGAGTCAAGTTTCTATAACGCTTAAAGGGAAACATAGGATTTTATCCTTTTGATAACTATATTGGTGGTAGGTAGTCATTCAAGGTTTGGGAATCCTGAAGGTCTTTCAGGTTGATTACCTAAATCGAACAAAGAGTTGTTTAAATTTACTTCACCTCTTCCTTATCGCTGGTTACCGGATTAATTGAAGTATATTTTTTAATCTTAAGATCATCAATAACTATTGTTGTTTTTCTCCAGGCGCCTTCTTTAAGGTTTTGTGTAACCGAACTTCCTCCGTTGAAATTTGTAATAGTATAGGTATTTCCTTTTGCCGACATAAGATCATAGGAAATATTTTTTTCAGTACAACCGGTATTTACAAAACTATAACCCGAGTCAATTACCATAAGTTCATGAATTGCTTTCATAAAGTTGAGAAGGGAATCTTTATTGTCGAATTTTTTATTTATACATAATTTTATTAGAGTATCGCTTATGCCTCCATACCATAAAGGATCAACCTTAATTATTGCGGATTTTAAACTATCATACAAAACAATACAATTGGCCTGGTTTACATGATAACCCAGATAGTTCGTAAGCTCCATTTTAAAAACATCATACTCCGGGAAATACTTTTTTATTTGAACCTTATCTAACTTTTCGATACTGGCGCGTTTGGCATAAAACACCCAGCGACCATCTTTTGTAGAGCTTGTGGAAAGTTCCTTTTGCAGAACTTTTTCTAAGCCTGTATATTTTTGAGCGTATACAGAATGTATGAACCCGAATAATAATAAAATGAGAAGCTTTTTCATTAAATCAAATCTAGTGAAGAATCGGGGAATAATCAATTTGTGGATGCTCTTACTCCTGCCGATAAATTTAATAAGCCAACTAAAGTAAGTAACTCAGTTTTAGCCGGAAGATAGGAGAAACAATTTTTCTAGAATAGGTTTCTATTGATGGAACATCGGGATAAGTATTAGGTTGCCAGTAATTGTAATAAATTCTTTCATGATATTCAATAGTTCTACGATAGCTGATATAATTAAATATAATATCTCCTCCCAGATAAAAATGCCTGTATATTTTCAGGTTAACACTTGTACCAGCACCTATGCCAAATCCGGTTCGCCTTTCGCTTTGCCTGATAATCTGGTATAATTCTCTATCCTGCATAAGATCATTCTCTATAAAATATGAAACCTCTTTATCATTAAAATAAACATTCATATAATCCATTGTAAGATCAGCAGAAAGCCGGAATCTCTTTCTTTTAACTAGATCATATTTAAACAAATAATCTGTACGAAAGCCTTTATTGCAGGAGTAAAAATTCGAAGGAAATACTTTTACATTAAGAGAAATTTCATGCGCAAATCTTTTCTTGCCAGCGTATTCAAAACCTAATGCAATATCTCCGATTATATGAGCCGAAGGATAATAATGAACGATAAACTGATTTTTAATTGCTGCCGTTTTAAGTAAAGTGTCTTGTCCGAAAATAGATGTTACACTTAATTGTAGAATTATTATACAAAACAGTTTCTTCATGTAACCTGGTATAATAACGTCTTTACTATCTTAATATTGCATAAGATAAATAGAACCACGTTCATCACGTTAATTGCAAAGTAACTCTTTGGAATCCGGAGATACTTATTGCTACTTTAGAGACAAGCATTGGAAACCTGGATTCCCTTTGTTTCTCTGTATCTCTGCGCCGGCGCTGAAGCTTTAGCGCAAGCGTTTTGGTAGAAAAAATGGCGATGAATTAAATCACAACGTTATAAATCGTTGTAGTTAATCCTGCTGGCAAGGAATGCATGTTGCAACTTCATTTATTGCAAAAGGCTCCATGTCATTTATGTGGTATTTAAATGTCATTTACAGTAGTTCCCACAGAACAAAACGCCTTGTTACTGCGTAAATTTATGTAACTAATTTGTTTAGTTATGGAGAATTTAAGCGCAGAAGAACTCGAGATAAAAATCAATAATTTAAATAACACGGTTGTTACTTTAAAAGTGGCCTTTTACGAGGTAAAATGCGAGAAGGCAAAAAAAATATTACAATCTCAAATTGATACCTACAACAATCTATTGCGGCAAATGCTAAGCGCGCTTATTGATAAGAGTATTTTCAGGTAGTTGTTAGAGTTTTAAACCGCAAAGACGCAAAGTTTTACGCAAAGACGCAATTCTTAACAAGTTATAAAACAGGGTTTGGTTAAACAGTCCCCAGGTTGATTTTAAATAAATCTTTCCTACCTTAATGGTACCAAAACCAAATACCATGAAAAAGATAAACCTTTTATTGATTGTATTATTTGCCTTTGCTTCTTCATCATTTAAAACAAAACCCGCGAGGATTTTAAAAACAGGAACCTACGGCGTGTGCGATTGCAGCGATAATACCGGCAAACCTGTTTCAATTGAATTGAAACTTAACAACGATAATACTTTTTCTTATGTTGATAATACCGTTTCGGCGAAAGTAAAAGTTACAGGCAACTACAGCATTAAAGGAAACACTATTTACCTGGAGAATTACAAAAGCGATTCGCGCATTCACAGCAAATGGACCATAGATAATAACGAGAAATGTTTGAAGTCGCGAAAGAATCTGGAGTGGAGAAGATTGTGTTTGGTGAAAGGGTGCTAGAGGTTCTCGTGGAGTTCTAGCAGAGGAACGAAGGAGAGGACGCAGAGGATCTAAACGTAGAATATTTGCAGTAATCTCTCGCAAAGACGCCAAAGATTTCGCAAAGGACCGCAAAGCTAACTACATAATTATTCGTTGAAGCTCGCACGCAGATTTCACGGATTACGCAGATTGTTTCCCGCAGAGGGCGCAGAGGGTTCGCAGGGCACCCCAAAGCTAACTATAGAAGACAAACTGTGGAAAAAGAAAAAAGGGGGATTGAAGAATGAATAACAGTTTATTCCTCTTCGGGTGGGCAAACAAATATAATAGCTGCCCCGTCTTCGTGTGGTAAAGCAACTTCGGGTTTTGGCGCCTTGCCTTTTCTTTTTCTAAAGATAATATCTCTTAATTTTTTCATGTCCTTTTTTTATCAAAGTTAGAAAGGGAACGAAGGGATGGAAAGGCAGAGATTTTTGATAACTGACAGATGTAAGATTTTTACTTGTTTCGATAAAAGTGAGATAGTGTAGATCTATTTTCTCGCAACGCTTGCAGAAGGATGTTGCGGCACTCGGATCATGCAAATTAATTTCTCAAGGTCCGCAAAGGGTTTCGCAAAGATATTCTCTTTGCGCGTCAGGTATATCCAGGTTCTTTGCGGGACTTAGCGTGCTTTGCAAGAAAATATGGAGATTAAATGAAATAAAATCCCATCCAAACCACCGAAGCAACCGAAAAATACCAGAGCAGAAGATCTTCTTCAAACTTTAAGGAAACCTTATTGATCTTCATAGCTGCGAATATGGCGATTAATGCAAAATCGGGCCACATGCGTACGCGATATTCGTGAAACCATTGATAATCCATGTAACTTAGAGCTCCTGGAACCGAAAATGCAACATCAACCATCAAGGCAGTGGCTAAAGCATAATTGTATCCGATTCCTTCTTTTCCCTGACCTTGAAGTTTATTTGCAGTAATTATAAGTTGTATTGCAAAAATAAGAGCCGCAACGCTTCGAAGCTTCATGAGATATGGCACTAGTCCGGCAAAAACCTCTGATATAAAAAACATGGAATGAATAAAATCAAGCAATCCACAAAACACAAAAACAATGGCCACTGTTCTGTAAAGAGGTTGTTTACATTTAACTGCACAAAAACACATGTAGGCAATTGTGGCAAGTGAAAAGATGGTGTAAAATGTCATCATACTGAATACAAGGTATGATTATATTTTGGATTCTTGACGGGTTCTCGCAGAGAAACGCAGAAGAAAGCAGAAGACGCAAAGAGTGGTTTTATTCAATAATAATTTTGCCTTGTGTTACAGGCGCGTTATTGCCAATGATACGGTAGGTATAAAGTCCGGCCCCGAGTTGCGCTGTGTTTATCCTGCTATTTGCTGCAGAAATAGTTTGTTTAAGAATTAATTGTCCGAGTGAATTATACATTTCGATTTGTGCATCGCTTACCGCATGATTTAACTTTACATTAAAAAATTCAGAAGCAGGATTAGGATAAACACTGTTATTTCCTTCAAACCTGTTTTCATGAACAGATGTAATATCTCCAGCGAGTTTTAAAATAAAAATACCTGCAGTTGTTCCGTTAAGGGAATAATTGCCTGGTCCAGGATCAAAATCAACGAAGTCGAAAAAATGTCCG
Source organism: Bacteroidota bacterium (assembly GCA_021323535.1). Classification (GTDB taxonomy): domain Bacteria; phylum Bacteroidota; class Bacteroidia; order B-17B0; family Aurantibacillaceae; genus Aurantibacillus. The sequence goes on from JAJONO010000028.1 coordinate 5,133, forward strand.
GTTACAAAAATATTACCTGAAGCATCCAGAGCAATGGCACTACCCTGATCATCATCCGATCCAACAAAAGATCCGGCCCAAACAAAATCTCCATTCAAATCTAATTTACTAATGAAAATGTCGGGATAAATTCCACCACCATTGAGATTATAAACCGGCGCGCCTGGATCAAAATCTGCTGTGCCAATAAAATATCCTGTAGTGTAAACATTTCCGGCTCCATCGGTTGTAATGCCGAATCCTTTGTCTCCCATGGTTCCTCCCATCTGCCGTGCCCAGTTAAAATTGCCAGAAGGATTAAGTTTAATCACAAACACCTGCGCTGTTCCGGAACCTCCGCCATTCATAGTATACGTTGTAACTCCAGGATCGAAATCGCAGCTGCCGGCAAAATTTCCTGTCATGTATATATTTCCTAAAGCATCCACAGTAACAGCGTTAGCAATTGCACTTAAATTACCCGTGAAATGCCGCGCCAAAACAAAATTTCCATTCGCGTCGAGTTTACTTACAAAAGCGCTGGAGCCGCCGGTTCCTGAAAGTACAAACGATGCCGCCCCCGGATCAAAATCAACAGCGTTCGAAAAATATCCTGTTGTGTATATATTGGAAGACTGATCTACAGTAAGTCCATAACAATCATCCTTACCCACACCGCCAATGCTTTTTGCCCATATAAAATTACCTGAAGAATTAAGTTTGCAGATAAATATATCCATGTCATCTGCGGCAGTGATTGTATTTGTTGCCACAGAGGGATCAAAATCCACTGTTCCCTTATACGAACCACCTACATACACGTTCGCAGAAGGATCTAGTGCAATGGCGTTTCCGGATTCTGTCTGCGAACCCTCAAAATTTTTTGCCCATACAAAATTGCCCAAAGCATCGAGCTTAAGAATAAAGGCATCTGTTGACGCTGATGCTGACGAAATATTAAATACCACTGGCGAAGGATCAAAATCGCAGGTGCCGTCGAACTGACCGGTAACATAAACATTTCCGGTTGCATCAACTGTAATGGCATGTACAGCGTCGATACCTGTTCCGCCAAATGTTTTTGCCCATACAAGATTTCCTGCTGCATTTGTTTTACAAATAAAAGCATCATAATCTCCAACAGGAGAAGCTGTAAATGTTCCTGGTCCGGGATCAAAATCGGAAGAAATCCCTTTGAACCATCCGGCTGTAAAAACATTTCCGGAAGCGTCGGTGGTAATAGTAATGCAATCTTCTGGTCCGTATGCACTACCCATTTGTCCTGCCCAGGCAAGTGCGTTTTGAGAAAAGTTAATGAGTGTGGAGAGACAAAAAATAAAGGCGATAAATAAATTTTTTTTCATGACCAATATGTTTATATAAAATTAAGGTATTTTGAATAAAAAATGATAGGACAAATCGTTGGATAGATTGGATAAAAACATGGAAGAGAGCTCGCATGAGGTTCTCGCATAAAAAGTAGAAGTACTAACCGCAAAGATTTTTACCACCGAGAACACAGAGGTTTATTCACCCCCTTCGGGGCTGAGACTCTTGTTTTACTTTTTCGTTAATAATATTGAGTCCCTTCGGGACTCCTGAACACATAAACATTTGACTTTGAGTCTTAAATCCACCGCGGATTTATTACTTTGTTTCGCTTTGTGGAAAGCGAAGCGCCTTAGTGTACTTTGTGTTATAAAATGTGAAGTAACTAAACTATTCCTGCACGTAAATTCGCTTAACTCTACCCGATACACTGGTAAGAACTTCGTAAGTAATTGTTCCCATAGCTGCGGCCATAGCGTTGAGCTGATCGATGGTTTCAAAAATGATAACAGTGTCGCCTTCTTTACAGGTAATGTTGGTAATGTCGATCATGCACATGTCCATGCAAATATTGCCAATGGTTTTGCAATAAGTTCCATTGATGTAAACACCGAAATTACCATTACCTAGACTGCGGCTAAACCCATCGGCATAACCAATAGGAATGGTGGCTATACGAATATCAGTAGTTGTTTTTCCGTTACGGTTATAGCCAACCGTTTCACCAGCGAGAACATTTTTTATCTGCGATATTTTTGTGCGAAGTGTTCCCACATTCTGGAGCATTTTTTGTTCTTCGGCGTTCACTCCTACTCCATGCATTCCAATCCCAAGACGAACCATATCGTAATGCGCCTGTTTAAAACGCCTGATGGCACCAGAGTTACAAATGTGCTTAATGAATTTGTATCCTGTTTCATTCTCAATGTGCAAACATACTTTGTCGTATATTTTTATCTGAGTAGAAGTAAACTCATCGAGTTGCTCATTGTCTGATGCAGCTAAATGAGAGAACACGCTTTGCACTTTTACCTGTGGTGTTTTCTTAAGAATGTTAATGAGCTCCGTTATATGTTCCTCTTCAAAACCAAGACGGTGCATGCCGGTGTCTATTTTAATATGAACAGGATATGGTTCTGACACGCCAAGATGATCGAGTTTAAGAACAAATTCCTGCAGAGATTTAAAACTGTAGATCTCGGGTTCGAGACGATATTTAATAATATCTTCAAAGGCTTCTGTTTCGGGGCTCATTACCATAATTGGCAATGTAATTTGCGATTGGCGAAGTTCAACTCCTTCGTCGGCATAAGCAACGGCAAGATAATTAACGCCAATGTGCTGTAATGTTTTTGCGAGTTCGCTTCCGCCACCGCCATAGCCCATAGCTTTTACCATGCACATGAGTTTTGTTGCAGGCTGAAGCAGCGAACGGTAATAGTTTACATTATCGGTTAGCTTATTTAAATTAATTTCGAAAACTGTATCGTGACTTTTTTGCTGGAAAAGATTTCCAATTTCTTCGAAACCAAAACTGCGCGCGCCTTTGAGAAGAATAGTTGAATTACTAAAACGATAATCAATAGTCTTGAATTGTTTGAGAAATTCATCGGTACTCTTAAAGAAAAGAGAATCTGCTTTGAAATAAGTTTTAAAAGACGAAATCTTTTTTCCGATACCAACAAGTAAATCGATTTTATTTGCAGATACAAGAGTAGCAATCTCTCTGTAAAGTTGGTTATCCGGAACGCCCGATTGTTCTATATCAGAAACAATCACAGATTTAAACTGCCTCCTGTTTTGCTGATGTAAAAAATTGAGCGCTATTTTAAGAGAATCGAGATCGGAGTTGTAATAATCATTTATGACCAGCGAATTATTTATCGCGCTTTTTATTTCGAGACGAAGTGCAAGGGCCTGAAGGTTTTCTAAACGCTCGGCAATAATGCCTTTGTTATAGCCAAGGCGCATTAAAGTAACCGCGCAGGTAGAAACATTGAGAACAGAGGCCTGGTCGCTGAACGGAATTTTAAAATTAAGTTCCTGCGAAGAGTTTTCCAGCTGAAGGTTTCCTTTATTAAAAGAGATTCTGAAATCAGCATCGGCTCTTTCTGAAACCAAAGTTGTTTTTGATTTTAATCCGGCAGGAATCTGTTCGAGTTTTAATCCGTTCACGATTATTTTCTCACAATTATCAACGAGCTTGAATTTTTCTTTTAGTTTTTTATCCCGTGAAGTAAATCCTTCGTCATGCGCCGAACCTATAGAAGTAATAATTCCAAGGGTAGGTTGAATTATCTCAGCTAATTTTTCCATTTCTCCTTCCAGCGAAATTCCCGCTTCAAAAATTCCTAATGTATGTGTAGCGTTTAAATTAAGAACACTTAAAGGAACACCAAGCTGCGAATTAAAACTCTTGGGACTACGGCAAATAGTATGTTCTTTTTTAAGAAGCTGGTACAACCACTCTTTTACAATGGTTTTTCCGTTACTGCCCGTAATACCAATTACAGGAATTTTAAATTGCGCCCTGTGATAAGCCGCTAAGATCTGAAGTGTACCTAAAGGATCAGGACAAACAACAAATGACACGTTCTTATCAAAGTAATCAGCAATTTCTATTTCGTTTTCCTGTACAAGAAAAGAGGTAACACCTTTTTCAATTAGTTCGGGAATGAATTTATGCCCGTTATTTTTTCCGGTCTTAATAGCAATGAACAATACTCCCGAAGGATCGGCGAGATTGCGGCTATCAGACAGAAAAGTGGTAATGTAATGATCGGTTTTTCCTTCGAAAGAAACCCCTGTGATCTTTGCTATGTTCTTAAGGCTGTACACTATTTTCTAAACTCCTTATTAAAACAGTTCCTGCAAAGTGGTTCGTATGAATCCGTTTCTCCGAGGAGAACAAGATTTTCGTTTTGCGCTTTGCGATGACTAACATAAGCGAGCTCTCCGCAATTCATACAAATAGCGTGAACTTTGGTAACATATTCGGCAGTGGCCATGAGTAAAGGCATTGGCCCGAAAGGTTTACCGGTATAGTCAAGATCGAGTCCGGCTGCAATAACACGTATTCCACGCTTCGCAAGCTCGTTGCATACAAAGGGAAGTTCTTCATCAAAAAATTGAGCTTCGTCAATACCAACCACGTCTACATCGGTTGCCATAAGAAGAATATTGGAGCTTGAAGGAACAGGTGTGCTCATGATCTCAACGCCATTGTGACTAACCACTTTGAGTTCGTGGTAACGCGTATCTATCCTGGGTTTAAAGATCTCTACTTTTTGTTTGGCGAACTGCGCGCGTTTAAGGCGACGAATGAGTTCTTCTGTTTTTCCGGAGAACATGCTACCGCAGATCACTTCCACCCATCCACGTTTTCGTTCGGCATTATTATTCTCTAAAAACATTGTTCAAAAGGCGTTAAAAACAAAGTTTAAATGTAAACAAAATCAAACTTATTTTTAAAAGTAGATATTCACAGGCCATGGCTTTAGACAAAGTATTAAATCGTATCCAGCTACACATAAAAGAACTGGCCCCCACCCTTGAATTGTTCGTTGACGAAAGCGTTCAACCTTCTGTAAAAGATTGCGAAAATCTGCAGGAACAACTCGTTAAGCTGCAGGAATGCCTCGCTATTTATAAATACCAGAAGAAGGAAAAAGAAATTTCGCCAAGCTTTAACATTCACGCGAAAGTAAGTGAAAAGGAAAAGACAGCTCCGGTAGTTAAAGCCGAAGAAGAAAAACCGAAAGTTGACCCGGTTGTTTCAAGCATGGAAGAACCTGTTGTAAAAGCAAGTCCATTGGCTATTGGCATAAATGATAAATTCAGGTTCATCAATGAACTGTTCAAGCAAAACGCGCCGGAATATAATATAGCCATTGAGCAAATAAACGCTCTTAAAACCTGGGCAGATACCGAAAGTTACCTGAATTCGCTGAAGGATCTTTATGAATGGAAACCGAACAACGAGGTGGTGATTTATTTTTATGCTTTGGTAAAAAAACGTTTTTCTTAGTTCACTAAACCCCAAAGTTTTATTGTATGACAGGCAAATTACAGAGTAGAAATACTTCGCTTTTTTTTTACCACAGAGAAACAGAGACCACAGAGAATTTCTTCGGAATTTACCAATATTTCTTTTTCTTATCCATACTCTTTCTGTTCACTGTTTCTGCCTATTCACAAGATACTCTTTATGCTCGTTCCGTTATTAAAAAGTTAACGTCAAAAGAATGTTTTGGAAGAGGTTATCTGAATAATGGATTAGATGTTGCCGCTAAATACATTTCATCTGAATTAAAAAGACTGGAAGCAAAACCTTTATTTTCTTCGGGATATTATCAGTGGTTTGATTTTAATGTAAATACTTTTCCAAAAAACATTCTCGTAAAAATAAATAACAAACTTCTGAAGCCGGGAGAGGATTACATTATTTCTCCAGAAAGTAACAGCCTGAAAGGGAAATTTACCATGACGAAAAAAGATTCCGTCACCTACTTTTCAGAGAGCGGAAGTCTTCCTTTAGTACTATCTATTAAAAAGAAACTCACGTTTAGCGTAGCGGATTATGCCGCCGACTTTTGTCGGGTTGAATTGCTGGATAAAAAAGAATTCAAAGACATTAAATCCGCTGAAGTAAATATTCAGAATAAGATCCTTGTAAAATACATTAATAAAAATATCTGCGCTTATCTCGATGGAAAACAGAATAACGACACTATGATCGTTTATTCAGCGCATTACGATCATCTTGGTGGCTTGGGAAAGAAAACCTATTTCCCCGGCGCCAACGATAATGCCAGTGGTGTAAGTGTTCTGCTTAACCTTATTCAACATTACAAAAAGTATCCGCCAAAATATAAAACCGTATTTATTTTTTTTGCAGGAGAAGAGGCAGGACTCATTGGTTCAAAATATTTTGTAGAGAGTAAAGTAATGGATCTTAAAAAAATAAAATTCCTCGTCAATCTTGATCTATTAGGAACGGGGGATGAAGGTATTATGGTAACGAACGGATATCTTCATGAGAAAGAGTTTAACATACTGAATGAGATCAACAAAGAAAAAAACCTGGTGAAGGAGATCAAACGACGCGGTAAGGCCCAGAACAGTGATCATTACTGGTTTACAGAGGCAGGTGTTCCGGCATTTTTTATTTACACTTTAGGGGGAATAAAAGCGTATCATGATATCTACGATATTGAAAAGACGTTACCGCTGACGGATTATGTGGATGTGGTGAAGTTGATTACGCAGTTTGTGGAGAAACTTTAAAGTTCACACGGATTTCGCAGATAATTTCCCGCAAAGTTGCGCCAAGGTTTACGTCAATGATTATTTTCGATAAAGATTCATTTCATCGACATATTCCCACACCTTTGGATGCAGGAAATACTGAACATTCTTTTTATCTTTTATAGCCTTACGAATAAAGGTGGAAGATATTTCCATAACAGGCGCCTCGGTTAAGTGAACATGTCCGTGCGTGTCGAATGGAGATGATTCGCAACCAACTCTCGGGTACACATAAATATGATGCCGCGTCAGGATCTCTTCGTAATTTTTCCATTTATCGAGCGACTGAAGATTATCTCTTCCCATAATGAGGCTGAACTTATTCTTCGGAAATTTTTCTTTGAGATATGCAAGCGTGTTAATTGTATAAGAAGGTTGCGGAAGACTGAATTCAATATTACTTGCTTTTATCTTCGGATGAAAATCGAGAGCGAGATTTACAAGATTGAGGCGCTCCTGCTGATTAAGAAGACTGGCTTTTGGTTTAAGAGGATTATGCGGACTAACAATGAACCACACTTCATCCATATCGGTAAAAGTGAGCATATAATTTGCCAAAGCAAGATGCCCGATATGAACTGGGTTAAACGATCCGAAAAATAATCCTATGTGCATAAGCAAAATCTATGGAAGATACTTTAGTAATTCTTTTAATTCCTTATCAGTAATGCTTGTAACCTCAGATTTATCATAAATAGACAACAAATAAACTGTTTGATCCATGATTGCAATATTGGTAATTATTCTTGCTCCTCCTGATTTGCCCTTTCCCTTTGAAGTAATTGCAAATCGTACTTTGTAACAATTGCTGCCAAGTGAAGTTCCCATTTCAGGATTTTCGCTTAACTCATTAACCAGCAACAATAAATCTTTTTTAAGAGAAGGGTATTTTTTTGAAAGACGCTTAGCTTGTTTTTCGAAAACAGAAATCGTTTTTATTTTAAAGCTCATTTATAAAATCGATTGCGTTTTTTGACTTTTTCTTTTTAGCTTTCACTAATTTCATCTCTTCAACGGCTTCACGTATTTCAGATAGAATTTTAGCTTTTGAATCCGTAAGTTTTTTTGTTTTAACAAATGAAATACTTTTTAGCACCTCTAAGAGAGACTCAGCTTTATTATCTGGGACTTCCAACAATAATTTCATGTTATAAATTTACGAATTGTTACCCGTATTAAAAAGTTTCTACACCTTCTTCCTGTTAAACTTAAGAGCTTTTAACATCCAATCGGGCAAACGTTTTTCCGGTGCACGTTTTTTAAGATCGAGATACCAGCCCCATTTTTTCATGATCGGGATTTTCTTTGTCTCCACAAATTCTATCAATGTTCCATCGGGATCTTCGATGTAGGTAAAATGTCCGGCCGCTTCACCCATTTCAAAACCAGCTCCGCCATCAACAGTGAATGGATGTCCGGCCGCTTCACAGGCTTTCTTTAAACCTGCCATGTTTTTGATATCAAAACATAAATGAATAAATCCTAAATCTCCCCAAAGACGATTTTCGAATATCTTTCTAGGCGTATAATTTTTTGCTTCCACCAATTCAATATATCCTTTTCCAAATAATTTAGAGAAAGGTCCTTGTCGTTCATTCGTGTGAGTAAGAATGGCGCGTTTGCACGTCACCGCTCCTCCGGGAAGAACAGCGAGATCATCGAAACTATTCTCTCCTTTGAAAAGAACTTTATCATAGCCAAGAACCTTCGAATAAAACTCAATTGATTTTTCGAGATTGCTAACACCAATCATCATACCAACTGGTCCGCCGGTATTCTTAAATCCTTTTCCGAACCAGGCATCGTCTTCCACTACTTCGAATAAATTTCCAAATGCATCTTCCAGGAAAAAATGTTTTTTACCTGCGGGAGAGGTTGAAATATTTCCAAGAAGTTTCACATTCTGCGACGTGAGATAATCGTAAGAAGCCTGAACATTATCGGTTTTCATTTTGGCGCAGAAAAGTCCAAGATCGCCTAACTGTGGTTTAAATGTTGCAGCCTGAGGAGTTCTGCTGGTGTATTGCCATATCTCGAAACCACCGCCGCCTTTTAAATTAATAGCGAGAATAGCATGACGCTTATGAGGTTTGCCACCTGTATAAGGAAGCATAAGATTTGCTTCGGCTGCTTCTTCAAAAATAGGCACATCCATACCAAAATGTTTGTTGTACCACTTAAAACCTTCGTGAACATTGGCAACTCCAATACCCACCTGCTGAATTCCTGAAATAATGTAAGACATATAATTGCCAAATTTAGTAAGAACCTTACTATTTAGCAATGAAAATAACCTTGTGCCTTTTTTAATCAGGATTACAGAAGTATACAAGGATACAATTATCCGTAAAGAGACTGCAGCTGCAGATGATCCTGATTATTTTATTATCAGCTTTTGATTATACGCTTTATCGCCTGACGATACAGTGAGCATGTAAATTCCGGACAAAAACTGTTTTTGAGAGTCAATGTCAATTACCTCATTATCGGTTTCTGTTTGTATAGATCTGGAATAAATTTTATTTCCTGCCACGTCAGTTATCATTAAATGCACCTCCTGATCTTTTAATCCTGTAACATTTACTGAAATATTACCATCAGAAGGATTAGGAAAAGCTCTGATTCCTGAATCCTGCATTATATCGTTGGTAATTGGTATAAGTGGTGTCTTTATTGTATTAGCACTTTTATCCTTTGCTATGAGACGGTAATACGATAGCCCTGTATACGGAGACAGGTCCACCTCTTTATAATCTTCCTCTAACGAATTGTTATTTGTTTTAATTACCTGTACCGTTTCAAAATTCACGCCGTCTTTTGTTTTTTGTATTGTAAAAGATTCAATAGTTGTGTTGTTTGAGTTTGTGTTCCAACTAAGATCGACATGGCTTCCGTTTATTACAGCATTGAAATCGTTCAACTCAATAGGCAATGTGCTTACTGCGAAATTCTTTGTGCCAATCGTATAATAGCCATCGTTGTTTAAATTATAATTACTGAAAATTATTCTGTCTCCTGTTATGGAGTTTGCTGTTGCGAGTTCGGTCCAGTTACCGCTTTGTGCCGCCCGGTACAGCAACACATAATCAGATACCGACCCGAGACTAAAAGCGCCAACACCACCATCGCTCATATCAAATTCAATGTTTGTGTTTATTAGTGAAGATGTATTAGTAACATCTATATACCAGATCCTTTGCCACCGCGCATTATTAGTTCCCGACATTCCTCCCACATCGTTAATTATCTGACCATTTACAGACATTGCATGGCCCGCGAACACGTAATCCGAATTGTCTAAGCCTGAATTTGAGCTTATTGTTAACCCTCCTGAGACTGACGCGGAAAAAGAAACATTGCTCCCGGTAGTTTCCTGCCCGATGCCAGCCACTTCTCTGTCATAATTTCCATTGGCTGGAGTGTCGCCAAGGTATTTATCATTACTGGTAAGAGGTAAATCATATTTAGATGATAAATAATTATTGATTATAATTCTTTGCGCGTCGTTTACTGCAATAGTATACGTGATAATTTCAGAGATATAGCCGCCAAAGGGCCTGTTATTGCTGCTATGGGTACATCCCACATTTAACGGCGATGGTTTATTTGGAACCAGGGCACTTGTTTCGGTGAATGTTTTTCGCAGAATTTCTTCCTCATAAATTTTACTTCTGCTTGCAGCTGGTAATGTTCCATCATAAAAAGCATTTAAAATGTGGCCGGTATTGGTAGTGTAGGCAACAGGACTTGTAGACTGTCTGTCGCCCAGGCCATCAAAATCAACGTTAAGATAAGCGGGGTTCCAGTAAAACAACATAAATGCTTCGTCAATGTCTATAGAAGTACGTTTCGAAATTATACACCTTGCATCTGTTCCAATATTTTTCATTAATGAAACGGTGAAAAAAGAATAACCGCTTGTGTTATCGAGGCTGGAATTATCGGGCGCTCCCAGATAATCATTTTGACCGGCGGTATTATTATTATCAAATTCAATAGCAGGAAAGCCATTTAAAACTGAAGCGGCATAAGACGGCTGCTGAACAGAAACAGTCTGACTCACATTAATATTATTTCCGGAACAATCGTTCCAGAATGAGATAGGAGCCCCATTCACCGTACTTGAGGTGCCTTTGTCGGCTTTTAACCACAAAACGTTGGTAGAGCTCGTTCCCACGCCCGCTGGCCCGGTTTGTGAAATCATATTTAGCACATTAAGTAGTAAAATAATGAGTTTGATTTTTTTCATATCCCCAAAATTAGATGCACTCCGGGAGCTTTTATTGGCGTTTTCGGTCAAAAACTTACATATGTATAATAAATGAGGGTTTTTCAGGCCCTTTTTAGATTTTATACGTTGTATTTTTTAAATTTGTTTATTCTAAAAACTTATCATGTACGGTCAATTAAAACAACAGCTTCAGGCAACTTTAAAAGAAATTGAAAATAACGGACTTTTTAAACGCGAACGCATCATTACCACGCCACAGGACGCGGTAGTAAAAGTGAACGGAAAAGAAGTTATCATATTTTGCGCGAATAATTATCTTGGACTTTCATCACATCCCAAAGTGATTGAAGGCGCTAAAAAAACCTTAGAATCTCATGGTTATGGAATGAGCAGCGTGCGCTTTATTTGCGGAACGCAGGATATTCATAAAACCCTTGAGAAAAAAATAGCTGATTTCCTGGGAACAGAAGATACTATTTTATACGCGGCCGCTTTCGACGCAAACGGGGGTGTATTCGAACCTTTATTCGATGACAAGGATGCTATTATAAGTGATGAATTAAATCACGCCAGTATTATTGATGGTGTTCGTTTATGTAAAGCTGAACGTTACCGTTATAAAAACTGCGACATGGCTGATCTGGAAGAACAATTGAAAAAAGCTCAGGCGCAACGTCACCGCATTATTGTTACTGATGGTGTTTTTAGTATGGATGGGCACGTTGCTCCTCTTGATAAGATCTGTGATCTCGCTGATAAATACAATGCATTGGTGATGGTGGATGAAAGTCACGCTACGGGTTTCATTGGTAAAACCGGAAGAGGAAGTGTTGAGTTAAGAAACGCTATGAAACGTGTTGACATTATCACTGGTACTTTAGGAAAGGCGCTTGGCGGCGCTATGGGCGGGTTTACAACCGGGCCAAAAGAAGTCATTGAAATATTAAGACAACGTTCACGTCCGTATTTATTTTCAAACTCATTAGCACCGCATATAGTTGGAGCTTCTATTGCCGTGTTTGATATGCTGAGTGAGACAACTGAACTACGTGACAAATTAGAATGGAACATCAACTATTTCAAAGACGGAATTAAAAAAATTGGTCTCGAGTATAGAGAAGGCGAATCGGCCATTGTGCCTGTTATGTTATACGATGCAAAATTATCACAGCAGTTCGCTGATAAATTATTACAGGAAGGAATTTATGTGATCGGTTTCTTTTACCCGGTTGTTCCCAAAGATAAAGCAAGGATCCGTGTTCAGCTCAGCGCGGCACATTCTAAAGAGCATTTGGATAAAGCCCTTGCCGCTTTCGAAAAAGTTGGCAAAGAATTAGGCGTGATCAAAATGCAGAATGTGTAACAGTCCGAAAATACATTTACTGGTTTTCTTTTTTTTCCTGGCGGGATTTTCTTTTTCGCAGATCAATATTGATTCGCTTGTAAAAGAATTTGACGCTCTTCCTAACGACACGGTATCTATTGGAAAGATTACGAGGTACGCTAACTTTCAGAAAAAGATCAATAATGATGTTGGCCTGGCTGCTTTTCAGGTGGCCCTAAAGAAAAGCCGGGCCATAAATGATCCTGATAAAACTGTTCAGTCACTTTTGTTCGTTGGTAACGCTTACCTGATCAAATCCGATTTTCCAAATGCTTCTTTGCATCTTAATGAAGCCGAACGTATGGCAATGTCTCTTAATGACACTAAAATGTTGCTGAGAATAAAAATGACCATCGGCAATATGTATTCCTATAGTCACCAGACATCTAAAGCAAAGGAAATTTATTTTGAGGTGCTGAACTTATGCGGCAATAAGCCTTCTACTACGAGAGCCACCGTTTTAAATAACATTGGCGGTATCTTATACAGAGAGGCTGCAATGAGACCCGATAAAATTGCCGAAGCAGGGCGTTATGTATTGAATGCGGTTAAAACACTGGAAGAAATAGGAAGCGATCACGATATCATCAGCAAATACAATAACCTTGGTTTGATATATGGCGATATTCAGAAATATGATTCGGCCTTATTGTTTCTTAATAAAGCAAAGGTATTAATTGACAAAGAAAATCTTCCCGATGATCTTATCAATTATTACATGTACATGGGAAGAATTTATATGGACCAGCGTAAATTTGAAGAAGCTGAGAAAGTTTATTTCCGCGCCCTCGAAGAAAGTAATAAACTCCGGCTTCCTGAATGGGTTGCCGAATCTTACATCTCACTTGCCGATCTGTATGACGCGAAAGGTGATTATAAAACCTCACTCGACTACTTCAGAAAATACCATGCTTTATCTGATTCGTTAGTGAACGCCACCAACTTTAAAACAGCTGCCGACATTCAGAATAAATTTGAACGCGAGAAAAAAGAAACCGAATTAACCAAACTCAAAGCCGAGCAGGCCAAGAACCGCATCTTTAATATTGCACTGATCGCTATTTCGGTTCTTCTTGTTATTTCAGGGGGCATGATGTACAGTCGCTTTAAAATAAAAGCAGAGTCGGAGAAAAAACTGAAATCGCAAAACGAAATCATCAGCCAGAAGAACAAAGACATTACCGACAGTATTAATTATTCCAGGAAGATACAGGATGCTATTCTTCCTTCTGAGAAAAACATTCTTGAACTTTTCCCTCAGAGTTTTGTTTACTACAAACCAAAAGACATTATCAGCGGCGATTTTTACTGGTGCGCCAAAGTGGGCTCGCTTAAATATTTTGCCGTGGCCGATTGTACAGGACATGGTGTACCGGGAGCATTAATGAGCATGCTTGGAACTTCTTTGCTCAAGGAAATTATTCTTACAAGAAATATTACAAAAACAAATGAGATCCTGAATGAATTAAGAAAACTCGTTATCAATGCTCTTGATCAGAATTCGGGGAGTAAAGACGGAATGGACATTGCCTTGATCTGTTATGATGAAAAAAATAAAGAACTTCATTTTTCAGGCGCGAACAATGCGGCTATAATTGTATCGAACAATAATCTGAACGAATTAAAACCCGACAAGCAGCCAATAGGGTCTTATGAAAAAACCGAAGACTTTACTTCTAAAACAATTTCGGTGGAGCCCGGAACATTGGTTTACATGTATACCGATGGATACGCCGATCAGTTTGGGGGACCAAAAGGAAAGAAATTTAAATACAAACAACTCGATGATCTTTTAATAGCGAACAACAATTCGTCATTACAACTACAAAAAGAAATTCTTCATAAGGCTTTAAGTGATTGGAAAGGAACACTTGAACAGGTAGATGATGTTTGCGTTGTGGGAATTCGATTAATGTAAAAAGAAAAGAGAAGATGGAAAATGTAATCCGTTTTCCATTTTACATCTTACATTTTCCATAAGTAGAGAATTTATCCCCCTTTCCCTGCCCTCTGCTTTACATCATCGGCCGCTCCGGCTTTTCGTTGAACACCTTTGACTCCGTTATTACCAAATTTATAAGTAAACGCCACATTAACCACTCTTGTCTCTCTCTGAACCAGAAAATTCTCTTTATACCCTGTGAATTCGGCAAGAGCTGATATTTTATTAGTGAAGAAAACATCAGAAGCATTGATGCGAAGAGTAGCTTTGTTTTTTAATAAACGCCATTGCATTCCAGCCGAAACGGACCAGATTGGATTAACGAATTCATAAGCATAAATTTCTTTAGCGCGGTAGCTTCCGCTTAATTCAGCCGAAAGATTTTTAGTGATGTTGAATGTGTTCACAGAGTTAATATTCCACGCCACATTTCCTCTTTGAGAAATTGTAGTGTTGGCAATATTTCCGCTATACAAACCGTAATAGGTTCCCAAATCGTTTTGCGTGTACCACCATTTGAAGATTTCAACCGGGACCGAAAAATTAAGTGCATACACATCCACAGTTGCCAGGTTTTTATTTGTCTGAACCGTAATGGTCAATTGTTTTTCACTTGGGGAAATGACTTCGGTAATATTATTTGTCGTTCTTCCATAGCTAAGAGTCGTGTAAATCTTTTGTTTGAATACATGACTAAATTCCCAGGAATGAGTTGTTTGGGGTTTCAAATAAGGATTTCCTTCTTTATACGTTGTTGGATCAAGATAAAACTTAAAGGGATTTAACTGGTCATAACCCGGACGGTTAATTCTTCTACTGTAAGTCAATTCAAAACCGTTTTTCTCATTGGCTTTATAGCCCACAAACGCGCTTGGAAAAAGCTGAAGATAACTTGTATCGTTGGTCACATTATAGATCACTTGTTTCCCTGAAACTCTTGTCTGCTCAGCTCTCACGCCCAACTGAAAGCTCCATTTTTTAGTTTCTTTAAATAAATTAAAATAGGCCGCGTTAATATTTTCCGTGTAAATAAAATGATTGCTTTTAGTCGTATCAAAAGTATTTCCGCCACTGCTTCTGTTAAAGAAAGCAAGATCATTATCGGCTTGCACAAAACTTGACTTTGCCCCGGCCTCCAGTTTGAATTCCTTTTTCATAGGCTTTACATAATCTACTTTTGCGGCGTAGATATCGAGATTTCCGTTTAAATCGCCATAGAGATAATATGGATTCAGATATTCATTTCCTGTAAGATCATAATACCTTGTAAGAAAATTCTGCTCTGTATGATTTCCAAAATGGGCGTAATCTACATCGCTCGTGAGTTCGCTTCCTGTGGAATCGAAAACATGTTTAAAATTTAAGTTGGCGGAATAATTGTACCAGTTATCGTAAGAACGGTTGGTGGTTCCAAAACGCGAAACCACATTTCCAGTGTGATCAATAACATCTGAGGTATTTTCTCCATTCGGATTGAATTTATTACTTACTCCATTCAGTACAATTCCAATCGTGTTTTTCTTATTGATAAAATAATCTCCACCCACTCTTGCAACATGATTTCTGAAAGGGAAGATCAGATAGTTTTTCTGAACGTAAGCTCCTATCATAGAATCGTTACGGTAGAATTTACGCGTTAGTCGCAGATCATTAAACCCTTGCCGGAATGAATAGTTGTAATTAGCGAAGAGACTTACTTTTTTGTCGCGGTGATTAATAGAAAAGCCTCCGTTTGCTTTTGGATACACTCCATGCCCGGCCCCAGCGGTTAATGTTCCGTTTGTACCGAAGCGTTTATCTTTCTTTAGTTTAATATTAATGATAGCTGTCCCCGCCGCGTCATATTTGGAAGAAGGATTAGCAATGAATTCTATCTTTTCGACTGAGCTTGCTGAAATTCCTTTCAGGTAATTGGCAAGATCTGCTCCTGTCATTGGCGTAGGTTTTCCATCGATCTGTATCTGCACACCTCCTTTTCCTTTGAAAATAATATTATCGTTATTATTGATCACAACACCCGGAGCTTTTTCAATCACTTCAAACACCGATGAGCCCGCAGCCGAAATACTGCTTTCTACATTTAAAACAACTTTACCGTGATCGCGCTCAATAAACGGCTTACGTGTTGTAACTGTCACCTCCTTGAGTTCTACTCCTTCCCTTTCAAGAATAACTGATTCAAGTTGTAAATCATTGTTTACTTCAAAAATTTTCCCAGCATTTTTCTTATACCCGGCAAGTGTTGGAATAATAAAATATGAACCTGTTTTTACTCCCTCAATTATAAAGTTGCCTGAACCATCTGTAAACTCTGTTTTCATTAAGGCAGAATCCTTTGCGTTGAATAATTGAACGATAATGTCGGGGACACCAGTTTGTTTATCATCTTTAAAATTCCCAGATACTTTATGCAAAGCGCGTTCCTCGTTTTGGGAAAAAACAGAAGTTACAAGAAAAGTAAATATGATTAAAAGATATTTCATATTACGGTTAATTTGTTGCGAGAGATTCAAGAGGAAAATCGGTATGATTAAGAATAAATCCGTGAGCATCCTTGATCGATTGTCCCTGTTTGATTTTATCTTCTACAATCCTTTCAATTTTCCAGGCGCCAATTTTATAACAGAGCGATTGTCCCGGCCACTTTGTAATCCGTGTTATTTCGCGTTCAGCAATTTCATCCTGACCTTTTATATTTTCTTTCCAGTACGCCAGAGTCTTTTCGTAATCCCATCCGTAGTAATGAATACCAACTTCCATAACCAACCTGGCAGAACGTACGAGATCCCATTCGCAAAGTCCTAAGTATGAAAACTCGCTTTTGTAGAGTCCCAGATCTTTTCCAAACCGTTCAATATAACAGGCCCAACCTTCGGTGGTTCCGAAGTAAAAAAAGTTGTTCGCTAATGGATTGTTTTGATTGGTGATACTTTGAAGATGATGACCCGGAATAGCTTCATGCATATACAGCCATTCGATGGAGCGTTTGTTATGGCGTTTATTAAAGAAATTAAACTGGAAAACATCTACACCATAAGGATTATTGGCTTTGTTCAGATAGATTCCCGGAGGCGTAAAAGCATTGGCATCGGGCCACTCCATAGCTTCAATTGCCGGGACATTGGCTATATTGAACAATTTATAAAGATTTTTTCTGACAATACTGTCGGTACGCTTATAAGATAGAAGCACTTCATCTTTTGAATTGAGATAAAATTTTTCGGTCTTCAGATCCGAATAAAATTCTTCCTGGTTTTTGTATCCTAATTTACTCTGGATGTTTTTTAGTTCTTCCTGTACACGTTTTACTTCTGATTCGCCATATTTAAAAACATCATCGGGATGAATATTCACACCTGTAAAATGTTTTACATAATATTCGTACCATTTTTTTCCATGCGGAAGACCAAACAAGCCTTTGGGAGAAGTAATTTTATTTCCGTTCCAGTTTTTCTCCAGCGAAATACGTTCCAGGTTTCGCGCCACCTGGTAAGCGAGATGTTTGTGTTTAATCTTTTGTTCCGCGTTAAGAATAAGGAAATCTATTCTAGAAAGATCATTTTTATACTTCTGAAAAAACTTTTCCTGCTTTTCAAGTTCTGTTACACTTTGTATCCTTGAAAAATTGACCGTATAATCAAGATCCGTATCCGGAATGTTAAGAGTTTCATATTCCTTCATAAATGCAGAATATAGTTTGTCTATTCCCGTTGTTTTTGAAGAACTTTGGGCAAAAAATATTCCATTGACAGCCAACATAATTAAAATGATAATTTCCCTTTTCATTATCCGGTTTTTTTGAGCCATTCGCTTATACGTGTTCCTACTTCAGGATTATACGATCCTTCCTTCTTTAAAGCTTCCTGGAAATTTTCAGAATGATTCATTCCGTGAGAAGCCTTTACCGAAACAAATTCAGCATTTCCTTTATGATAAAAATTGATAGCGTCTTTGATGATCTCATGATCTTCTTTCGCCGCTACATAATCACTCTCGCCCCACATCAGCAAAGTTTTTCCTGAAAAATTCTTCCAGGCTCCTGGTAAATTCAAAGCGTATAATTCATCGTTGTATTTTCTTGAGCGTAAATCAAACACACCAAGATATTCTTTGCAATCTTTTTTCTTTTGCGTTGCCTGCTCAGTAGTCATTTTATCAGCAAAGTACCAGGCAGCGCATTCGCAATAATCTTTAATGTACTCATCGGTTTCATCCGGACCCATATTATAAGCCTGGGCAATAGTACGGCGTGTCTTTGCAAGATATTCAATGAAGTTTGAGCCAAGAGTTCCGTACGCGATAATTCCTTTAATATTTGTTTTTTGTGCAATCACAGGCGCCATGGCTCCTCCCATGCTATGACCAATGATATAAACTTCATTCGAATCAATGTAATTGTATTTTTTCACCGATTGAATCGCGGATACATATCCACTCACCTCATCGTTAAAACTTACTTCGGCACATGGGGTACATTTTAAGTTATCGCCAACACCGGGTTTTTCGGCACGCACACAAACGTAGCCATCTCTTGTGAGTTTATTTAATAATTGGGTTTCAGAACGTAAGGTATCCATTGGTGTATCGAGAGAATAACAACCAATTCCTCCAATGAAAACTACAACAGGCGATCTTTGTTTGTTCAATGGTTTACTTACAATTAAACGTTGTATCCCATTCACCGTTTTCACAGACGTGTATTGCATTTCCATTCCCTTATGCTGTTCTTTTGCTGCGGCGAGGAAAACAGATTTTCCTTTAATGAGTTTTTTGTCACGAATGATCTCATACGTAAATTTATCTCCACCAGAATAAGACGCGACGGCTTTCACTCCTTCATCGGGAGAATTGATTTCTTTGTCATTTATCCTAAGAAGAACATCTCCTGTTTTAAATCCCGCTAATTCAGCCGTAGACGCCGGAATAACAGCTTTGATCAAAACTCCTTTCAGGGAAGAAAGTCCCATGATGCGTTTGGTGTCTTCATCCACTTTCAGCATTTGTATTCCAAGAAAGGGTCTACGGGCAAGCTCTTGTGATCTCACAATGAACATGCTCATGAAGCAGAACAGAAATAAAATTCTTGTTTTCATTTTACAGTATTTACTACAAAATTATTAAGCACTCAGCCGTAAACTCTAACCTAAAAAGGGTGATTTACGCGAATGCAAATTTTGTATTACAAACGGTAATAAAAAAGGATAGTGACGTTAAAGAAAAGTTAATGTCACAGAAATCGCGGAGAAAGCTGAGAGCGCAGAGGGAAAGTGTATCAAAAGCGGACACTTTTAAATGTACTTGTTGTCTTTGGCTTGTTTAATAGCGTCTTCTCTTGAGTGAACGTTGAGTTTCGAATAAATATTTTTGATGTGTGATTTTACAGTTTCGAGATCCACGAAAAGATCCTTCGCGATTTTGCTGCGGCTCTTTCCTTCGGCGATCTGTTCCAGGATTTCTGTTTCACGTTTCGTGAGAGGAGAATTTCTGTTCTTGTGAAAAGATTTGATAACGATCTTGGCAATATTCATACTCATTGGCGCGCCTCCGTCCATTACTTCCTGGATAGCGTCGACAATTTTTTCGGTGTTGCTGTTTTTAGTGAGATATCCCGAAGCGCCATTCGTTAAAGCCTTAAACACGAGGTCCTCGTTATCGTAAACCGTTAACATCAGAATATGTGTTTTTGGTAACAGACTCTTAATTTTTGGAATAGCTTCTATTCCGCTTATTCCGGGAAGCTCAATGTCGAGTAAAATAACATTAGGATTATTAGCCTGCAATTTCTGAAGCGCGTCTTCAACATTTGAATAAGAACTCACTACATTGAATTTAGACGTAGCGTTGATCAGGTAAGAAAATCCTTCGCGTATGGTTTTGTCATCCTCGATGATAACCACCTGTATTTTGTTTTCGGTACTCATATATGAAAAATGTCTTTTAATGAGATCATGATCTCGGTTCCATTATTTAACGAAGAATTAATTGAAAAGGTTCCGTTTATGCGTTTGATCCTGTTCTGCATATTTTTTAATCCATTTCCTTTATGTTCCACTCCGGAATCAAATCCCCGGCCATTATCACTGATCATAATAATAGCTTCTTTGTTATCTACCAATTCAATTCTTGCATTTACAATATGCGCCTGAGAATGTTTGAGGATATTGTTATACACTTCCTTAAAGATCATGATCAGGTTACGACTATAATCCAGTTTTAGTTTAATGTTATCCGACGATTTAATATTATGATCAAAGTGGAAATTAGTCTGCGTTTCAGAGAAAATTTCCTGTCCAAGACTTTTCACATGTTCGGTGATCTCATAAAAATTATCGTTCTTGGAATTGAGCGACCAGATAATATCCCTTGAACCATTGTAAAGCGCCGTGGTGTTTTCCTTGATCTGGCTTACAATATTCAACGCTTCTTTTTCGGATGAAGAAACTTTAGATTTTAAAATATCGGTAAGTACAGAAATACGTGTTAGCTTATTGCCCATTTCATCATGAAAATCTTCCGCGGTACGCTGTCTTAATTTTGTAAATTCTTCTTCGCGGATCTTTTCACGCATGAGTTTTTCGTTTTGTTTTTTGCGATAATAGATCATCACGATCAATCCTGCAGAACCTGTAATGACAAAGAACGCCAGTAACATGAACCAGGCCTGCTGATAGAAGGCTTTTAAAATCTCGAAGCTGTAATTTACAGAGTTCGAGGATTCAACTCCTCCCTTCGTAATTGCGTAAACAATCAACGTGTATTTCCCCGGAGGAAGCGCCGGATAATTGATCACCGGATTATTACTGATGGTATAATCTTTGTCAATTCCCTCGAGTTTATACTTATAAAGGATCTCTTCCGGGTTGGAAAGAAAAATTCCTGTGAGCTCAAATGTTAAGTGATTTTGTTTTGCTTTTAGTACCAGGTTTTCAGGAATGTTGTACCATGGCGAAAATCCTGTGCTCAATGTGCTATCTTTAATGTCTGCCGAAAATAATTTTACAGATTTAAGAATGATGTAGGGCCTGATGTTTTCGTCGCTTTGCCCCGACGGTTTAAAATGAGCTAATCCTTTTGTTGTTCCGAACCACATGGTTGAATCTTTCGCCAGCAATTCAGAAGTATGATTACACTCCATGCCAATAAGACCTTCGGCGCGACTGTAATTTTTCACCTTCATTACCTTACCACTATTATCAAGAATAAGATTACAGATTCCAAAGCCCGTACCGAGCCATACATCATTGTTATTTCTCACGATCATACTATAGATGAAGTTGCTCGGGAGCTTCGCGGCAAGATTATTGTATTGTTGTGAACTGTTGTTTTTCGCATCCCATCTGAACATTCCGTGCTCCGTTGTTCCAAGCCAGGCAATGCCGTTGTTATATTTAAGGCAGAGGATCTCGTTATTGTCTATTCCTTTTACTTTCGGGAAAGAAGCTTTATAATTGCTGTCAAGCATCACCAGTCCATTCGTGCTCCCCACAAGTACCGTTCCGTTATCGCCCTGCACAATGGCGTTATAAGTTGCAGGGGGGGCTTCTATCTTGCTGACTTTATTTTCTTTGTTTACAACAAAAAGTCCTTGCGCGTTTCCTACTATCAGGTTCCCTTTTTTGTCTTTCAGAAAACAATTACTTCCTCTCAGTTTGTAATCCACATCGTCGCCTACAGGAGTAAAAGGTGACCTTGCATTAAGTTTTGGGTTGTATTTATAGATCCGTTTTCCAAGACTGCCGATATAAAGATTATTTTCATTGTCAGCGTAAATGGTATTTATTTTTCCTTCCTGAATATCTGTTCCTTCCAGTCGTACCGGAACAATTTTATTTTCGGCATCAATGAGGTAAAGATTGCCGCTATAATCAGCAGCATAAATATTTCCGTCGTTGGTTTGCGCCACACCCATAATAGTTGGATTGACCAAGCCAAAGGATTTGTCATAGAAACTGAAATTATTCTCTTTGAATTTAAAAATACCATCCGCATCGCTCGCGAACCAGAGATTGTTTTCTACATCCTTAAAGATTGAATACACGTTATTGTCACTTAATCCGTTCCTGCTATTAAAATGAATAAGATTTCCATTTTCGATCTTGTAGGCTCCTTTATCGGTACCAAACCATAGCGCCGAACTTAGTTCTTCAATACCAAATACATTAAGGTCAACCGGTGTTCCATCATTTAATTTCAGATAAGAGAATTTATTTTTCTTCACTGTAACAATTCCTTTGCCGCCGGTAAGTAAAGTGTCCGATGTACTTGTGATAAAAATATGTCTCACTACAATATCCTGTAGGTTTCCTTCCGAAGAATGCATCAGTTGCCATTTGTCGTTTTTCAGGCAGTAAATTCCTTTCGAATAAACATAAGCCAGTAAATCACCCTTCGGTGTCTGATAAATAGCTGTTACTTTTTCTGAAGTATCCGTTACAGATGATCGTTCAAAACTGAAATTTTTTATAATACCCAGTTTGAAATTATTTACTGTGTATACCTGGTCGTTGGCCTGAACGAGAAAACTACAATTTCCTATTGGTTTTCCATTGGAGAGCGCCTGTCTGAAATTCTTTCCGTCGAAAACAGAAATGCCTCTTTTGGTAGCGATCCATATATTTCCATTGGCATCGCAAAGCAGACGGTTGATAAAATTAGAGACAAGTCCGTCCTGCAAGGAATATTTTACGAATGTTTTTCCGTCGAATTTACAGAGCCCGCCTTCTGTTCCTATCCAAAGGTATTTGCTTTTATCCTGTACAATGTGCATTGCCTGCGATTGTATGAGGCCGTCTTCTACTGTAAAGTTTACGAAATTGTACTTCTGGGAAAAGAGTGACCCTGAGATCAGGAATAATACGAGAACCGCTATCTTCACTTTTGCTAACATCCTTCTAATTTAAAAATAATTCCCTGAAATTCTTACTTCACGGTTTCTGTCACTTTATCTTTCAGATCCTTAAATCCTGCTTCGCCTGTCTTCGCTTTTTCCGTGACAACAGGAAGGAATTCATCCTTCAGAAAGTTTTTCATAAACCTGGCTACACCTTTATTCTCGCTTTTGACTAATTGCGTTACATCATTAAACAAAGCCTGAAACGCTGTATAAGAATTACATCTTTTAACGAGTTCCGCGTAATAGTAAAAGAAATCGAAAACTTTATTGTCGCTGAATTCATGTATCCTGTTCTGAAAATAGGGTAGATTTTTCTCTGATCCTCCAAGCGAATAAACCGAGGCCACAGCATCGGTAACCGTCGCGTTTTTTTCATTGCTGAATTTATCCGCAAGGGCCATTGCTTCCACTCCATTAGTTGATCCCATGGCCTGAATAGCTGAAGCGATCACATAATACGATTGTTCATTGGTTTGTTTGATGAGGAGATTTTCAATATCCTTCCCCGAATAATTTTCGCCGAGAATACGATTGGTGGCGCTTCTTACAGAAGTATTTTTATCTTCCGTTGCAATTTTCATAAGAAGAGGTTTTAATTCACTTTCTTTTTCTTTAGCAACAGGCTTTAAATAATTTATCGCGGTTTCGCGCAGGCCGGACCATTTATCATTCTTTGCTGCCTGAAGCAACACATCGTAGGCTTCCATACTTTTAACGTTTTCTGCAAGAGCTTCAATAGCTTCAAGCCTGTCGGAAAATAAGGGCGCGTGATTGTATTGGTAAATATATTCCTTTATAGTTTTGTTGTATCTGCGCCTGTGCAGTAACTGACGCTCAGCATCAAAGTTCACCAAGTCGGGCTCTGTATTCACATTAAATAAAAATTCCTGTTCTGACTGCGAGATAATAATTCTTTTTCTCTGTACTTTTCCATTCACATATAAATCAACATCTACGGGCAAGGTATAAAGCGGAGCCTCTCTGAGATTTTGTTTCTGCTTTATTTTTAACTTCACTTGTTTGTTCGCAGCATCATATGTTTTTATGATCTCTAGTTCAGGATGTCCTTTCGCAAGGAACCATTCATTGAAGAACCAGTTTAAATCTTCTCCTGTAATTTCTTCGAAAGCAAGACGAAGGTCATGGATTTCGGCGCTTTTGAATTTATTTTTCTCGAGATACAATTTCAGGGATGCGAAGAAGGCTTCATCTCCAACATATTTACGAAGCATGTGAAGAATTTGTCCGCCCTTGTTATAACTGAACGCGTCGAACATATCTTCTTTGTCATTGTAATGAAACCTGATCATGTCAACTTCATTTCCATAAGCTGACGATGTGAAATATCCTGCTCTGGACTGGTAACTATGTGCGTCTGCGGCATCGCGACCGTTTTTATATTCCTGCCACAAATACTCTCCGTAAGTAGCGAACGATTCATTTAACGGGAGATTACTCCAGCTTTCGGCGGTAACAAGATCTCCAAACCATTGATGAAATAATTCATGTGAAATAACATCTTCGCCTTTTTTACCATCAAGCATTTCGCGCGAAGTCTGGTACACCATAAAATCGCCATGAAGTGTTGCGCTGGTGTTTTCCATAGCGCCACTTACATAATCACGAACAACGATCTGCGAATACTTTGGCCATGGGTAAGGAGTTCCAAGAGCTTTAGAAAAAAATTCAATCATCTCTTTCGTATTCCCGAAAATTTCTTTGGCATAAGGTTCGTATTCTTTTTCTACATAATAACTTATCTCTTTTCCGTTCCATGGCTCATCCACTACTTTTTTAAATTCTCCTACGCCCATCATGAGTAAATATGGTGAATGAGGCTGATCCATTGTCCAGTGATCGGTTCGTGTTCCATCGCCGTTCTTTTTACTTTCGGAAAGAACACCGTTTGAAAGTGTTGTGTACTTATCGTCTACCGTCATGAAGATTTCGTTGGTCATTTTTTCATTCGGACTATCAATCGTTGGGAACCAGGCCGAGCTTGATTGCGTTTCGCCCTGGGTCCATATCTGCGGCATTTTATTTTTTTCTTTTCCTTTTGGGTTGATAAAATACAAGCCTTTATCGTCGGTGATGGCCTGGCTACCGAAACCTTTTACCTCTTCGGGTTTGGCAATGTATTTAATTTTGACAAGGTATTTTTCGGCGGACGTAAATTGTCTTCCGAGATTAATATTGATGGAATCGTTTTTGTAAGTGAAGGACGAATTCAGTTTCATTGCGGAAGGTATGTTATCGACCAGTTTTCCGCTTGTGTTTTTCTGATTACTGTATTCGTAAACTTCTACCAATTGAATTTCCATTCCACGCGCGTCGAGAATAAGTTTATCGCTCGTTTTAAAATAAGGCTTTGCAATGATAGACGCTTCTCCCAACATTTGTGATTTGTTCCAATCGAACTTCACATTCAGTTTAGTATGAATAATATCCGAACTACGTGTATTGGCTGCCCGGTAAACCGCTTTCCTTGAAGGAATGGTTCTGATTGTATCAGAAGGCTTATATGCCAGCATTGCAAATGTGGCCAGTGAAAAAATGCCGGAGAACAGTATACTTACTGCGCGCATGGGGTTTTTGTTTTAAACAAAGCTAATAAATGAAGTTACGTATTGTATCCCTCAAATAGGGGGAAATGCTTGTATTTCCTTATTCCCAGCCAAAGTCGTTCATATCGCGACGATCTTTTTTAGTAGGTCTTCCTTCTCCTTTTTTGCGTTTTACATTTACGGTAAAGAAGGCGGCCTGCTGTTTTTCTTCCTTATCCTGTACAGGAGAATGATCTGTGTAATTGAGTTTGGCGACCTCAAAACTCTGGCGTTTATCTATGATGCCGGTAACTTCAATGATCTTTTTAGTTGTACCAATAGTTGCCGAATAAAATTCACCGATCTTCACTACATGTGAAGGCTTAAAACTGTCATCATTGAGTTTTACTTTTCCTCCTTTAATAGCTTCGGCTGCAATGGTGCGTGATTTGAACATCCGGATGGCCCAGAGATACGTATCGGCTCTTACTTCCATTACCGGTTAATGATAAATTTTGCGGCGAAAACATTATTGCCATCGCTGAGCCACACGGTGTAAAGACCGTTTCCGAACTCGCTGATATAAGAAGTGGCGAGATCTCCCTGTGTAAAGACATCAATGTATTTTACAGGCTTACCAAACTGGTTATAGATGGCGCCAACCAGGTTGGCATTATTCACATTAAAAACTTTAAGATTGAGAATGTCATAAACACCAACAACAGGATTTGGATAAACCAAAATTGAAGGGAGCTGATTTTCGCCTACATGTATTCTTTTTATCTCTGATACTTCTATTGGAAAAAGATCGATCTTATAAAAGTTAGGTTGATTAAGGGCAGGAGTTGTATGCGTGTAAGTGTAATCCTGATTCGAATTCATATCGCCACAAATGCCCGGATAATTATAGATCTGATTAAAGTTGACAGAATCGAGACTGTGATAAATAGTATAACCATTGCATTGCGGTCCCTTGGTAACAGTGAAACGAATACCAACACTTTGCCCGGCAGAGAAAACATTAAAGTTCTGGATGCGTTGCGGCAGTGCTGTTATTGCAAGTGCACAAAAAAAGAGTATCAGTATTTTTTTCATTCGGCGGTTATCCACACAAAGGTGGTCTTATTCTTAAAATATAAAGTTAAGATATAAGATCCTTTTTGTAAAGCCAAATCTTTTGCATTGATTAACATTGAATTGTTACCAGCCCTGAACTTTTTATTCTTAAAAACTGATTTCCTGAATCCGGTTTCCAGGGGTTTTGTGATCTCGGCCGAGATTTCCATTTTCTCTTTTATGTTAAAATTTACCCTGATTTCGTCGGCAAAAGGAATCATTTTCTCCACCTGAATGTCATTATTCGTTTCAGTGTATTTCTTCAATACTACTTCGTCGATTATGGCCGTGTAAACATTCAATTCTTTCTTTTTATCCTGTTGCATCCAAATCGGTCTTACATTGCCTTTAACGGCGCTTACACCAATATAATCTCCAAAAGAACCATTTTTATTAGGTTTGAAAGAAGTTTCATTCACCTTGTAATAATCAAATTTCTGTGTTCCGTTTCTGCTCACTGCAAGATAAACGTCGGTTTCACCATCCTCAAAATGATTCTTCTGATCGTAATATAAAATGTAAAGGTAACCGGTGGAGTTATCGAGGCACATGGCCGGCATGAACTGTGCTTTATGATTGGGATGATATGTTAAAATAACAGGATCCACCCAGGTGTCGCCACCATCATCGCTGTACATGTAAAACACATCTTCATTATTTTCGCCATTGCGCTCATCGCACCAGCTCACATAAACTCTTCCTTTATGCGGACCCTTGCTATTATCGCATACAATAGAAGGCAATCCATTGGCTTTATATTCTCCATTGATCTTAAAATCCCATCCTCCCCTTAAAGGCGCGAGTGCTTTTTCTTCCTTTGCCCACCCGTTCTTATAGCTGTGAAACATTAGTCCTTTCGGTCCTCCCCAACAAACGTAAACTTCGCCATTTGGTCCAACACACGATACGGCCCCCATCAGGGTACTGTCGCTGTTTTTACAATCTCCGCTTATGGAACTAATGGTTCGTGGTTCGGTCCACATGGTTCCTCCGTCGGAAGAGCGGCTGTAACGCACAAAAGATGAGTCTTCAGAAGCTTTACTTTCAAAGCGGTTGAATTGAGTCCAGGTTACATGAATGTCGTTGTTTTTAGGGTTCACAGAAGCAAAATGCCTGAACTGAGCCTTCTTTCCATTCTTGCCAACATATTCGCAGGTGCTGTAATATCTGCCAGCACTGTCGGAGTGATTAAGAATGATCCTGTCTACCCAGCTGCCATCGGTTACAACAGCGGGATTTGGGAAGGAAATATCGGTAAAATAGGCTCTGCGGGCCGTATCCCAGAACACACGTGGGGTTCCGAAAAGACCGTAGGCATTGCAGATGCTGTTACTTTTTTTCCAGGACAGGCCGCCATCTTCGCTGTAATAAGCATTGGCCATGCCTGCACCAACGAGCTGTTGCCTGGTATCTTTAGGATTAATAGCAATGGAAACCCCTTTGGGGTGAAGCTGTTTGCTGATAAGTACGTTAGGAAACTGGGCAAACGCTATCTGGCAAATGAGTATGAAAATCAGGCAAAGTCTCATTTTACTGTAAAATTACTAAAAAGAAATGCCCGCCATTTGTCCGAAAAAAAGTTAACTTTAATGCTTTAATTTTTTTATGGATAACGCAGCTATTAAATCTTATATCGACCAGAATAAGGATCGTGTACTCAATGAATTACTTGACCTTTTAAGAATACCGTCTGTTAGCGCGGACAGTAAATACAAGCAAGACGTTTTAAAAACAGCGGAAGCCATCAAAGCCAGGCTGATTGAGGCCGGAGCGGATAAGGTAGAGATCTCGCCAACCAAAGGTTTTCCAGTAGTTTATGGTGAAAAGATCATTGATCCTAAAAAACCAACGGTTGTGGTTTATGGTCATTACGACGTTCAGCCAGCGGATCCGCTTGAATTATGGCACTCGCCCCCTTTTGAGCCTGTGATCAAGAAAACTGAGCTTCATCCGGATGGGGCCATTTTTGCCCGCGGTTCGTGCGACGATAAAGGTCAGATGTACATGCATGTTAAGGCGTTTGAACTAATGATGAAAACTAATACGCTTCCATGTAACGTAAAGTTCATGATCGAAGGTGAAGAAGAAGTTGGCTCTCCAAGTCTTGGCGATTGGATCATTGAGAACAAAGAAAAATTAAAGGGTGATGTCATTTTGATTTCCGATACGTCTATCATTGCCAACGATACTCCGAGTATTGATTCCGGACTTCGTGGTTTAGCATACATGGAAGTAGAGGTTACGGGCGCTAACCGTGATCTTCACAGCGGTGTTTACGGCGGTGGCGTTGCAAACCCTATCAATATACTTTGTAAGATCATTGCAAGTTGCCATGATGAAAACAACCATATTACTATTCCTGATTTTTATGCAGATGTTCTTGAGTTAACCAAAGAACAACGCGACGAATTAAACAAAGCTCCTTTCGATATTAATAATTTCAAAAAAGATCTTGGGATTGAAGATGTATGGGGAGAAAAAGGATACAACACGACTGAAAGAACAGGTGTTCGTCCTACTTTAGATGTTAACGGCATCTGGGGCGGGTATACCGGAGAAGGCGCAAAAACAGTTCTCCCTTCGAAAGCCTTCGCAAAGATCAGCATGCGTTTGGTTCCTAACCAGAGCTCTGATAAGATCAGCGCTGTTTTTCAGAAATATTTTGAAAGTGTTGCGCCTAAATCTGTAAAAATTGAAGTGAAACCGCATCATGGCGGCGAGCCCGTTGTGGTGAGCACCGAAAGTGTAGGTTACAAAGCCGCGAGCATGGCTATGGAGCAAACGTATGGTAAAAAACCAATTCCAACACGTGGCGGCGGAAGCATTCCTATTGTGGCTTTATTCAAAAAAGAACTCGGCCTCGATAGCATCCTGTTAGGTTTCGGACTTGACACTGATGCCTTACATTCACCAAACGAACATTACGGAATATTCAATTATTATAAAGGCATTGAAACCATTCCTTTATTCTATAAATATTTTACAGAGTTACAAAGTAAGTAATGGATTTGAGCAGTTGGATCGGAACCATTGGCGTTACGCTTTTGCTCATTGCCTTTGCATTGAATCTCGCTAAAAAATTAAGCGCCACTTCTAAAATTTATCTAGGCTTGAATTTTGTAGGAGCAGGCTTAGCCGGCGTTTCCAGTTACATGATAGAATTCTGGCCATTTGTTGTTCTGGAAAGCGTATGGGCTATCGCAACTTTGATCGCACTTTTAAAACCGAATACCAATGAAAATACGTGATTTCTTGTTTCTCGTTTCTTGTTTCCTGTTTCTAACTAATTGTTCTAATCTCAAAGAAGCACAGATCACGGGTGTTCAGGGATTCAAGATCAACAAAGTGGACGCGAAAGGAATTGACGCGGATATTATGCTCGGCGTAAAAAATCCAAACACCATCGGGTTTTCAGTTTACAGAAGCAAATTTGATGTGGTATACAATGGGATTAACCTGGGACAGGCTAAATCTTCCAGGCGTGTTCACATAGATGCCAATACAGAAAAAACATATGCCTTCCGTTTAAAAAGCGATTTCAAAAATGTGAACCTGATGGACATTATGAAACTGGTGAATGGTGGCGGCGGAAGCGGAATGATAGAAATAAAAGGAGATATGAAAATTGGAAAGTTCTTTTTTATAAGGAAAAAATTTCCTGTTCATGTAAAAGAAAGAGCGAGGATGAATTAATTCACCGACGGATCAAAACCAATATTCGCGAATATTTCGTAGCTCTGTTTTATTTCCGTTAATTGTTGTTTCCAGAGATCTTCAGCGTCCCACAAAAATAATTCTTCTGTAACATGTTTGTTCGTGAGCCAGCTGTTGTTTTTTATTTCACCGTTCAACTGATCAAGACCCCAGCCGCTGTATCCGGCAAAAAATCTTACCTCGTGTGATTTTACTTTGTTATGCTCAATAAGGTGAAGCATTTCATAAAAATCGCCGCCGAAATAAAGATTATCTTTTATCTGAACACTTTCACTTACATTATTACCTAATGTATGTAGAAAAAATAACTGGTCCTTCGCTACTGGACCACCTTCGTAGATCGGAAAATTTCCATTTTTAACCTGCGGCCTTACATCACGTAATTTGAATTGCGTTCTGAAATTTAAAATAAATCCAAGTACCCCATCCTCTGTATGATTAGTGAGATAAATTACTGAGCGGTTAAAGAAACCATCGTTCAGCAAAGGATGCGCTATCAATACTTCCCCTTCCATCACTGTAAATTTACGAAATGCTTTCGTTTCTTTTGCAACTTTCTTAAGCTTTCGGGATTACAATTAAGTCCTTAACACAATTTATCAGGATGACTTTTGCAATCATACTGGCATAATTTTATCAATCTTTTTGTTGTGCGACTGAACTTATTTAAATAGGTTTGTATCGCCGATTGAAGATCCAATCACACAAAATTTACTCATTATGATCATTGCTGCAGTTGTTGCCACCGACCTTAATAACGCCATTGGAAAAGACAATAAACTTTTGTGGCACTTACCCGCCGACCTTAAGTTTTTTAAGGAAACAACAATGGGTTGCCCGATTATTATGGGGAGGAAAACCTACGAGAGCATTGGCCGTCTTTTACCAGGAAGAAGAAATATTATTATTACACGAAATACGGATTACAAGGTCGCCGGCGCTGAAATATTTACCACCGTTGAACACGCCATTGAAAGTTGTAAAACCGAGGATAAAGTGTTTGTGATTGGCGGTGCCGAAATTTTTAAGATCACCGAAAAATTCACCGACATTATTTACCGTACACTCGTTAAAGAAAAATTTGAGGCCGATGTTTATGTGGATCCTATCGACGCTTTAGAATTTAAAATGACCTGGGAAGAATGTCACACTGCCGACGAAAAAAATAAATTTGATTTTTGTTTCCAGAAATGGGAGAGAATTAAACAGGCCTGACATCAGGTAATTTTTTTCTGAGTTATCTTTTTTCGTTCTCCTGAACGCTTTTGGCATCACCCCGGATCTCTACCATTTTTACTGTCACCGCATATTCCTTAGGCTTTATTGTTGCTCCGTATTTCAGTGAATACGCTTTTGTGAACTCAGCTCCATAATACAAAATAAGCGAAGAATAAAATACCCATAATAGAAGGATCACCAGCGATCCGGCCGATCCATAAGCGCTTCCAAGATTACTGATCTTAATGTAAAAGGTGATGGCGAACTTTCCCAACATGAACAGGATCCCGGCAAACAAGGCTCCTGCCATTACATCCTTCCACCGTATAACAGCATCTGGAAGTAATTTATAGATCAGTGCAAATAAAAACGCAACAACTAATAACGTTATCAGCAGATTAAGTATGTAAGCCAGCACAACTGTCATATGCGGGAATATTTCATGAAGTTTATCCATAAATCCCTCGAGCAATACATTTATAAGCAGGGAAACAAGTAATAAAAAACCCATTCCTGTTACCATGGCAAAGGACAATAACCTGATTTTGAGAATTTGCATCCAGCCCCGGTTCTTCTTCACGCTTAAACTCCAGATGGTATTAATTGAATCCTGGATCTCTGTGAACACAGTGGTAGCAGTTATTATTAAAATGATAAAACTTACAACAGCCATAAAATTATGGCCTTTGATAGAAGCATTTTTAATGATTTCCTGGATCTGGATAGCAGATTCTTCACCAACAATTCCGTTAATGTGTTTATAAATCACCCCTTCCACAGCATCACGTTCCCAGAAAAGATTAGCAAAAAAAATAACCACCATCATCATGGGGCCCAAAGAAAAAATGGTAGCAAAGGAGAGTGAGGCGCTTAGTTTAAGTATTTTATGTGTGCCAAAGCCCTGGCTGGCCATTTTGATTGTTTGCCATAATCCTTTTATTTTCATGAAAAGTGTTTCCTGATTGAGAAACCATCTTCCATCAACTCAAAAAACAAACCATCATTCACGTAAAATTAATGTTGCTATTTAAAATAATTAACAACTGAGTAATTTTTTACCTGAAATAAACGCGATTCCAGCCCTGATATCACTGGCCCAAACATTTTAGTCGTTTGTATTTAGAACGTCTAAAATTTAAGTGATGAAAAAAATAATTTGTTTTACTGCCGCTGTAAGTCTTCTTCTTTCTGCTTGCGTTAGCCGAAAAAAATACAGGATCCTTGAATCTGAAAGAAATTCACTTAATCTAAGCTCAAAGAATTGTAATGATGAGCTTAAAAATGAAAAAGCGTTAACCGCTGATCTTACGAACAAAAATAAAGCGTTATATGCACAGGTTGAGGATCTAAAAGCACGCAGCAATCAAATGCTTACTACACTACAGGATATGTCGGTACTTTCCGCTAAACAAGCAGAGAGCATTAAACAATCGTTAGACAATATTTCGGAAAAAGACGTTTATATCAGAAATCTTCAAACCGCGTTAAAACATAAGGATTCTCTGAATATGGCGCTAGTAATGAACCTGAAGAAGAACCTCGATGACATTAACGATAAAGATGTAAATATTAAAGTAGATAAAGGGGTTGTGTTCATAGACATCTCTGACAAAATGCTTTTTAATTCAGGAAAATACACGGTAACGTCAGACGCTAAAAAAGTGTTGGGCAAAGTAGCAAAAGTATTGAATACCTATCCCGATATTGAATTTACTGTAGAAGGCCATACCGATACAATACCTATTCGCACTGAAGTTGTAGCCGATAACTGGGATTTAAGTGTGAAGCGTGCCACTGCAGTTGTAAGGTTATTGCAGAAAGAATATAATATTTCACCGGCAAGAATGACCGCATCGGGTCACGGCCAGTATGCGCCAATTGCGCCAAATAACTCGGAAGAAGGAAGATCAATAAACAGAAGAACGCGCATTATTATTCTTCCTCAACTGGATCAGTTTTTTAAGCTGATGGTGCAGAATTAGGTTTGAATGAAGCGGAATTATTTGCAGGATATAGTTGTTTAGATTTGTGCCAAGCGGGAGTGTACCGTAAAACAATCAAAACAAATAAACGTATGTATCACCATACAGTCTGCAAGATCATACTTTTCTCCAATTGAATCTATCTGCGCATAAAAGCTCATTTGATTTTTACAACTTTCGCACCTGGGGTAATCTGTGTTATTAATATCTTCCGATTCTCCGCCTAAAAAGTGACGGGTCCCGATTTCCTTGTTCCAGGTATAACTTATTGCCTGTTTTTCCTCCTCGGTTTCAGGCATGGGCACAAGTTTAACTTTTGGTATCTTCATTAGGGCTAAAGTTTTATTGAGTGTAATAGGTCGTTACTATATCATACATTTTTTCTCTCGAAACATTTTCGGGGATTTCAATGTCCGGAAATATATGAATGCTAAAAAACTCCTTATAATCACTCACAAACGATCTGAATTCTTCGTCGCTTAACTTTTCGAAATCAGAAACATCATCAGGATAAGCTCTATCGTCGAGAAGTTGTCTGATTTTCTCCGTTTTTACTTTTGGATTGTGATACCAGTCATCGCCATATTCTTCCCAGATGGAAATCATTCCTAATAAACGCAAAGGATCCTGCGCGTCGAAATTTCTTCCACCTTTTTTGGCCCAGTACGTGCAGTTTGCGGGATTTTCTTCAGAAGGATTAGGCCAGATCATAAGTTTAAAGCCTTTGCTCTTCAATACGGTTAAAGCGCAGTTGTAAATATTGGGATGATCTGTCATACGACAAATTCCGTCATCACTTTTTTCCTTTGCCATCTTTATCGATTCCGTTTAAGAGTAACATCAGTTTTGTAAGTTCAGAAATATAAATGCTGTCCTGTTTTCCCACTGCATCTTTATTTTCCGGATTGCTGATTTGTGGATCGGGATGTAAAGGCGATTTCATTACGCGCCTGTTATTACAGGGATTATAACCATAAAGGCCGTTGGTTTTTGTAGAATACATCAGGAAACGGATTCCGATATACTGGTCGCGATGAGTGAAACGTTCTACAAAACCACAGGTGCCTTGCTTTGATTTTAAAAATACCGTGTCTTTTATTTTTCCCTTATGAATTCTCACAGGATAAAATTTAAGAAGAAGATTATCTCCGTTTACATCAACAGGAACTTCGTCAACACTCACCAGCTTTCCTTCAAAAATAAGGTCCGATTTTTTGACGAGCGCCGCAGAAAGTTCCGAATCGTTACAAACGCAGGATAGACCCGCATAAGCAGCACAAATAATAATAGTTATTTTGAATAGTTGCTTCATATAATTCTTTTTGCCAGATCCGTTAGTGTAATCATAGTTCCATCAGTTTTCAGACAACCCGCCCGTTTTAATTTTTCTATAGTGTCCATCACTTCCTGTTCATTTAGTATTTTTTCATACCGTTTACATATTGCTTCTACACTTGCCGATCCTTTACTTACATAATTAATAAAACGAAGCATAGTATCATCGCGGTAAGTCATTCCGTTTTTAAAACTAAAGACAAATATTTTTTCTTCGTTCAATGCTTTTTCAGCGGTTTCGATGCTGTACATGAAGTTGGAGATTTTGCGATGCTCGTCATTGAATTTCATTTCCAGTTCGTAGATCGTGCCATCGTAAGCTTTCTTGTCTATTGGCTTAAACTTACTCATTTTGGGATCTATCTCCGGCTTTTTATAATTATCGAGTAAAGGTTTCACGTCCTTACGGAGTTTTATATACAGGTCCCTGATCTCATCAGTGGTTATTTCTACCAGACTTACCAACTCGTTGCTCTTTCTGCTTTCTACAATATCCTTGATGTAAGGCGCTACCGTAAAGCTGTCGAAATAACTGCAATAACCATTGTTTTGATAAATGCCTTCCTTGTAAAGAAAAAAAGTCACACCGTCGTCACATGGTTTTTCAGTTTTTATTTTTTCATTCCATTCACGTTCCAGGTGACAATGGTAACAAATGTCCTTTGGCAAATACTCGCTCGTTGTTGGAATAATCAGTTTATTACAATCGGCGCAGCTGATGGCGAGATGACGTTCAGTCCATCGCGGACAATCATCATCGGGATCATCAGGGGAAGGAAAGTAAAATGTGAGTCCGTATTTTTCTTCGGCGCGTTTCCCGATTTCCTTTGCAAGAGCTGCTTCGGGCCACGAAGGAACTTCGCCGGTGAATAAGCGAATATCGCCGCCAAACGTAACTGTTCCCAGGTAATGACTTGTCTCACCACCTAAAATGTTTTTCTTTATATAAACGGAAAGACATAAGTACCAGCCCTGTGTATCACCATCCCACAGTGCTTCTAATACCGTTGGCTTACCCCCTAAAGTATTAATTTGTTGTTCTACCTGTTCGTATGAAGTAATAGACATGATTAGCCGCCAATATTACTTATAATATTAAGAAAAAATATGCCAAGTGCAAGGGGGATGATGAATACCAACGCCATTAAAATGAAAAATAAAACTCCAAGAATATAACCAAGAAATCCCTGCTGAGCGAATTGATTTTTCCTTGATTTTATAAAATTAATTACCCTCAATCTTGTATCCAGAATCTTGTTTCTTGCTCATTGTCTCTTGGTTCCAGACTCTAATTCTAATCAATCATCAGTTTCTCCATCCCGGTATTAAAGAGCCCCGCATCACTTGCCTTCTTAAACATGAGCTTCACAGCCTTTGATCCCTCTTCTCCTAAATCGACAGAAAATTTATTTACGTAAAGAGCAATATGTTTTTTCATTACCTCTTCACTCATTTCCTGGGCATGTTCCTTTACATAAGGCATTGAACTTTCGGGATTGGCAAAAGCGAATTCCACACTTTTACGAATGAGGAGATTTACTTTTTGTTGAAGTTCAGCATCTAAATTTCTTTTGATCACAATTCCTCCGAGTGGGATAGGCGCGTGTATCAACGAATCCCAATATTCTCCAAGGTCAATTATCTTTTTTAATCCTTTTTGCTCGTACGTAAAACGGTTTTCATGAATGATCAATCCGGCATCTACTTTTCCGGAAAGAACGGCATCTTCAATATCGCTGAACACCATCTCAATTTTATTTTTTAAGTGAGGATATGCCAGTGAGAATAAAAAATTAGCCGTGGTCATTTTTCCGGGAATGGCCACTTTGAGATCATTTGATAACTCAGGTATTCCATTCGTTGAACGTTGAACGTTGAACGTTGAACGACTGATGAGTAAAGGGCCGCAATTGAATCCCAACGCACTTCCTGCTCTTAACAGAATGTATCTATCAAGAACGTAAGCATAGGCATGAAAGCTCAGCTTAGTAATATCCAACTCTCCTTTTAAAGCTTTTTGATTGAGTGTTTCCACGTCGCCCAGTTCAACGTCAAATTCCAATCCTTCAGTATCAATTTTTTTATGAATGAGCGCGTCAAAAATAAAACAGTCATTCGGACAAGGGGAATATCCTAAGGTAAGTTTCATGAATCGAGTTCGGTTATAAGTTTAATCACAAATTCATTTATGTTTTTTATCGCAACAGGAATGTTCCATTTACTTTTATCGCGTTTCTCTACATAATTAGAAATTGCCCGTAACTGATAATAGTTTCCTGAATGTCCCTGACAACCTCTAAAAAAAGCAGCTCCTTCCATACTTTCCACCTGGGGATTATAAGTATTTTTTACTTTTGAAATGCTTTCCTCGTTGCCATGAACTTTATTTACCGTGATTCCTTTTACTTTTTTCAGGGAGTCAAGTAATCCGTTGTCTTTTTCAATAAAGCTTCTATATGTATTGGTACCTCCGAGTTTCATGTCTTCATAGTTGATGAACTCATTTCCATCTTCGGCTCCCATTTCGCTGAGTGTATCCGAAACTACATTTACAATTTCACCTTGTTTTAATTCGCGGTCAAATGCCCCGCAGATGCCGATATTGATCAGATGATCGAATGTTTGTCCGGATAATTTGCCCATGGCAAAGGCCGTATTCACCATTCCAACGCCGGTTACCGTCACTGAAATATCGACACCTGAAGTTGCTCTGAAAAGTCCTTCATTCTCCAATGACAGAATTTTGAAATGGTCGAGCAAAGGCTGAACTTCGAATTTAGTTGCTGCAACGATCAGGAATTTAGGCATGGTCAAAATTAAACATTCTCGCTGTTTTTAGCCACAGATTTCGCGGATTTTCACAGATGTAGAAGCAAATACAAGATCAAAAATCTGTGAAATCTGCGTGAATCTGCGACAGAAAAACAAGTAATTTACTTAAATTTGCACCCATGATTTACCTCACCCGCCACGAACATTTTAATGCCGCACACAAGCTCTATAACCCTGAATGGAGTGAAGAAAAAAATCTTGAAATCTTTGGTAAATGTGCGAATGCTAACTGGCACGGACATAATTACGAGCTTATTGTTACGATTAAAGGCGAAATTAATCCTGAAACAGGTTTTCTTATGGATGCTAAAATATTAAGCGCTATTTTACAGGAACACGTATGTGAGGTAATCGATCATAAAAACCTGAACATGGACGTTGATTTCATGAAAGGAAAACTCGCCAGCACCGAAAATCTGGCAGTTGGTATCTGGAACCAGATTGTCCCACATCTCCCTACAAACGTTAAATTACACTGCGTAAAGCTCTACGAAACACCACGGATTTGCGTGGAATATTTCGGGTAATCCTCAACGTTTTTGACGCGAATTCCGCGAGTTAAGCTAATCCGCCAGGTCCAATCTCACACTATCTGATTAGTGAAATTTGCATCAGACAACATGCCCATGGAATAGAAACATATTTTAACGATAATATTCCATTAATTTCCTTATTTTTACGTTCAGAATACCTGACATTAAAGCCACTTGACCGGCAAACTTCCGGCGCAGTGCTTTAGAAAAAATTAAAATCAAAAAACATAGCCTAACCACCTATTTTATTGATTTAAAAATTATGAGCAAGAAAATTGCCGTATATCGCAAGGAGCATTTTAATGCTGCCCATCGTTTGCACAATCCTGCATTGAGCGACTCTGAAAATGCCATGCTCTTCGGAAAATGCAATCACCCGAACTATCACGGTCATAATTACGAACTCATCGTAAAGGTAACAGGAGAAGTTGATCCTAAAACAGGATACGTGATCGATATGAAATTACTTGGCGATCTTGTAAAAAAAGAAGTGATCGAAAAATTTGATCATAGAAACCTGAACCTTGATACTAAAGAATTTAAAGAGCTGAATCCAACTGCCGAAAATATCGCCATGGTGATTCATAACCTGCTTGAACCAAAACTGGACAAGCGTTACGAACTAAAAATTATCCTTTATGAAACAGAAAGAAATTTTGTTGAATTCCCTGCTTAAAGAAAATACTTTATCATTAAGCGACTTAACAGCCGAAGAAGTAGGCAACGAGCACTTATTTACAAGTATTGAAACGCCTATGAAAAAAGACGCGTTTGAATTAAGCAACGAAGAAAAAATAAAAAAGATCGAGTTCCATTTCGCTGAGATCATGGAAACTCTTGGCCTTGATCTAACTGACGATAGCCTCAAAGGCACACCGCACCGTGTTGCGAAAATGTACGTGAAAGAAATTTTCAGCGGACTGGATCCTGCTAACAAACCTAAAGTGGCGCTTTTCGAAAATAAATATCAATACAATCAAATGCTCGTAGAAAAAGATATTACGTTCTACAGCAATTGCGAGCATCATTTCGTTCCAATCTTCGGAAAGGCCCATGTGGCATATATCTCAAGCGGAAAAGTGATCGGCTTATCTAAACTGAATCGTGTGGTTCAGTATTTTTCAAAACGCCCGCAGGTACAGGAACGTTTGACGATACAAATCGCGAAAGAACTTCAGAAAATTTTAAATACCGAAGATGTCGCCGTCATTATTGACGCTAAACATCTTTGCGTTTCGTCACGTGGTGTTCAGGATCACAATTCAGCAACAGTGAGTTCATTCTACGGAGGGAAATTCCAGGACGATATTACCAAACAGGAGTTTCTGAAATACGTGGAAATGAAAACGAATTATTAATCATGAAGCGTAAATTCCGTAGGAATTTTCTGCTTCATGGTTAATCCTCCTGCTTATCGTTGTCTTTGTCTTCTGAAGCGCTGTAACGTTTCATCATGCCGGTGAATTTATCCACCTTATTTTTACTACCAAGATCAAAACTGTACGAAGGACCTTTTTCAATATCCATTTTACGTTTACTGCTCTTTAATTCTTTAATGTCGTTGTTGAATGCTTCATTACTGCTGTAAGCTGTCATTCTTCCATTAAAGTAGTTGAAATAATACCAGGTATTTCCATCCGCTTCAAGATAAATATCCAACATGTCTTTATCCTTTCCGCGATTCTTAGTAATAACAACGTATCCATTCATATAACGGAACACCTCGTTCTTCTGAATATTTCCAACACCTATCATCCCATCTGAAACAAAGGCCTTTTTTCCGTTGATTATTTTCTGTGTCATTTTTACATCGTTCAACACCAGATTTTTTTCCAACTCATCGGGGAATTTTTTGTAATTACTGTATAAATTCAATTCTGATAAAGCGCGGTCGCCTCGCTCTTTGCCCAACAATTCAATGATACCATGATTAAATAGATCTCCTTCAAACGGTGTAGGGCTAAGACTTCCGCGATACAATTCGAAATCCTTAGCCATTTTTTTAATAGCGCCGCTTTCAAAGAAGAAATCCACCACCATCATCAGGTTAAAGTTGATACTATCATTAACTGTACTGTGTTCTGCATTTCCCACGCAGGTTAGTTTAATCTGACCAAGATCGGTACTCATATTGTATCTTCCTTCTGTATTGATAAGGCAGTTGCTTGTTTTAAGACTAACATAGTTGCCTGGTAAACTCATCTCCGCTAATTTTTCTTTGTTCGAGATTTCGTAGGTTTCGTTTTCTTTATCGTAAGTTAATACACCATCAGCCTCAATAACATCTTTAGAACTTCTTGCGCCTTGTAATGAAAGGAAAGTAGAGTACATCATACTATCCGGGTTAAAGAATAATCCGGTTCCAACGGCCGCGCCGTTCATGTCCACCGCTTTTTTAGGAATCGGAATTAAAATTTCTTTTGGATTGATCTCACCGGTAAATTTCAGATATGACTTACCGATCTTGGTACAGCTATGTACGATCTTGGTTCCTCCATCAAAAGTTAAGAACTGCTGTGTGGCCTGCAGATACACTTTACCTGCAAAACTGAAATAATCGTTGAATTTGAAATTATCTTTCTCAGGAATCAAACCTTCAGAAATAGTTTGTCCGGACGTGTCCGGTTTTATGGTCTTGAATACAATGAGATAAGGCTTATCGTTTTCGTCGAGGTATTGATATTCACCGCTTGAGAGATAACTTCTCCTTCCGAAAATATTCGTTGTACAGTTACGGATCGTGTGAAACTTGGTAACCGTATTGGCAAGGATGTTAGATTGCTTTAATGTATCCATTACAGCATTTTTGTAAATTCTTACATCTCCATTGTTAGGAAACACGCGCGCATCGGCTACATCAATGTACGGTACATTTTTACAATCAATAATGTATTTTCTCAGATTGTATTTCGCGCCCGGCGCAAAGAAACGCAACGAATCCTGTTTAGGATGTATGCTTATAAACTCCGGCCCTTCGAGATCGAGTCCCTGTTCCGATTTATCTGTATCCATTTTTTTCTGTGTATCACCAAGCTCAATATCTTCGTTATCCATGTACCATTTAAAACGATCCATGTAAGCGATGTATTGGTTCTTGTCAAACTTCACATAGGAGGCCTTACCGTTGGTGACAAACTCCCCGATCCTTGCATCGAAATCAATTTTAGCATTTACGTTTATGGTACTGAACGTAAACCCTTCTTCATCGAAGGCTTTTAAGTGGAAGTTACAAGTATCACTGAAGAACCGTCGTTTTACAAAAAGAATTTTTCCTGCCTGTAAATCGGCTTTCTGGAAATCTACTTTTCCATTACCTGTAAGTTCTTTATTCGTGAGATCAAAACG
Organism: Bacteroidota bacterium; assembly: GCA_021323535.1. Taxonomy (GTDB): domain Bacteria; phylum Bacteroidota; class Bacteroidia; order B-17B0; family Aurantibacillaceae; genus Aurantibacillus. The sequence continues at coordinate 46,816 of JAJONO010000028.1, forward strand.
CCCGTGAAATCTTACGTCTTCTTTGTATGCTCTGAATGGTCTCTTAATATCTTTTGCCTGCAACACTTCTGCATATGGTCTGAAATGAATGTTCACGGTATCACCATGCGCGGTAGGAAACTCGGGATTATCACCTTCCTTTACATCAAATGTCTTAGCAATTCCGTTGGCGCTATCAGGGAAAAAGATCAGATCAGGAATTACGGAATGACTCGAGCTGAAATCAAGATCACCACCGCCGCGAAGACCTTTATTACTTAAACGGATCTCCTGGTTAAATTTTGCTTTTCCTCCGTAAACCGGAAATCCTTCAGGTGGTGTCTGGCGAATAAATCCGAGTGAATAATCTTTCTGTAATGTAAGCTTCTCTCTGAAGTCAGGAAAAATTCCGGCCGAGGAAAATGTTCCGTCGAAGCGTAAGCGTTCATTACGGAAGTTATCGAGACTGTCAATACTGAATGGATCCAGTTTAAAATAAAATTTATCGCGGTTATAAACTCCTTTGAAGATTTGTCGCTTGTCATAAAACGCATAACTCTCCTTGAAGCTCTGGAAGCTCGGGAACGTTGGCGCCTTGCCCCACCCGCTCTTATTCTTAGGAGCATCAATACGAAGTTCGCCGTTCACATTTTCAATCAGGGTTTTTACTTTTTTGAAAGGAACGTTTCCATTGATATCCGGTTCGTAAGCTTCAACATAAATTTTAATGGAGTCGATGGTTTTCATTTTGATCTTGAATCCTTCGTAATCAAAAATGAAATCTTTTCCAACGAATTCAAATTTTCCGGAAGCCACCGTTCCATTAAATTCCATTTCCCTGTTTTTCTTAAGTTTAATATCTCCGTTTTTCGGGAAGATGAATACTTTCTGTGTATCGCTAAGGAGAACGTTTTTCACTCCATGTACCGTCAATTCGTAATTCAACAAATTCATTGTAGCATTGTCGAGTCGTTTTCCGGTACCCGTATCCATGCGGTTGCCGGTAACAGAATGCAAGGTGATGATGTCGTAATCGTGTTTATGGCGGATGTTTTCGGCATAATCAAAGAGGCGTTGTCTCACGGTGATCATATCCGTTTCTGGATCAAAATAAATTAACCCGTAAATAGCCATTTTAAAAATGATAGGTCGTAAATCGTTCGCCAGGTATTTTATGTATTTCGCGAAATCGATCACACTAAATGTTTTGAGATTTCCGGAGATGTTATGGTACTCGATCATCTTAGCAACCGGACTCACACTCTCATTTCCTCTGATGATGTCAATCTTCTGTTGTGTAAAAAAATCTGCCGATTCAAAGAATGCTTCTCCCTGGAAATTGTTCGGAAGGAAATTGAAGGCCATCAGAGGCTCATCAATGTTCCATACGATCTGCTCAAAATACATATCGTACTTGTGATACGAATTAGTAAACGGAACTTTTTGTAAACCATCATCGCCACGCAAAATATTCACCGTTCGTTTCTCAACCAGGTAAGTAAAACTTAGGCCCTGATGATAGATCGTATCTTTTCCAAGATAGAATTTAACAGCTCCAGGGCTCGCAATGATCTTGTCTTTACCCATACCAAAGGCGCGGGCGCTCACTTCCAGAAATTTTTCTTTGTTTCTTCTGAAAATGATCCGGGCGGGATTGGCGTTGCTCCCTGAACCAACAAATTTTGGTCCGCGCATTCCAAATCCTCCATCATAATCCACATCCGGATAAATGTTTTTCACCAATAAGCGCTTGCTGTAAGAGTCAAAACGTGGATATGTTTTTTCACCATTCTCTGTAATGATCCTGTCTGAAAGCCTTCCTACCTGTGGTTTGTCAAAGAATTGTTTGCCCACAAATGTAGCAGTGTCGCTGGCATAATTTCCGGTTTTGCAATCAATGTTGTAGCGTTTAATAGTTGCAAAAACATCGGCTTCGAGACCGGCTCTGGTCCAGCTTACTTTTCCGCCTTTTCCAACAAATCTTCCATTGGTGGGATAAAAGATCCCGCTCGTTTCTTCAACAGCGATACTATCGCCGCGCGGATTTACACCCACCATGGTGATGTTGTTGAACACCACTTTAGGAATGGAATCGTATTCGAATTTGTAGTTTGGTTCTAAGCTGTAATAGGCGTAAGAAGGGCTCTTATAAAACACATTATTTTTAAAAATATTCTCGCTCATTTCAAAAAACTCCTGTATGCCTCGGTTAGATTTTCCCTTGAGAATTTTGTCTACGCATTCCTGCCAGTTTTCGAAATCATCTTCCGATTTTTTAGTAGTAATGCCATTGATAAGCGTATTGAAATACGCATAGAAGAAGGGGTATGGCTTCATTCGCCTGGCCAGCATGGCATTAGCAGTGCGGATAGAAACATCTTTGTAAAAACCGGCAATAACATTTTCTTTCCACAGCTTATCGAAGTTTTTCATGTAAGCAGCCGCTTCTTCTTTGTTAACGGTGTTATCATAAAAATAGGCTGCCAGATCCTTCACAAATTTATTGGTATCGTTAGCGAACTGGGTGGTTTTTTGTGCCTGAAAAGTGCCGGAAATCGTTATCAATAGGGCCAGGAGGATATGGTTGAGTTTAAAACGCATAAGAGAAAATTATTCTACCAAATATAACAATCGCAAATGTAAAAAGGCACAGATATTTTGAAATTATCTCAAAAATAGATTTTCGTGTTTTTTCAGGTGTTTTTGAGATAGTTTCTTATAAATTGTTAGTTAAAATTAACCTAAAATGCCCGTTAAATAGGTATCTTTGAGCCTTCATTTTTATTATGACTACAACTTCATACAAAGACCAGCTTACCACTGTTGAAACGGCTAAAAAATTAGGATTACTTCCTGAAGAATTTGAGAAGATCAAAACTACCCTCGGCAGGGTGCCAAACTTTACCGAATTATCTATTTACTCAGTGATGTGGAGCGAGCATTGCTCTTACAAAAATTCCATCATCTGGCTGAAAACTTTACCGAAAGATGGTCCGCACATGCTCGCAAAAGCAGGTGAAGAAAATGCAGGGCTGGTTGATATTGGCGATGGATTAGCCTGCGCTTTTAAAATTGAAAGTCATAACCACCCAAGCGCGCTTGAGCCTTATCAGGGAGCTGCTACAGGTGTGGGTGGAATTAACCGCGATATTTTCACAATGGGCGCCCGTCCTATTGCACAAATGAATTCATTACGTTTTGGAGATATTAATTCTGATAAAACAAAGTGGCTCATCAAGGGTGTTGTAAAAGGAATTGGTGATTACGGAAACGCGTTCGGAATCCCTACTGTTGGCGGAGAAGTTTTCTTCGATGATTCATTCAACGTAAATCCGCTCGTGAATGCCATGAGCGTTGGTATTGTGAAAAAAGGAGAAACCATCAGCGCTACTTCTTATGGCGAAGGAAATCCGGTTTTCATTGTAGGATCTTCTACCGGAAAAGACGGAATCGCAGGCGCGGCCTTTGCAAGTAAAGATATAACAGAGGAATCGTCGAAAGATTTACCTGCCGTTCAGGTGGGCGATCCATTCCAGGAAAAATTATTGCTCGAAGCTACTCTCGAAATTATTCAAACCGGCGCCGTAGTTGGTATGCAGGATATGGGCGCGGCCGGAATTACCTGCAGCACAAGCGAAATGAGCGCTAAAGGAGAACACGGTATGGAAGTGTGGCTCGACAAAGTGCCAACACGCCAGGCTGGAATGCATCCTTTCGAAATACTTCTCAGCGAATCGCAGGAACGCATGCTTGTTGTTGTAAAAAAAGGAAGAGAAGACGAAGTGAAAAAGATCTTTGATAAGTGGGACCTTAACTGCGTTCAGATCGCTACAGTTACCAAAGGTGATCGTTTAAAATATTATTTCCACGGCGAACTTGTTGCCGATGTTCCTGCAGGATCATTGGTGCTTGGTGGTGATGCGCCGGTTTACAAAAGAGAATACAAGGAGCCTGCTTCTTTTGCAGAATCTAAAAAATTCAACATTACTTCTATCCAGGAACCAAAAGATTTAAAAGCGGTAATGATACATCTTGCGTCACATCCAAATCTTGCAAGCAAACGTTGGGTATACAATCAATACGATAGCATGGTGGGAACTATAAACATGAGCACCAACAAGCCAAGCGATGCTGCGATCGTAAATATTAAGGGCAGTAAAAAAGCGTTAGCAATGAGCGTTGATTGCAATAGCCGTTACGTGAACGCTGATCCCGAAACAGGATGCGCCATTGCAGTTTGCGAAGCTGCAAGAAACATTGTGTGCAGCGGAGGTTTACCAAGCGCGGTGACCAACTGCCTCAATTTCGGGAACCCATACAATCCTGAAGTATACTGGCAATTTGTTGGTTCCATTAAAGGAATGGGAGCAGCTTGTTTAAAATTACAAACTCCTGTTACCGGTGGAAATGTAAGTTTCTATAATCAATCAAGCTATGAAGGGCCTGTGTTCCCTACTCCAACAATTGGTATGATCGGAATTGTGGAAGATAAAAAACATCAAACCACTTTAGATTTCAAAAACGAAGGCGACCTGGTTTATTTACTCGGAAAATCTCAGAACGATATCAGTTCTTCAGAATATGTTTACTCATTTCACAAAGTAAAAAACACACCGGCTCCTTATTTTAATCTTGATGAAGAACATACTTTACAAAAAGGGATTACTTCAGCTATTCAAAAAGGATTAGTGAAAAGCGCGCATGATGTAAGCGACGGCGGTTTATTCCTCACTCTTTTCGAAAGCGCTTTACATGGCAATGCAGGATTTGAAATAAAAACAAATTCTTCATTCAGAAAAGATGCTTATTTATTCGGTGAAGCTCAGAGTCGCGCTGTGATCAGCGTTGCTTCTTCTAACAAAGATGCATTTGAAGCTGATCTGAAAAAATCAGGTGTTCATTTTGAATTGATTGGAACAGTAAAAGGAAAAAATGCGGTGATAGACGGAACAGATTTCGGAAGCGTAAACGATTTCGCTGTTTTATACAAACTCTCTGTGTTCTCTGTTTCTCTGCGGTAGAAAATTTTGTGGTGATAATTAAACACAGTGTATGCCAAGTAAACTCGAAAAATTTGCCGAACTCGAAACTTTTGGAAATTGTTTCCCTCTGCATTTTGAGAACATTGTAGCCGGCCTTCCATTAAAAGGAAAATGGCGCAGTGATTTTTTCAAAAATGAAAATCCTGTTGTTGTAGAATTAGGGTGTGGAAAATAACAAGGACAAAAATTACATTGGCGTTGATGTAAAAGGTAACCGTATCTGGACCGGCGCTAAACATGCCGTTGATAATAAATTAAACAACGTTGCTTTCATAAGAACACGTATTGATTTTATTGAGCATTGTTTTGGTGAAAATGAAGTTGACGAGATCTGGATCACGTTTCCTGATCCGCAACCACAAAAAACAAGAGCAAGAAAACGACTTACGCATCCTATGTTTCTTGAACGTTATAAAAAATTTCTGAAGAAGGATGGAATTGTTCATTTGAAGACAGACAATACGGGCCTTTACGAATACACGCTGGAAACCATAAAAGAAAATAAGCTTCCCCTGATCTGGCACACAAACGATCTGTATAAAAATTGTCCTGCCGACAGAAAAGAACTTACGTCAATAAAAACTTATTACGAAAAACTGTTTACTGGTAAGGGTGAGGATATTAAATATATTCTGTTTAAACTTACTTAGCCTTATTGCTTAAACTGTACGACATTTTAATTCCAGGAGTAAACCAAACTGCTCTGCCTGCACCCATTCTGTCCTGCAATATATAATCGGGTCTTTTATAAAACCTTGCATAGAAGAAATCACATTTGGGCCCTAAAGAAAATCTGCTATTTACAGAATACAAACTTTCAAAACCATAGCTGCAGGCAACATTCATGTTAATATCTTTGGCTGATGATTTAGTTCCGAATCCAAAATCCATACGCTCTTCGTGATAACGGCTTTGCGTTCTAAGATTCACAAACGTACTCAGCATAAAATTCCCGCCAATACTAAATCTTTTAACATCAAACTTTGGTTGAATTCCGAATGAAACGTCTGCTGATTTAACGTTTTGCCATGTTGTAACATTATAGAAAAAAGGTAGTGGAGATGGCGGCCCGTCACACCCCTGCATTCCCCCGCTCCAGGTTTTTGAATTCACACTTTTATATGAGATCCCAACAGGAAGTTCCAGGCTGAACGCTTTATATTTAAGCAATTTAAAATCCATTCCGGCTTTAAAATAATGGCCATAACATGTATTGGCAGCAAAGCCCCCATAAATATTAATTGGCTGATTCATTTTATATTTTATCGGCTCCTGAATAGGCTTATTGATCACGACCCCGCCTTCAAAAAACACCTTATTGTTTTTTTGCGCTTTTAAAAAACAGGCACTTAAAACGAGAATTATTACCAGATAATTTTTCATGTTTCTTCTATTAAAATTACAAAATGGTTTCCATCCTGTCAACCATAACGTATCAAACACCAAAAAGTTGGGGACATTTTCAAAAAACTGAGGATTTTGCCTTGATTTTGTCCGGTTTATGCTCATTTTCATCGAATTGTCCCTTTTAAAATCCAAAAAAAATGCCGTATTTTATTGTCTTGCAAGTATTTCCCCGTTATGGAAAAGCGTCCTTTATTAGAAGTTAAAAACCTGGTCACTCAGTTCAAAACCGAAGAAGAGTACATCAAGGCTGTTAACGACATTTCCTTTACTCTTCATAAAGGTGAAACCATTGGAATTGTTGGAGAAAGCGGTTCAGGTAAATCTGTTACCTCACTTTCCATCATGCAACTGATCCCTAATCCTCCCGGAAAAATTACTCACGGAGAAATTATTTATCATACCAAAGACGGAAAAACAGTTGATCTTGTAAAAACAAAGAAAGACGAAATGCGTCATTACCGTGGTAATGAAATTGCCATGATCTTCCAGGAACCAATGACTTCGTTGAATCCGGTTATTAAATGCGGACAACAGGTTATGGAAAGCATTTTACTTCACCGTAAAGTTTCTTACAAAGAGGCTCGTGAAAGAACCTTACAGTTATTCAGAGAAGTACAGCTTCCAACCCCTGAGCTTATGCTCGACCGTTATCCGCATCAGTTATCAGGCGGACAAAAGCAGCGCGTGATGATAGCCATGGCTATGAGTTGTGACCCTAATATTCTTATTGCTGACGAACCAACAACCGCGCTTGACGTTACCGTTCAAAAAACCATTCTTGATCTCATGCAGAAACTGCAGCAGCAGCACAACATGGGAATTCTTTTTATTACTCACGATTTAGGAGTAATTGCAGAACTCGCCGATAAGGTAGTAGTAATGTATAAAGGAAAAATTGTGGAGCAGGGACCGGTTCTCGAAATTTTCTCAAACCCACAACATCCTTATACACGTAGTCTTTTGGCCTGTCGCCCTCCTCTCGATAAACGTCTTGTACGTCTTCCTGTAGTAAGCGATTTTATGCGTCGTGGTGATGATGGTGAAATTGTTGAACTGAATAAAGATGTTTCCAGCGCTGTTAAAAGTCTGTCGATCACAATAGAAGAAAGAAAACAACAGCACGAAGAATTATATAAACGCGATAAAATTCTTGAGATACAGAATTTAAAAACCTGGTTCCCTGCCGAGAAAAGTATTTTCGGAAAAGTATTGTCTTACACAAAAGCGGTTGACGACGTGAGCTTTGATGTTTACGAAGGCGAAACGCTCGGACTTGTAGGAGAAAGTGGTTGTGGAAAAACAACATTGGGACGTTCTATTCTGAAATTAAGCGAGGCGCACGAAGGCAAAATATTTTTCAAGCGACAGGAGCTTCTGCGAATGAAAGAAGGTGATTTCAGAGAGATCCGCAAAAACATGCAGATCATTTTCCAGGATCCGTATTCGTCATTAAACCCACGTCTTACTATTGGCAATGCTATTATAGAACCTATGAAGGTTCACAATATTCATAAGAATAATAAGGAAAGAATTGAGAAAGTGTACGACCTTCTCAAAAAAGTTGGTCTCGAAGAAAAACATTTTAACCGTTACCCTCACGAGTTCAGCGGCGGACAACGCCAGAGGATCTGTATTGCGAGAGCGCTCGCTCTTAATCCCCAGTTTATTATCTGTGATGAAAGCGTAAGTGCGCTCGATGTGAGTGTTCAGGCGCAGGTTCTCAATTTATTGAACGATCTTAAAAAAGAATTTAAATTCACGTATATTTTTATCAGCCACGACCTCAGCGTTGTAAAATTCATGAGCGATAGAATGGTGGTAATGCAAAGAGGAAAGATCGAAGAAATGGGAGATGCCGATGAAATATATAATCATCCCAAAACAGAATATACGAAGAAGCTCATTAACTCCATTCCTAAAGGAGGACTCGACGACATTAAAGCTTCTATCAGCAAAAAAGAATCACTCCTGTTACCGAACGACTCACTTCAGGATTTCAAAAGCTAAATACATCATTTGACGTTGGCAGGACCATGGAAAATGTAAACTTTCACTCCATTATCCATTTTACATTTTACATCTTCCATTCGTAGCATTAACTCAGGCATTCATTTGGAATTATTTTTCATCATACTCATCAGCTTTCTTATTTCCTTTACATGGATCTATTATTTCAAGATCATTGATCTCTTCGAGCAGGAAAAAACACTTCATATTGTTGTTACATTCATTCTTGGCACAATTATTCCGTTTATCATTTATCCTATTCACGATTATGTTTTCACTCCATTGGGGATTTCAGACAGCGAAAATCCGTTGTATAGTTTTTTATATTACACGTTGGGAGTAGGATTACTTGAAGAGGTCATCAAGTGTATTCCACTCATCATTATTCTTTTTATATTTCAAAAAGCCGTAAACGAACCGCTCGATTATGTGCGTTACATATGTATATCAGCCCTTGGTTTTGCCTTCGGAGAAAATATCGAATACGCGCTCGGGTACGGCGAATATGTTTTATTAGGAAGGTCGATCCTCTCAGTGCCAGGGCACATGTTCTTTTCGGCGCTTTTCATTTACGGATTAATAGAATACAAATACCATCGCCAGAATGTACTCCATGTTTTTAAATATGTTTTTCTCGCGGCTCTTGCTCATGGGATATATGACTTTCTTCTTGGTTTTGAATTGGCAATTCTTGGGGTGTTCCTTAATATTTTATTTTTCTTTCTTCTCATCAGCGCTTTCGTTACAATTCTTAACAACAACATCAATCACTCTCCGTTTTATTCGCCAAAAAAAATAATTGACCAGGAAAAAGTGCGTAAACATCTTGTGTGGTTCTATATTCCCGTTCTTTTGCTCATACTCGTTGTTACAGCTTCGTTCAAAGGAACTGATACGGCCTTATCGGTTTACCTCACGCTCATGTTCTGGAAATCTACCATCTTATACGTACTGATAGTAAGGTTGAGCAGGTTTAACATTATTCCTTTAGTGAAAAGAAAAGTGAAAATTGAATTTCCGTTTCATTACAAGAAGCAGCCCGACCGTGACGACTTTAATTTATTCTTTGGCATTTTAACTGTGAAGGGCGAATCACATAACGAGGCGCGATTGGCCCTTATGTACCAGGAAGATATTAGAGTAGTTCCTCTCAATTCTAATAAAACACATTTAACAGGAAACTCCGATGGTATCATTGAGCAGAAAATATCTGTTAACGAATCATCAATCTATATTTTAAAGTTGTATTTAGATAATTCGAAAGTTAACTTTAGACATTATTTGGTGCGGCCAAAAACAATAGGAATAAGCTATACCGAACAGGGTGACCCCATCGTTTCCCTGAACAGCCTGGATGTTAAAAACAATAACAAACTGGTTTTTCATGAATGGGTCATTCTGAAACAATACAAGAGCAAAAGCTAATATATGTGGGATTTTCTGAAACAGCTTATGAACCCCGAAAGTATCATCAACTATGGAGGTTTGTGGTTGCTGCTCTTTGTTATTTTTGCCGAAACCGGTTTACTCATAGGTTTTTTTCTCCCCGGCGACAATCTTATCCTTCTTGCAGGAATTCTCTGTAAAGCAAAACCGGAATTACTGAAGGTTGATTTTTACGTTCTTGTCCCTCTCATGATTATTGCCGCTGTTCTCGGAAACACGTTCGGATATTGGTTTGGAAAGTCGGCCGGAGAAAAATTATATAGTCGTAAGGACAGTTTTTTCTTCAAACAAAGACACCTTGAAGTAACCCGTAAATATTATAACAAATATGGCGGAAACCTCACGTTGATCATCGCCAGATTTCTGCCGGTAATACGAACCTTCGCTCCCGTTCTTGCAGGAGCCATTAAAATTGATTTTGCCAGGTTCATGTTATTTAATCTGATTGGCGCCGTGGCATGGATCATAAGCTTAACCAGTATCGGTTATTTCCTGGTTCAGGCTTTTCCTGGAATTACAGATCACATGGGATATATTTTTATCGCGTTGATTATTATTACCGCTGTTCCTATTCTCAGAATTGCGTTTCGTAAAGAGAAATAAAAACTTTCACTTTCAATATCACACACGCAGATGACGCTGATTTCGCAGATCTGTTTTTAAGGTTTGGCTAGTAACGTATCCGATCAATCTGTGTAATTTGTGAAATCTGCGTGAAACTAAATATCAAGATTCTGAAATTTTCTCTTCAATTTTCCAAACAAGGCTAAAGCAACAACGCAGCCAAATGAGTTGGCTATAAAATCCTGCCAGTCGGCGCTTCTGTTACTGAAAAAATAAGCCTGCATGATTTCAAGCGCGCCGCCATATACAACACTCAGGAAAAAACAAATTCCTACAACAAGATTGTTTAAGTTTTTCTTTATAGCAATTGAGAGAAGGAACATACTCAGAATAAAAAATATGGAGGCGTGAACCCATTTATCAAAACTGAGTATCTCCAGCCATGAAATGGACGGTACATATTGTCCGGGCGTTGAACAAAGCCCAAGTATGATCATTGCCCATACGACAGAAAGCCATTCGCAGTTCTTATAAAGAAACTTCCACATATAAAATAAAAAACCCTTTCCTGTTCAGAAAGGGTTCAGTTAATATTCTGAAACTTTTAAGCTCCGATTAATTTTTTATAATCGTCGGCGTTTAATAATTCGCTTACTTCTGAAGGATTTGACAATTTGATTTTGATCAGCCAGCCTTTTCCATAAGGATCAGAGTTAACACTCTCAGGAGCCGAATCAATGTCTTTGTTTACTTCAAGAACCTCTCCGCTCAACGGCATAAAAAGATCGCTTACCGTTTTAACAGCTTCAACAGTTCCGAATACAGCTTCTTTGTCAACCGTTTCTCCAATTGTATTTACATCAACGTAAACAATATCCCCTAATTCGTGTTGTGCAAAATCTGTAATTCCTACCAAAGCTTCATCGCCGGTAATTTTTACCCATTCATGATCTTTCGTATATTTTAAGTCTGCAGGAAAATTCATAGTATTATTTTTTTGTGCTACAAATGTAGTTGTTTGTTTGAATTACCAAACATTTTTTAATGAAAATATTTGGGAAATCCCCGACTTTTTAAGCCGCAGATTTCACAGATTCATGCAGATAAATGAATGGATATCCTGCTTACAGCGATCCGCGAAAATCCATGAAATCTGTGGCTTATAAAAAGAGAGTTGTTTATTGGAAGTTAATTCTTAAGCTAAATCCTCCGGTAGCATTTGATGTTGGGAACGAAGCCGAAGTTTTAGGTTTGGTTCTTATCCAATCGTAGAAGAGACGCAGGTTTATATTTTGCGTTAAAGCATAATCGGCCGACGACCTCAACGTGATAATATCCGTTCCACCTGTTGGAATACTGATTCCATCAGAGATCCTTCTGATCACCGATATATTCTGACGGTAGCTTACATCTACCTTAATGGTAAGATTACTTTCAAGTGGTTTGCCCTGGATCTGTACTTTTTTGAAACGAAGCTTAGGATACATATAACCTAACCCTAAAATGTATTCCTGTCCTTTTGTTTCAATGATCTGCGGACCTGTAATATTCAGACTCGTTGTTTTATCGCGCTTGGTTTCAACGTTGGCCGACCAGCCTTGTTTCATAAACTGGAAGTCGAATTTCACCAGTGGTGCAAATGCTTCAGTTATTGTAATAGCGTTCATGCTGTAATAAGGGATAAAGTTCGGAGTCAATGCAAAACTATTACTTGCAACTGTTACCGGTACTCTCACGTTTTGTGTCGTTCCATCAGCATTGAATAATAAGTTGTTAGCAAAACCTGAAACGGCCATATTACTTCTGTAACCATGTCGGATAGTAATGCTTCTGAATGTTTTCTTAAGCAGTGGTATTTTTCCTAAACCATCCCAGCTGATTGTCCAGTTAGGAAGAGGAATAGTTGGGAAAGGATCGTGCGTTTTGTATCCTTTAATTTTTCTTCCGGTGTAAGTGTTGTGGAAAGCAGCGAAAAGCACGTCCTGCTGATTATCGTCGTACCCATCAATATAACTTACAGTAGTTGTTCCCTGCTGGTAACTTAAAGCGCCCTGCGATAAAGGGTTGGCAGCACCCAGTTCGTTAGCAACTGTTCTTCTTTCTGCCAGGAATTCTTCAAACAGTTTAGACTTAGAGTCATCATTTCCATCTGTGAATGATTTGAAAAAGGTAAATGTTGAAATGTTGAAAGTTCCGCTTTCGGCCCTGCTGACATGGAAATCAAAATCTTTTTTGACTGTGTCGTAAATGAGGTATTCGCTCAGGCTCTTCGACAACTTGTACATACCGTTGAGTTCTATTTTCAGACTTCCATGAGGCTCTATACTTGAACGATAGGAGAAATCTTTACTTGTAGTGGACGTATACGGCGTGGTTTGCTGCGGCCATTTTGAGAGCCAGTTGTTCTCTGCGCTTCGTTCACGTAAACGCTCATCGTACCATCCTGTTGTAAAGAGGAAGCCAGGCGCATAGTTGTATCGCGAATCCATACCGGCATACTGCGAGCTTGGTAAGAAATTAGGAAGCGCTTGCCCGCCAGTTAAAGCGTATGTCACCGAAACATTTTTTATCATCATGATTCCTCTTGCAAGAAATTCAAGAACATCTTTAAAGTTTTCGTCTTTTTTCGGATTAGTGCTATCCGTTAACGCTTTGTTAGTTCCGCCTTTTGTTGTTTGTCCTTTTATGGTTGACGAGCCAGGATTTTTAGAGCTGCTTTTCTGATTTGTATTTAGTTTTTTGAAGTATGGAATCTTATTATACAGTTGTATCATATTAAAGTTCCCTGTATAATTATGCGTATTTGTATTCTGAATAGTATTACCAATGCTGTCGTTAGCGGCAAACGGACGACGCGACCATGTATAAGTTCCACCGTAGCGATATGTTAAGGTTGCAAAATCAAGAATAGGAATTTTGTTGATAGGCACAGTAACATTCAGGTTCATTTGTTGCCTGTAACCAATATTCTCTCCAAATCTTCCGAAATCGTTCTGGTTATTTGCTTTTTTACCATAGAGAAAAGTGTTCAGAATCGAATCACGGTTTTCTTTCTGTTTAGGACCAACTTCTCCGAGCGGTTCAATGATACGTCCATCATTGCTTGCGGTATAATCAAATTTCACCGATTTACTAAGATCCCATCTTAAGTTATAATTTCTTGTAACAACAAATGTTTTGTTGAACAGAACCGGATTCTCGAAATCGCTGGCTCCTGCATAAATCCCGGTAATGTCACGGTTTTTAAGCGCCGCGAAATTACGGTTAACATCCATCGAAGCCCCGAAACTATTTGGTAAAAGCTGAAGATTAAAGTCCTTGATCAATGCAAACCATTTGTTCTGAAGGAATTTTACTTTGCTGAAAGGACGAATTGTAAACGGCGTTGGAATTGTATAGGCGTATTGAATATTTCCGCGGTATTGTCTTATTGTATTCGACTCAATATTAACATTACGCTTAAACATTTCGGTGTAGGCATATGTCACCGAGAAATTCTTAAGATCCCAAGGGAATGGTTTCGCGTCTTTTCGTTTAAAGCCATCGATCCTTACATTGGTTAAATTGAAGCCTTTCCGTTCTGTAAAGTCAAGCGCTTTCTTTTTAATGTCTTCTTTTTTATCTACAGGAATATTTTCGTTGTTGTTAAAGTCCTCCATCCTCACATCCGGATCAATAGGATTAAAAAGCGGAGTAATGATTGTCTGGCCGTAATTGTAGAAAATAGGAAGGCTTATTTTCCAACTTGCAGGGAAAAATTTGCCGGCGTTTACACTTGTGCTAAGATCCCATACAAAGTTGGTTTCTTTTTGTCGCTCATTGATTTTCTTCTCAACACTTCCCCAGAAAGGCGTGCTGTAAGTTCCTGCAAGTGATACTACACCAAGGTCGGCCAGTTTTGCCTGCACCTGGCCCGTTGTTGCCCAACCACCTTTATTATTGAATTCTGTAAGGCGTAATTCGTTGATCCATACTTCAACACAATGCGCAATGTTATCTGTTCCCTTGGTATTACGTACACCCACCATGATACTCTTGATCATACCCAGGTTCGGATTTCCAACAACAGTAATTTTATATCCGCCAAAATCTTTAGTAAATGGTTTTGTATACTGGTTAAGGTTACTGAAATAACCATATGCAGGATCTTCGTTACGCGCATTCCTTAAAATAGTAATGTCGCTGAATTTGAAATTGACTTCGTTCTCCGCCGGCCACACCTGGTATCTCGCGTCTTCGCTGTTTGGATCGTAAACTCCTTTTGGCGTTAATTTAAGCGGTACTTCATATTCGTAAAAGTTGTTGTTGTAATCTGTTCCTACACGGAAGAATAAAGTAAGGTCGCCATCATTGAGAGGAATGTTGTTAAGTTTCTCAGCGTGAACATTCATCTTAATGTTGTTGTACATACGTGTATCGAGGTCGGACATGTTTCTGAAAATAGCGCGGCTGTCACCGTCTTTCAGATTACACACGCGCATCTGAAGCGCCTGCTCGTTCTGTAATACAAGGTTGGTGGTTTGAACGTTTTGCTGTTGCTGGATCTCAGGAGGAAGTACATAGTTAACCGGGGTTTTTGTTCCGTTTTCCTGTAAACTCACAGCCGAAACGTCGAACGACGTAGTGTTATCATCATTGGCAATATATTCGCCGGTTGATTTAAGATCAAAGGCGTAGCGTCTCCAGTCGCTTCTCACTAATTCGAAACGCGCCATACGTAATAACACCGGGCGATCGAAACCTTTCATGTACACACGCATGAAACGGATCGAGTTAAATCCTTCAATACCTCCAACAACCTGCTCAAACTGAGTGATAGGAATTTTAAACTGGTACCATTTTACAGTTTTATTAATGCCTCCAAAATCGGCAGTTCCGTCAAAGGCATCCACAATAAAGTTTGTTCCCACCGAATTCGGATTAAGATCCTGTGGCGATACTTTGATATGGTACTGGTAATAGTTTTCTGTTTCACTTAATGTGTTATCGCGGTTAACATCTTCAATGTTAGGAAGCGTATTCGGCGAACTGGTGTTATAATTTCCTCCGTTCGGATTTGCCCCCGAATACTGATCTTCCGTTGGCGTATTACCTTCTACGTTATTGTATTTCGAATAACGTTCAAGTGTTTTTGCTTCACTGGCATCGTAATCATCATCTCTGAAGAAATTATAATTATCTGTTGAAGGGTCATTTCTGAAAGCGTCTTTAGCAGCCTGCGAAGCACCTGAAGCTTCCATGTCAGCAACAGCTGCTCTGAATCTCCATTTTTCAGCAGCGTCACTTAACCCATCATAACCTACATCCTGGAAAGGGCGGTCGTTATTATCCTGTGAGAAAGCATTTACTGTAGCTGGAATGATCGGGAAATTTCCAACGTCATTAGAGTCAACAGGCAAAGTGTTAGAAAAATTCGATTGCCCCTGGAGACCATTTTCATACATCATCCTGCCATCTTTCACAATGTCTTCGGAAGCATTACCCAGGTTGATGTAAAGATCTCCGGCAGGTAATTTTGTTTTATCAAAATCAGGATGCGTTGCAACGTCGTAATCTTCGTTGAAAGGATCCATTAACCAGAACTGGATGTATTCGATGTTAGCTGCCTGAAAATCGTTGGTCTCAAGTCGGCGCATGATACCACCCCAGCGACTGGCAGGATTTTTCAGTCGTCCATCAGGTTCAATACCCGCAGAAATACCAGGGTCTGAATTTACATCATAGTTATAAGGGCCGCGTTCTGATGGGTAAAATCCTAGATCGAGTACCGGAAGAACAACCTGCTGACCGTTAGGTGGTGTTTTACTTGGGAAAAGTTCCGTTTCAAAAACCTGGCGCCACATGTTGTTTGAGAAAATAGTATTGTTGTAATATCCCGGAGTTGTTCCGCTCTGCGAACGGGTAAACATTGGATCGATGCTATACCAGTTGAAACGCGCGCGGTTTTTACCCGTTTTAGTTGAATTGGTAGTTGATGCCTCAGGGAACATGCTTGGTAAGCCTTGTGGAATACTGGCGAGGAACCATGCGTTTGGACTTCTTACGTCAATAAGAGAAATAGATCCTTCGAATTCATCGATGTATGAGTTTCCGCTTTTTCCAATAGCTTTCGCGTTGCCCGGAAATAATTTCGCTCCTTCACCACGGAAATTGATCGTACTCATTTCTTTGGTGCTGTAAAATGGTAATTTATCAAGTAGGCGCGTTAAGAAAGGCGCTTCGGTTTTGTAATTGAAATCCAATCCTGCAACAATGTTCTGAACCGGCTCATCACCAAGTCCCACTTTTTGCGTTACAGGTCTTTCATTAAAGCGAAGGAAGGTTCCGCCAAGTTTTAAATTCCTTCCTGCGTTATAATCAAAACGGGTTCCCCACAAACTTCTTTGTTGTACGTTAAAGAGAGAGTTACTTTCGAGAGAAACTTTAATTTGTGCCCCGGAGTTAAGAATTCCTTCGTTGATAATTTTGACGCGGCCCAATGTATAATCAACCGTATAATCAGTATTCTCGGTAAGCGCCATTCCATTTGCAGTTACCATAACGGCGCCTTGCGGAATGTTTAACGCGTTAAGCGCGATCTCTGAGCCCGAAGCGGATTTGTATGTTCCTTTGATCCTGTATTTATTTTTATCAGATATAAATGAGGCGGCTGTTTTTGTTGAGTCATAAAGCTCCGTGAAAATATATTTATTTGCTTCAGGGAAATCGGAAGGGCTGAATTTAGCTGCTAAACTTCTGCCGAATGGTTCAACGGTTGGTAAATAAATACGTCCGTTTTGCGGAAGAATTGTATAATCTTTTAAGAAATCAAAAACACCATCGTAAACCTTATCACCGTTCACACTAAGATTATCGCAGTTAAGAACGCGAATGAGCTGTTGTCCGTTTACCGCGCCAAATGGAAGATAGGGAACGTCGACACCTGTTTCGATATTATTATAGAAAACATTCAGGTTAAAATCCTGCGGGTTGATATTATACGCTCCGATCGAGTAAACGTTTTTCATCATGAGGTCCCACATAGGATGTTTCACGCTTACCGAAACTGTTTTTAATAATTTACAGACGAGGAGTTTTGTATTGTCGGGGATCTGGTCGCTGAACTCACCTACCTGGTAGGTTTTTCCACCGTAAGTATACTGGTACGAAACTGCAACAGCCTGTTCATTGCTGATCTGCTGGTTCAGGGAAATAAAACCTGTACGCGGATTGAAGAAATACTCTGTAGGATTTAATTTTCTCGCATTCTGAATAACGTTGTAATCGCGGGAAGGATCCATGTAATTGCCGCCCGAGTTGTTTGAGTTGGTTACAGTAATGGCGCTTGCAAGATAAGCCGAAGCCGCAGTGAAAGAACGTGAAGAAAGTAATCCATAAGTAGGGTTAACCATTAGATCATAAAGGTTATTCGCGCCGTTACGCGGAAAAACGCCTGCGCTGTCTTTAATAGCGTAGTTGTTATTACTTAACAGGGCTGTTCCGAATTTTAATCCAGGCCAAACGTGCGCCGAATCTTCCCCCAAATCTTCAAATGCTACGATGTTACGTGTTTGCTCGGCAGAACCGTTCACGTTCAGAACATACACTTCCACTTTATTGATAACGATTGGTGTATTGATAACCGGTAAGCTCGACATCCAGCTGTCATAATTATCGCGGAAATAATGTGCAAGGAAATAATGTTTATTGGCTTCGTAATTATCGGCACTAACGTTGAATGCCTGGGTTTGCGCCCCACCCTGAACAGTTACCTCCTGCTTCTTTCCTTTTTGTTGTGAGAATACAGTGGTCATCATTAACCGACCGAACTGCAATTGTGTTTTAAATCCGAATAAGGTCTGGCTACCGCTGATGAGTGAACTTTGTAGCGGCAATGAAACGTTACCCGCTTCAATTTTTTTAATGATCTCATCTTCATAACCGGTGTAATCGAGTTTCACCTGGTTTTCCCAATCAAAAGAAGCTTCGGTATTATAGTTAGTGGTTACTTTTAATTTATCTCCGATCTTACCAATGAGGTTCAATTGTATCCTCATGTTAAAATCAAAGTTGGTGATCTTCTGTTGTTTTTGCGGAATAGCGGGATTGAAGTTTTTATTTCTGTTCAAACCAAAAATCAATTCGGCTGTTCCTGTAGGTTTAATATCAACGGTGTTACCACCAAAGATCCTGTCGAACAGTTCGCTGTTTACCTGCAGCTTAGGCACCATACTCTTGCGGGGCTTTTCATTAAGTTCGTCGGCCGCAACACGCGAGCGCCAATAATCGCGCATGGATTTTTTAAACTGATAATCCTGGTATTCCTTCTGGGTCATATAGGTTTCAGGACGGTAATCCATGTCGCCTACTTTTTGTTTTACGTCGTAAGTTCCAGTCTGAGGATTGTAGTTTACATCGGTTTTAACATTCGAAGGGTTTTCAAGGTATAGTTTTGATTTTGGATCGTATATAGGGGGTTTACCATTATTATCTTTGAATTCGTAAGGCAGTTCAGGATCTGTTATTGGACTATCTACCGGCATAATATGTTTCTGAACCGGAGATGATACCGAAATAAAATCATGGTCGTTAGAATCCTCCATCCCTGACTTTGTTACGACGCCCATTAAACAGGCAGTGGCTCCGCTAATCACAACAAAATTTATAAGTCCGCTTGCTCTCACTAAAAATTCTTTAACGCTGCTTTAATTAATAATTCTACATTCTCGGTACTTATTCCCTGTTGCTTGATGGCTTTTTCGAGAGCCTTTTCTGCCGCAGGTTTCGGGAAGCCGAGAGTGACCAATGCCAATAACGCCTCGTCTTTATTTTTATTGTACGAAGTTGTTAAAATCTGGGCAATTCCCCCCTCGTGTTTACCCATTTTTCCTTTCAGGTCAACCACGATTCTCTGGGCAGTTTTATCGCCAATTCCTTTAATGCTTTTCAGCATAGTGACGTTGGCCGTATTGATAGCTCCAGCGATTTCTACAGCGCTCAAACTCGATAACATTAGCAAAGCGCTTGCGCCGCCAACACCACTTACAGAAATAAGTTTACGGAAAAGCTCACGCTCCTCCTCATCGTAAAAGCCATAAAATCTGGGATTATCATCACGTACATACACGCTTTCCACAAATAACTGCGCTTCTTTCTGGTCAGCCAGTTTAGAAAAAGTGTTGAGCGAAATAAGAAGTCCGTACCCAATGCCACCGGCTTCAATCACCACGTGGGCAGGGTTTTTGGAAGTAATATAACCTTTGATGTAATTTATGAGGGACATGAAAAAAATTAACAGTTACTAATAAATTACTTCCGGTTTTGTGCATCCACTACAGAGAGGATGATCATATTTACAATTTCACGTACGCTGCTTCCCAGCTGTAACACATGTACCGGTTTGTTCAATCCCATTAATACAGGTCCGATGGCTTCGGCGCCACCAAGTTCCTGCATGAGTTTGTAGGCAATGTTACCAGATGCAAGGTTCGGGAAAATAAATGTATTTACGTCTTTGTCCACCAATGTGCTGAATGGAAATTGTTCTTTTAACAATGTATTATTCGTGGCAAAGTTGGCCTGAATGTCGCCATCCACCACGAGTCCCGGATAATTCTTGTGCAAAATATTGACAGCTTCAGCTACTTTATTCGGAACTTCTCCTTCGGCCGAACCAAAATTAGTATAGGACAGCATGGCAATGCGCGGCGTAATGTTATAGGCCTTTACTGTATTAGCAGTAAGTACAGCTATATCGGCAAGTTCCTGCGCCGTTGGATTTGTATTCATGGTTGTATCTGCGAAGAAATACGGGCCGCGTTTGGTAACCATCAGGTATAATCCGGCAACTTTGCTGACTCCGTTCTGAACCCCGATAACTTCGAGCGCCGCTTTGATTGGCTGACCATATTTGCGGGTGAGCCCGCTGATCATAGCATCACCCAATCCGTATTCAACCATCATGGAACCGTAGTAATTACGGTCGCGCATGAGTTTACGCGAATCGTATTGAGTAAGGCCGCGACGTTGACGTTTTCTCCAGAGAAGATCGCCGAATTCATGAAGTTTTGTTTCATCTTCAAGAATAGGATCCACAATTGGCATATCTGAAAGATCGATGTGGTTTTCTTCTGCAATACGGTGAATTTTTTCTTTGTTACCAAGAAGAATTGGTTTTGCAATTCCTTCATCACGCACTACCTGCGCGGCTTTAAGGATCTTGTAAGTATCGGCTTCAGCAAATACAACGCGTTTAGGATTGCTCTTTGCTTTGTTGGCAAGGCTACGCATTAACTTATTGTCTTTACCGAGACGGTTTTCCAATTCGGTTCTGTAAGCTTCCCAATCGTTGATCTTGTATTTGGCAACGCCACTGTCAATAGCCGCTTTGGCCACCGCGGAGGATACTGCTGAAATCAGTCGGTTATCGATTGGTTTTGGAATAATATAGTCAGGACCAAAGCTCAGGTTCTTTGAACCATAGGCCAGGTTTACATAATCAGGAACGGGTTCTTTTGCGAGTTCGGCAATAGCTTTAGTTGCCGCCAGTTTCATTTCTTCGTTGATAGTTGTAGCACGTACATCCATGGCCCCACGAAAAATGAAAGGAAAACCAAGAACGTTATTCACCTGGTTAGGATGATCACTGCGACCTGTTGCCATAATGATATCCTGCCTTGCAGCAATGGCATCTTCGAAAGAAATTTCAGGTGTAGGATTGGCAAGAGCGAATACGATACAGTTTTTGTTCATACTGCGCACCATATCCTGGTTCACGATGTTTCCTTTTGAAAGGCCAACGAACACATCTGCCCCTTTAATGGCCTGATCCAATGTGGTAATATTAGTTTTATCTGTGGCAAAAAAAGATTTATACTGATCGAGATCGGTTCTTCCTTTATGGATAACACCTTTACTATCGAGCATAATTATATTTTCTTTCTTCACACCAACGGCGATGTACATTTTCGCGCATGAGTTAGCGGAAGCTCCGGCGCCATTGATCACAAGTTTTATTTCCGATAATTTTTTTCCGGAAAGTTCAACGGCATTGATAAGGCCCGCAGCTGAGATGATAGCAGTTCCGTGCTGATCATCATGCATAAGAGGAATATCCAGTTCTTCTTTGAGGCGACGCTCAATTTCAAAACACTCAGGGGCTTTGATATCTTCAAGATTAATTCCCCCGAATGTTGGAGCAATATTTTTTACGGTACGAACAAAATCATCAATGTCTTTGGTGTCGATCTCAATATCGAACACATCCAGGTCAGCGAAGATCTTAAAAAGTAATCCTTTTCCTTCCATCACTGGTTTTGAGGCCAGGGCGCCAATGTCGCCGAGTCCGAGAACCGCGGTACCATTGGAGATTACGGCAACCAGGTTTCCTTTGGCCGTGTATTTATAAGCATCTTCAGGATTCTTTTCTATCTCAAGACAGGGCTCAGCTACTCCCGGAGAGTATGCGAGAGTAAGGTCGCGCTGTGTACTGTAGGGTTTTGTAGGGATAACTTCAATTTTTCCCGGTCTACCCTGCGAGTGGTAATCGAGGGCATCTTCTCTTCTAAATTTTGCCATAGTTTTTTTAAAAAACAGAATTCGAAAATACGAATTATTTTCGTGAAGTGATATTAGTTAATATATTGATAATCAATAATATGAAAATTATTTTCAGACTCTCTTCCTATTTACGGTTCAAAAACTAAAACGAGGGTAAAAACAATAACTTTGCACAGTGATAGACACCTTTTCCGAACACATACAATCCCTCGTCCGATCTTTACCTGAAACCCCTGGTGTTTATCAGTATTTCGATATCGAAAACAATCTGCTTTACGTGGGGAAAGCCAAGAATTTAAGAAAGCGTGTTACATCTTATTTCACCAAGGAGCACGACAATGGCCGTTTGCGGATAATGGTGAAAAAAGTGAATGACATTAAATCGATCAAAGTAAACACTGAGCTCGATGCGCTGCTTCTCGAAAATAATCTCATCAAGAATTTAAAGCCGCGATATAATGTAGCGCTTCGCGATGACAAAACGTATCCCTGGATCTTACTCAAAAAAGAGCGGTTTCCGCGACTGATGTACACCAGGAACCACATTGAAAAAGACAAGAGCGAGTATTATGGCCCCTATGCTTCGGTAAAACTTATGCACACCTTACTGGATCTTATTCGTCAGTTATATCCATTACGCACCTGCAGCTACGATCTTAGCGAAGAAAATATTAGAAAAGAAAAATTCAGACCCTGTCTCGAGTTTCATATTGGCAGATGCAAAGCGCCTTGCGCCAATAAACAAGAGGTGACCGAATACGATGAAAACATCAAGGAAATACGTCAGATTCTTAAAGGCGATCTTGGTTTTGCCCTGCGTGATTTAAAGGAAAAAATGCAGGAAGCCAGCGCATCCTATAACTTTGAACTGGCCGAAGAGATCAAAAAACGTATTGATATCTTAAGCGCTTACCAGGGGAAATCGACCATTGTACATCCTTCGGTAACAAATACCGATGTGTTTAACATGATCAGCGATGAAAAAAATGCATATGTGCATTATTTCAAAATCAACAGCGGTACAGTTATTCATGCTCAGACCATTGAGCTCAGAAAAAAAATGGATGAGAGTGATGAAGAATTATTACTTTTTGCCATACTCGAATTCAGGAACCGCTTTAACAGCAATAGTAAAGATATTCTTGTGCCTTTTACGCCACATATCGAATTACCGGGCTGCGAATACATTGTGCCAAAGATCGGCGATAAAAAACACCTTATGGATCTTTGCCTCAGAAATGCTTTATCGTATAAACAGGAACGCGAAAAACAAATCGCATTAACTGATCCGGACAGGCACACCGAACGGATCCTGAACCAGATGATGAAAGATCTGCGGATGAAAGAACAACCAAGGAGAATTGAAGGCTTTGATAACAGTAACATTCAAGGCTCATACGCAGTTAGCGCTATGCCTGTTTTTATTGACGGTAAGCCTGCCAAAAAAGAATACAGGCACTTCAACGTAAAAACGGTGGAAGGTCCCGACGACTTTAAAACTATGGAGGAAGTCATTTTCAGAAGATATTCAAGAGTGCTGGAAGAACATCTTCCCATGCCTCAACTGATTGTGATCGATGGCGGAAAAGGGCAACTGGGCGCGGCCGTGGAGAGTTTAAGAAAACTGGACCTTTTAGGAAAAGTGGCCATTATCGGAATTGCAAAACGACTGGAAGAAATTTATTTTCCCGGAGATCCGCTTCCGTTATATCTTGATAAACGCAGCGAAACATTAAAAGTTATTCAGCATATCAGGGACGAAGCGCACCGGTTTGGAATTACTCACCACAGGAATAAAAGGAGCCGCGAAACCTTTAAAACCGAGCTCAGTGAAATAAAAGGAATAAGCGACAAAACCGCCGAAAAATTACTCATAGAATTGAAAAGCGTTAAAAACATTAAGGAAGCTTCTCTTGATGATCTGGAGAAAATTGTAGGAAAAAGTAAGGCTTTGTTAATCCATGATTACTTCAAACAAAATAAAGATTAAATTAGAGCTGTGAGAATTCTTTCCTTCATAATTCTGCTCTCATTTTCTTTAATAACCAGAAGCCAGAACAACCTGCGTTTATACAGCGCTTCGGGTGAAGTTTTTATTGCTTACATGAATGGCGCAGCTCTTAACGAAAAACCCGAAGCCAACATTTCTATCAGCGACATTACAAAAGATACTGTAAATATCAAGGTCGAATTTAATACCGGCGGTAGTGCGGAAGGCGTTTTGTATCTGCTGGAAAAAGGCAAACAGGTCAAGAACAGGGAATTCAATTATCTCCTTACGAAAAAGGATAAAAAAACAATATTCGCTTTTACCGGAACGCATTCTATCATTCGTCTGCCCGAACCATTAATACCATTGAAGCCGGTTGTAGATACAAGTTATAAATTAAGAGATAATGTGCTTGGGCATTATTGTGAACTCAAAGCCTCACGTCCTTCTTATTTCAATAACATTCCGGATAATAACGAGTGTACCGCGCCAATGCCGGAAATCTATATGAATTACGTGAACCTGTTACTCTCCCGCGCGCAAAACGATTACGACAAATATCTGGTGGCCCAGAACACCTGCCAGAATAATTGTGTGAGTGTTTCTCAGTTAAACAAGATCCTGCTTCATATTCCCTATGAAATTGAAAAATTAAAACTGATCAAAACTGTTTATTTTCATATTGCCGACAGATCGGCTGCAAAAAATCTTGACAGCACCATGAAGCTTGAGTCATCAAAAAAGGAACTCGGGGAATTTCTGAAAGCGGCCGAATCAGGGAAAGTGAAAACCGGCGCAAATTGCCTGGTTGCCTCAGGAGAAATTGAAATAAACAGTATTTGTAATTCTCTCTCGGTATTTTCAAATGATACGGAACGGTTTGAATATCTTAAAAAAATCTATAGCACAAAATGTTACTCGATAGTGCAGGTAAAACTTGTACTGAGCCAGTTTATTCATGACAGGGAAAAACTGGATGCCGCAAAAATGCTTTATTTTTATTGTACCGAGAAAAATAATTTTACAACTATTGACAACTTGTTTTCCTATAATTCGAGTATTGCCGATCTGCAGGATTTTGTAAATAAACAAACTAAAAAGTAATGGAGTACGAAATAAAACCGAAAAATAAACTCAGTCTCGGACTCGATGAACTCTGGCAATTCAGGGAGCTATTTTACATGTTTACATGGAGAGACATTAAAGTAAAATACAAACAAACTGTTCTTGGGGTTTTGTGGGCCGTTTTACAACCGGCAGCAATGACAGCGCTTTTCACGCTGAGTTTCGGGCACCTTATCGGCCAATCTTACCAGTTGAATATGCCTTATCCTGTATTCGCTCTCAGTGGGTTTATCATCTGGAATATTTTTTCCTCGGGCCTGTCGAGTTCCGCTAACAGTATGATCACTAACTCCAATATCATTAAAAAGATCTATTTTCCAAGATTGATCATTCCTGTTTCCTCAGTGCTTGTTTCAATCATTGATTTTTTTATGGCTTTCGTTATTTTTATTCCTGTGCTTTACTACTATGATTGCTCATTTCATCTGAGGGCGCTTATCTTTGTTCCACTCAGCATTCTTCTTGCCTGCATGAGCACTTTTGGGTTAGGCCTTTTTCTGGCCGCTGCCAATATCAAGTACCGCGATTTCCGCTATATATTGCCTTTTTTCATTCAGGCATTGTTGTTTGCTACGCCGGTTATCTATCCAATTAATTTAACCAACAACAAAGTATTTGAATTCCTGATGTTGCTCAATCCAATGAGCGCGCCAATTGAATTATTCAGAAGCTCTTTTACTAACTCACAAATGGATTTTACTCTCCTGACAGTTAGCATTAGTACGTCTTTTTGCTTACTTTTGATAGGAATTTATTATTTCAGGAAAACAGAATCTTATTTTGCGGATCTTGTTTAAAAACGAAAATTAAAAGCCCCCAATTTGTAACATTATTTTTTTGAAGCCTATCCTTGAAATACAACATGTTTCCAAAAAATTCAGGCTCAACCGCGAACAACAATCTTACGTAAGCCTGCGCGATTCACTGTCGGGTTTATTTAAAAGAAAAAACAAGTCAGAAGATTTCTGGGCGCTTCGCGATGTTACCTTCAATATAGAACAGGGTCAGTCGGTAGGTATCATTGGTAAAAACGGCGCTGGAAAATCTACCTTATTAAAAATTCTATCAAAAATTACGCCTCCTTCCGAAGGAAAAATAATTTCAAGGGGGCGAATGGCCAGTCTGCTCGAAGTGGGCACAGGCTTTCATCCTGAATTGACAGGAAGAGAAAATATTTTCATGAACGGTTCCATTTTAGGAATGACGCGCTCCGATATCAAAAAAAACTTTGAGGCCATTGTCGATTTTTCAGGTGTAGAAAAGTTTCTAGACACGCCTTTGAAACATTACAGCAGCGGTATGCAGTTAAGGCTGGCTTTTGCCGTTTCCGCGTTTCTTCAGAATGAAATCCTTGTTATTGATGAAGTATTAGCTGTTGGCGATGCTGAATTTCAGAAAAAATGCATCGGCAAAATGGAGGACGTAAGTAAAAATGAAGGGCGTACTGTTTTGTTCGTTAGCCACAACATGGCCGCTGTTAAAAGTTTATGTAGCAGCGCCGTTGTTCTCGAAAAAGGTACGGTGAAACTCGTTGACAAAACCGAGGTCGCCGTGAGCTATTACCTGAAGGGAGCTTCGGACATTTTAAATAAAAAAACTTTTGATGATGATTACAACAAACCGGATTTTAAGCTTTTGGAATTATCTCTTCACAGTAAGGGCAAACCCTCTGAAGAACCTTTAATTGAGAATGAAGAAATTGAATTAGAAACGCAAATTGAATTTAAAAACGATTCCTATGCTTTCTATCATTTAACTTACCATTTGTATAATGAGTTAGGAGAGGCGATGTTTTCTTTCTGGCACAAGGATGTAAACCTGCGCAAGGGTTCCAATAAAATAATCTGTACTTTCCCCAAAAGTTTTTTTAATACCGGAAGTTATTATCTGACCCTGTTTGTTGTAAAAAACAAAACAGAAGTGATGTATAAGGAAACAGACATTATAAGTTTTGTTGTTGTTGATGGCGACAGGCCCATGGGAACATGGATGGGCAGAGAACCCGGCTATATAAAACCCACATTTACCTGGAGGAACGAAAATATATGATACCGGTAACAAAAACATTTTTACCTCCAATCGAGGAATACCTGACTCATTTACAAAAAGTATGGGATCTTAAATGGCTCACAAACCGCGGCCCACTTATTAGGGAACTTGAAGACAAGATAAAAGATGTTTTAAGAGTAAAACATATAATTATCACTAATAATGGTACTATCCCTTTGCAAATTGCGGTAAAACTTTTTGGTAATCATGGTGAAGTTATTACTACTCCGTTCTCTTACGTAGCAACCACCTCTTCTATTGTATGGGAAAACTGTAAACCGGTTTTTGTGGACATTGATCCTGATCATCTGACGATTGACGAAAAAAAAATTGAAGCTGCAATTACTTCAAAAACAACTGCTATTCTGGCAACCCATGTTTTCGGAAATCCCTGCAACGTAGAAGTTATTGAAACCATTGCAAAAAAACACAATTTAAAAGTAATTTACGATGGCGCCCATTGTTTTGGGGTAAATTATAATAACACTTCCATATTTAATTATGGCGATGTAAGTACCTGTAGTTTTCATGCTACCAAATTATTTCAAACCGGTGAGGGGGGTGCCTTATTTTGTAACTCTTCGGAATTGTATGAAAAACTGTTCTATAGCCATAACTTCGGACATAATGGTCCTGAAGATTTTCTGGCTCCTGGTATCAACGGAAAATCCTCTGAACTTCACGCAGCGATGGGTCTTACTGTTCTTCCTTATGTTAACCGGATCATTACCGACAGAAAAAAAATAATTGATTATTATTTAAAAAATCTGAGTCCTGGAAAATTAAAAGTTCTAAAAATAAGGGAAGGCACTGAATGGAACTACAGCTATTTTCCGGTTATTTTCGAAAGCGAAACAGTATTACTTGAGGCCATAAAAAAGCTGAACGAATCTGGTATTTTTCCAAGACGTTATTTTTATCCTTCTCTTAATACCTTACGGTACCTAAACACTCAAAAAATGCCGGTTTCAGAATCAGTGGCACAAACAATAGCTTGTCTGCCTTTATATTCAGGGCTTGAAGAAAATGATCTTGAGAGAATTTGTAACATTATTAACTCAGTTTTGTAAATGACAGTTGCCATTATGCAGCCATACTTTCTTCCTTACATTGGTTATTTTCAGCTGATGAATGCATGCGACCGCTTCGTTGTTTATGACAATATTCAATTTACAAAAAAAGGGTGGATAAACAGGAACCGTATTCTTGTTAACGGCAGGGATGCCTATATTACTTTACCCTTACAAAGAGCCTCCGATTTTCTGAACGTGTGTGATCGTCACTTATCCGATGAATGGCCGGTGGAGCGAAAGAAAATGTTGAATCGTATTACAGAATCTTACAGAAAAGCGCCGCAGTTTGAAAAAACTTTTCCAGTGATAGAAAATATCCTGATGCACAATGATAAAAATCTTTTCGGATTCATTTTTCATTCCTTAATCAGAATAAAAGAATTTCTTTCTATTGAAACTCCTTTAGTTATTTCTTCAGAAGTAAATATTGATCATACATTAAAATCACAAAACAAAGTATTGGGTTTTTGTGAAGCTTTGAACGCTCGTACTTACATTAATCCTATAGGCGGAGTTGAACTATATAACAAGAACGATTTTGCGCAAAGAGGTGTTGAATTAAAATTTCTAAAGGCCTCCGACATCCGTTATCCTCAATTCGAAAATGAATACGTGCCATTTCTTTCAATTATTGATGTGATGATGTTTAATGATAAAGATGCTATTACTGGTATACTGAAAAACAGTTTTACTTTAACTTAAAATGCACTTATATGTTTGAATGGGAAAAAATGGGCAGGGTATTTAATCCTACCGAAATTAGCGATAAAGACTGGTTGAAAGAATTTGCACAGGCTCCGGCTACACTTATCTTTGACGATTTTCTGCGGATTTATTTTGCATGCAGGCCATCAAGAGATGAAAAAACAGGTCAGTATGTAAGTTACACAGCTTATGTTGACGTTGATAAAAAAAACTTTTTAAATATTATTCGTTTTGCTGAAAAACCAGTTTTTGATTTAGGGTTACCCGGAACATTTGATGAATTTGGGACCTATCCAACTTCCGTGTTAAGGCATGACGGAAAAGTTGTTGCGTATTTTGGAGGGTGGACAAGAATGAGTTCTGTTCCTTTTACTGTTGGTATTGGTGTTGCTCACAGTTATGATGATGGTAAAACCTTTGAAAAACTAGGTAAAGGCGGGCCTGTTATTCCATATACTCCTGACGAACCTTTTATTATTAGCGGGCCAAAAATCCGCAGGTTCAATAATAAATGGTACCTGTTTTACATTGCAGGAAAAAAATGGGTGCTGGATAATGGTATTCCCGAACCCGTTTACAGAATCAGATTGGCTACTTCCGACGATGGAATTAACTGGACCAAAATGGGAAAAGATCTGATTGAAACACGAATAGAGGAAAACGAAGCGCAGGCCAGCCCTGATGTTATTTACTGGAACGGTAAATATCATATGTTCTTTTGTTACAGGCATAGCACCAATTACCGAAACAATAACAGGGGATACAAAATAGGATATGCTCACTCCGATGATTTAATCAACTGGACAAGAAACGATAATTGTGCCGGAATATCAGTTTCTTCCGATGGGGATTTTGATAATGAATCCATTGCTTACCCTCATGTTTTTGAACTTGACGGGAACCTTCACATGCTTTACCTCGGAAACCAGGTGGGACGCTTTGGTTTTGGCTGGGCCAGATTAGAAAACTATAATCTTTGACATATATGAAGTGGAAAAAACTTGGTAAAATATTTAACCCTCTGGATCATCAGCTTCCTAATAACTGTCTGGAATTTGCCCAATCGCCACAGGTGTTAACTTTCGATGATTTTGTTCGAGTTTACTTTTCAACGCGTGAAAAGGATGCAAGCGGAAAATTCATTAGTCACGTTGCATTCGTAGAATTTGACAAAACATTTTCTCAGATAAAAAAGATTTCGGACCGTACAATTATTCCTATGGGGGCATTAGGATGTTATGATGAACATGGTATTTTTCCGTTCAATGTTTTAAGAGAAGAAGAAAAAATTCTTGGATTCATTGGAGGGTGGAACAGAAGAGTGAGTGTAGATATTGAAACATCAATCGGGCTATCTATCAGCAATGATAACGGGTTAACTTTTAAAAGAATCGGAGACGGCCCCGTACTTTCTCCTACTCTTAATGAACCTTTTTTGGTTGGGGATCCTTTTGTTCTGAAAATTGACAATAAGTTTCACATGTGGTATATTTATGGGGTACGCTGGATCCAAAATCCTAATAAAGATGTTAAAGAACGGGTTTATAAAATAGGTCATGCTGTATCATTTGATGCTATTAACTGGATAAAAACTGACAGGCAAATCATAAATGATAAATTAAATGATGATGAATGTCAGGCATTACCCAGCGTTGTTTTTCACAATAATAGATACCACATGGTATTTTGCTACAGACAGGCCATTGGCTTCAGGGAAAACAGCAAGGATGCTTACCGACTTGGTTATGCAACTTCAACCGATGGGCTGTTATGGACAAGAAATGATGACATCATCGGCATTGAAGGAACCGCTGGTGAATGGGATTCCGATATGATGTGTTATCCGCATATCTGTAAAGTAGATGGTAAAATTTATTTGCTTTATAATGGCAATAATTTTGGGCGTTACGGCTTTGGAGCAGCGGTATTAGAAGAAAATTAAATTGGTATTTTTGCTAATATTATTAAGGAAATGTCATCTGGAGAAAATAAAAAATTCGGCTTTTATGTTTCTGGAAATGCATCCAGACTCCTGCTTATATTGGATCAATGCCCGTTACTTATTGCCGACACATGTGTTGTTGTAAACGATAACGGGCCTAATCCCGATCTTGCCAGGATACTGGAAGAAAAAAAAATAGATTACATTGAATTTAATTATAAGGAAAAACAGCTGAAAGGAAAATTACAAAACGAATATGTTTCGTCTGTTTTACTGGTAAAATTTCTGGAACATCAGGTTGACTATTGTTTTTCTTTCGGCAGTAGATTATTATCGGGCGAACTACTTAACACGTATCATAACAAGATAATCAATTTTCATCCTGCGATACTTCCTATGTTTCCGGGCGTAAAAGCAATAGATCAGGCGCTCAATTCATCCTCATTTCTTTTGGGAAACACGGCTCACTTTATTGATTCCGGAATGGACACCGGACCTGTTATCATGCAAGCCATTCTTCATAACAAATCATTCGCTACATACGAAGATATTCTTGGGCTACAGATTCCAATGATCAATCAGATTTACCATTGGATAAGTGAAAACAGAATAACAATCGAAAACAACAAAGTTCATATTGTAAATGCAGGTTATCCTGCCGTACAATTTTATCCACTCATCGAAATAAAACATTAATTTTTAAATCTGAATTATTTATGCAAAACAACAGAGATTACAACAAAGAATTTAAAGACAATGATCGCAAATACTATTATGGATTTGATGTTGACGTTATGCACCCTTTTATGCTTAGGTCCTTCGAACCCTTTTACAAAGAAGGCAGCCTTCTTGAACTTGGAAGCTTTAAAGGCGATTTAACAAGGAGGCTATTGGCCCAATTCACTGATGTAACTTGCGTTGAAGCTTCAGATGAAGCTATTGCTGAGGCGAAAAACGAATTTGGCAATACAGTTAAATTCGTAAATGGTGTTTTTGAAACAGTCACTCTCCCAAAAAAATACGATAATATTATTCTCACACATGTACTTGAACATATTGACGATCCGGTTAAGGTATTAAAAAGAATTAATGATGAATGGCTCAGTGACACCGGCCGGTTTTTCCTCGTTTGTCCGAACGCTAACGCCCCTTCAAGACAAATTGCTGTAAAAATGGGACTGATAAGCCATAACAGCGCTGTTACTAAAGCTGAAGCCGAGCACGGACACAGAATAACCTACTCATTAGATACCATGGAAAGAGATGCAAAGGCTGCGGGACTAAGAGTAGTGCACCGTTCAGGAATATTTTTTAAAGCCCTGGCAAATTTCCAATGGGACAGAATATTACAAACTGATATTGTTTCTAAGGAATATCTTGAAGGCTGTTATCAACTCGGGCAGCAATATCCCGACCTGTGCAGTAGCATTTTTCTAATGTGTGAAAAAGGGAAGTAATGGAAACGCCTCTATTGTCAGTTTGTATTATTACCTATAACCATGAGGCATATATCAGGCAGGCACTTGATAGTGTATTGGAGCAAAACATTACCTTTTCCTGGGAAATAATAATTGCTGACGATTACTCTTCTGATAACACACGGGAAATTTTACATGAATATCAGCGAAAATATCCCGGGCTTATTAAACTGATTCTGCAGGAAAAAAATATCGGTCCGGCGAGGAACTGGATAGATTTGCTAAATGCTCCTAAAGGAAAGTACATTGCTTATTTTGACGGTGATGATTACTGGACCAATCCCGATAAACTTCAAATCCAGGTTAATTTTCTTGAAAATAATCCGGAATTCAGTTCTTGTTTTCATGATACAAAAGTTTGGGATAATGAAAAAGAAATATTCATTTATCCCGAATACACCAATGATACTTATACTGTAAAAGATCTCCTCGGTAATACTGCCTTGTTTCACACCTCGTCTTTTATTTTCAGGCGCATGGCATTAATCCTCCCTCAGTGGATTCCCGAAATAAGAAGCGGCGACATGGTTTTGTTCGTTATTATTGCAAAATGGGGGCCGGTAAAATATATCCCCGGAAAGATGAGCGTATACAGAAGACATCCCAAGGGAGTTTCAAATGTTACCAGGCAGGATGCTCTTGCTGTAAACGAAAATCACATTTTACGCCTAAATTATCTCGACGCGTTTCTGGATCATAAATATTCAAAGACCATTGACACTACAATTAAAAAATATAAAAAGGAAATATTTTACTTCAGTCCCCTGGGAAAAATAGTTTCTTTTATTCGCCTTCGTACCCGGCTGAAAAAACTTTTCGGCTTATCAAAATAAAATTTCTACTTTGAGAGAAGAGAGGTCGGATTGAGTTCACAAACACATAAAGTTCATCTAAATGGCCTTAACGGACTCCGTGCCATTGCTGCCATGAGTGTTGTTGTATTTCATATTAATATGTCGTTCGAGAAATATAATCTTACCAATTTAAGAACAATTGATCTGGCGGGCTTTGGTGTTACCATATTCTTTTCCCTGAGCGGGTTTTTAATTACCTGGTTGCTGCTTCGTGAAAAAGAAAAACAGGAGATCGATATTAAAAAATTTTATATCAGACGCGTCCTCCGTATCTGGCCATTGTATTACCTGGTTTTGGGGTTAAGCGTACTTACTGCCTGGTGTTACGGGCTCGGAGAATATCCGGGATCTCTTCCGTATTACGTTTTCCTGATGGCTAACGTCCCATTCATACTCGATACAGGGTTCCCTTTTCTTGGTCATTACTGGTCCATTGGTGTCGAAGAACAGTTCTAT
Organism: Bacteroidota bacterium; assembly: GCA_021323535.1. Classification (GTDB taxonomy): domain Bacteria; phylum Bacteroidota; class Bacteroidia; order B-17B0; family Aurantibacillaceae; genus Aurantibacillus. The sequence goes on from JAJONO010000028.1 coordinate 80,471, forward strand.
CTGTTCTGGCCATGGATCATCAGGATAAAAAAACATCTCCTGAAAATTGTTTTCACTTTTACGATAGTTTTTGTTCTCGCGAAAATAATTTGTCGTTACATCGATTACACTTATGGCTATTCTCTTCCTTATCTTATCATTCACGTAATACGCTTCGATTGCATGTCCATTGGAGCCATTGGAGCCATCCTGGTACACAATAATCACGGGCGTTTTATCAAAATAGTCAAACATCCCGCAGCACAAATTCTGTCATGGTTAGTTATCCTGCTTTTAATGGTAAATCAGTTCCATATTGCATCGGTCATCGATCACGAAATAATAGCTGTTGTTACCGTTGTTTTGATCGTTAATCTTTCGTTCAATCCCAAAACAATTATTAAACTTTCGCACCCTGTATTTGAAGGCATAGGTAAAATCTCTTATGGTATCTATATTGTCCATCAGCTCGTCATATTTCTGTTCGCGCAGTTTCTCAATAAGTTTATTATCCCGCCAGAATTTAAATACCCTTTGGTATACACTGGAGTTATAGGCCTGACAATACTTACAGCGTTTTTGTCGTATACCTTTCTTGAAAAACCCATTCTCAGATTCAAGGAAAAATTTGCTACAGTTTAACTCTGAATATTCACAAAATACCGTAACTTTAATGCTTCATTCCCTACAAATAATGATGTCGGCTAAATGTCCATTTTGCAATTCTGAAAAACATTCCGATTCGTTTTTACCTGGCACCCGGTTCAATGCAAAATGTTTTGAGTATCTGAAGTGCAATGATTGCGATCTGCATTACGTTTATCCGTTCCCCAATGGCGATGATTTCAATGCCATGTATCCGCCCTCTTATCAAAGTGGTGTTAATAGTTACATTTGTGAAGATCCTTATAAAAAAATAAGCGGCATCCGTTTTTCCTATGGTGTTCAGTTCGACCTGATCCGTAAATTTTCTACAGCAGATAAATTACTGGATTATGGTTGCGGTCATGGAAACTTCATGATCAATGCCGAAAAACACGGATTGCATTTCGACGGCACCGAATATAATTCTGATCATGTAGCGCTTCTTAAAAAAGAACTTCCACACACTAATTTTTATACACTCGACGATTTTTTCAAAAACAATATTACCTACAATGTCATTCGTTTAAGTAATGTTCTGGAACATCTCACCAATCCAGTAGAAATAACAAAACAACTTATCGGAAAATTAAATCCAGGCGGAATACTTCTGGTGGAAGGGCCTGTAGAAATGAACAGCAATCTCGCAACATCTTTTCGTAATTTATATTTAAGATTTCGTAAATTAATAAAAGGTAAAACACTGGCTTCGCACGCGCCAACGCATATCTTTTTTTCAAATGCGAAAAACCAGTTGGCCTTTTTTGAAAAAGCAGGATTTAAAACCCTACATTACGAAATAACAGAATCAGAATGGCCCTTTCCTGAATCATTCAGTAATGTGAAAGGCATTGGAAGTTTTTTTAAATTTCTCATCGCCCGGTTGAGTATGCTCTTAAGTTCTATGAGTTCAACATCAGGAAACACATTTATTTACGTTGGAAGACGTCCTGAAAATTAAATTAGTATCGCAGCAAAAGTAATATATATACATGGCCGTCCTGGTCCGCACCCAATGCACAGAAGATTTTCTGAAGCAGTAAATGCCGAATTCCGCTTCGTGGATTTTCGCATGCGCTGGCAGGACCGGGACAAAAGTATATTGTACCGGATCGTAAGCTGGTTTGTTTGCGCCTTTACATTCAAAGGAAAAAGAGACTTCGATATTTTACTGGTGGACAATCTGCACTTCTATCCCGTGATCATGAAAATGCTGGGGCTCATTCGTAAAAAACAAAAAATTGTGGCCCACATGGGAAGTCATACTTTATACTTTATGTACGCGCATCGTTTTTCAAAATTCACGGAGTGGATGCATGTACAGGCACTGAAACGTTACGATATAGTCATCTGTGAAGGTAAAATGGCCGAATACCTCACAAAACAAATTCTACCTGTAAAAACACCTAAGCTGTACACCATCTTCAACGGCATTCCCGAAGAACATGTTCCGGAAGAAAAATATTATACTCAAAACCTAAACGGCAAGAACATTTTATTCATGGGTCATGGTCCGGGTGAAAACCGTTTATGGTACAAGGGCCTTGATCTTATGATCGCTTCTTTTGATCTGGCTTTTAAAAAAGATACTGAACTTACATTTACCATTGCAGGACATTGGGACGATGCAGTTATTGCGGAACTTCTTTCTTCTTACGATCCTGTAACAAAAAACGCGATAAAATTTGTTGGACAAACCAGTCAGCTTGGTCAGTATACAAAAGATGCCTCGCTTTACTTGCATTGTGCACGGGGCGAAGCATTCGGAATCACTATTCTCATTGCCATGGCAGCCGGTATTCCTTCATTGGTTTCGGAATGGACAGGCGGTAAAGAAGTAGTGGAACAAGTGGACAATCGTTTTGTGGTGGGTCTGGAAAAAGAAAAGATCGCTGAAAAGATACTTTGGTATTTTTCACTGAGCCCCGGCGAGAAAAAAATAATTTCCGAAAAAAGTATGGTCGTTGCCAGAACATATACCGCTACAAAAGCTGTGGACTTTTACAAGCAAACATTTTTACAAATAGAAAAAGATTTTGGTTTCTGATGAAATATTATTCAAACATACGTAGCCATGGATAGTATTACTGTAAGTATAGTCATGGCGGCTTATAATGAAGAAAAATATATTTCAGAAGCCATTCAGAGCGTGTTGGAACAGAGTTTCAGAGATTTTGAATTCATTATTATCAATGATGGGTCAACAGACTCTACCGAAAAAATTATTCTTTCCTTCAATGATCCCAGGATTATTTATGTAAAAAACGAACAAAATCTGAAACTGATTGCAAGCCTTAATAAAGGGCTACGTATTGCCAGAGGAAAATACATTGCCAGAATGGATGCTGATGATATTTGTTTTAAAGAAAGGCTTGAAAAACAAGTGGACTTCATGGAAAAGAATCCGGATACAGGCATCAGCGGGGCTCAATTAAAAATATTCGGGGAAACAGAAGGCATGATGAATTATCCGCTTAGGCATGATGAAATTAAACTACGATTACTTTTAACATCCTGTTTTGGAAACAATGTGGTTATTTTCCGTAAAGAATTAATGGATAAACATAATCTATTTTTTCCTGAAGGATATTTTCATGCCGAAGATTACAAATGCTGGACCAACTGGATAAAAGTTTCGAGACTGGCTAATATACCCGAGGCGCTTGTAAAATACAGATCGCATTCGGGTTCTGTTTCGGTTAAGCATCGGTCTGCTCAACGTGAAACACGAAACAGGGTAAGAGCGGAATATGTCGAGGAAATTTTTAATCTGCAAGACTATTCTCTCGCTTCCGATTTTACCGGCGAACTTTCTTCCAAACGTATAACTGCCAGTCGATCTATTCTGAAAATGAACGAAAAAATGAAATGTTTCAAACAGGAAGAGCTTACCAACATGGTTTACAAACTCTGGTATTCTGATTCACTCGAACAGATCGAAAAAAAATTCTCAGTATTCTTTATGTTTCCACTCATATTTAAATTATCATTTGGGTCTAATTTTAAAAACTGGATCTATTTGTTTAAACATTACTTTAAAGTAAAATTTGCTTAAGAGAATGAAGACCATCCTTTTCCTTATACAAATTCCTAACCGGAGCATTTACTTCGAATCATGTGTTTTCGAATTAAGGAAAAGGGGTCATTCTGTTATCATTGGTTCTATTTGTGAACCGGGCCCCATTCAGAAGTATTTATCGGAGCAGGGATTTACCTGTTTTGATTACGTGGTTCCAAGAAATCCTCTTCTTACTTATTACAGAAAACATATTTCTTTCTGGAAGAAAAAAATCCAGGAGTTAAACATTGATCTTGTTCTGGCGCATTTACAGTGGGCCAATTTTATTGCGTTACGCGCGGGAAAAAAAGCCACTGTCATTCCCACCCGTCATCATGTTGATGCATCGTTCCTGTTTAATTCCCGGAAAAGAAAGATAGAAGACGCCTTCATTAATCTGCTTGCAAAAAAACAAGCTGTCGTGTCGCAGCGCGCCAAAGATTTTATGCTGGCCAACGAGTGGTTTGCCTCAAAGGATAACATTCACTTCATTCCGTTAGGATATGATTTTAAGCTGTATGAAAATTTGAAATCAGGGGCCAGTGAAAAGATCAGGAACGAACATCCTGCAAAAATGCTTTTGTTACTTGCCTCGCGTCTTATAACAACCAAACGGCACGAACTCATGCTCCGTGCGCTAAAAATTTTAAATGATAAGGGACTCGACATTAAACTCATTGCGCTTGACGATGGGCCTGAAAAAGAAAATCTTCTTAAACTTACAGCCGAATTCGGACTTAATTCAAGGGTCAGATTTTTGGGCAATCAGAAAAACATTCCTGATTATCTTATTGCAGCCGATCTTGTAGTTCATCCTTCTATTGAAGAATCAAGTAACCAGGTTTTAAAAGAAGCCGCCTGGTTCGGAAAAACGGCCATTGTGACACGGCATATTGGCGATTTTGATGAATTTGTAGAAGATAAAAAGAACGCGTTTTTTATTGAGCAGAACCACGGTCCTGAACAGCTTGCCGCAATCATAGAAGAAATCTACCTGGGAAAGTACGACCTTAATCAAATGGCTTCAGAATTGCGGAAAACCGTAACTTTAAGATTCGATATTGTAAACACCATTGATCAATATCTTGCACTAGCGGAAAAATAAATGTACTAAGATGAAGAGCATTAACGTAGGATTTGATACTATTGGAAACGCAACCATGATCTGTTACGACAGGGAGCCTATTCTGGTAACCGATCCCTGGATAAAAGGCAGTGCCTACTTCGGAAGCTGGGGGCTTTCTCATGAAATTCCGGAAGAACAAATGGATGCTATTTCTAAATGCAGATTTGTATGGTACTCACACGGACATCCCGATCACCTGAACTGGGATTCTATAGAAACCTTTAAGAATAAGGAAATACTTTTGCCCGATCATTATGGAAACAGGATATACAATGGTTTGAAACAGGAAGGTTATAAAGTAAAAACCTTAAAAGATAAGGTCTGGTATCCATTATCGCCCAAAATAAAGGTGATGTGCTTCTCAGATATTTTTCAGGATGCAGTTTTACTCATTGACATTAACGGCCGACTTGCTGTAAACACCAACGATGCCAATCGTTTGCTCATATGGAACAAAGCCGTAAGAAAGATCATTAAATCATATGATAAATCATTGTTACTTTCATTAACAGGACATGGGGATGCGGAAATGATCAACTTTCGCGATTCTAAAGGAGAACTTGTAATGCCCCCACACCTGTTACAAAAAAACTCATTGAGTTCGCTCATTGCTACCAACCTTGATTATTACGGCGTAAAGGCATTCATTCCTTTTAGTTCCCTGCATCGTTATCAGCGAAGTGATAGTATCTGGGCGGAAGAAGTTTCGGTTAAAATGGAAGAATATACCGAGGCACATTTAAAAGATGCAGCAAGATCTTTTCCTCCATTCGTTCGATACAACTGCGAAAACGATTCCTTCGAAGAAATTAATCCTAAGAAAAACGAGAACATTATTTATCCACCAGAACATTTTGGCGATAACTGGACCGACCCGTTATCGGCAGAAGATTTTATAAAGGTGAAAAAATATTTTACACAAGTAGAAGGCTTAAAAGAGTATTGGGATTTTATCACAGTGGTCATTGGCGGAAAAGAAAATACCATTGAATTAAAACCAGGTCATTATAAAGTGGGCGTAAAGTTTGAAGCGCCACGGAATTCTTTCATGTTCTCTGTAGAGAATAATATTTTTGAAGATATGCTCATTGGCAATTACATGAAAACGACCTGGATCGGAAAAGATCCCTTGAGCAGAATGTACCCCGATACATTGCCATTGGTAAAGTATGCCGATAACGGACTGGCTTACACCAAAGAAGAAGTAGAAAAATACCTGGAAGAATACGCAAAAAGATACCCGTTTGATTCGATGATGGAAAATTTTCAGAAAAAATGCGCGAGCATTATCAGAAAAGTTGTTTCGGAAGATTCTAAAACTTATTCGTTCCTGCGTAACTTAAAAAGGTAAATATTCATCGAAGCATGAGGCTGAAAATAATACTGATCTTAAAATACATTCACCGCTTTGGTTTTGTAAAAGGATGTGCTGCTTACATGAAAAACTATACTTTCACTGGCTCCGATTCTACCATTTCATTACGAAATTATATTGGTCCTGTTCACCTCAGAAAAAATTCGAGCGATATACAAACGTTCGACCAGGTTCTTGTAAGCGCTGAATACGACTATGTGCTTAATTTTCGTCCGCAATTTATCATTGACTGCGGCGCTAATATAGGACTGGCCACTTTACATTTTAAGACCAAATTTCCGGAAGCCCTGGTGGTAGCCGTTGAACCGGAAAGCACCAACTTTGAAATGCTTAAAAAAAATACTGCTGCATATAAAAACACAGAATGTATTAAGGCGGGCATCTGGACAAAAAACGCGATTCTGAAAGCCGAAGACGTAAGAAATTTCGGAAACTGGGGCTTTGTGTGCAAAGAAGTAGATAAAGAAGATGAAACCACTATTCGTGCTGTTTGTATTGATGAGATCATGAAGCGTTACGGGAAAGACGAAATAGATCTTTTAAAAATTGACATTGAAGGAACAGAACTGGAATTGTTTTCTACAGGTTATGAAGCGTGGTTGCCAAAAACAAAAGTAATTATGATAGAACTTCATGATGCATACCGAAAAGGGTGCTCAAAATCATTTTTCAATGCTGTTCTCAAATATGATTTTTCGGTTTTCCATAGGGGAGAAAATATTGTCTGTATCAAAAATTAATCTTGAATAATTCTCAGATAAGCGTTATCGTTCCGTGTTACAACGGAAGTCTTTTTATCGAAGAAACACTTCATAGTATTCTCTCGCAGAAAAATATTGAATTTGAAATTATTATAGTAGACGATGGAAGCACCGATGACACGAAAACAAAAATTTCTTCGCTGAATAATACCCGTATAAAATATATTCACCAGGAAAATGCCGGCGTATCGGCAGCAAGAAATAAAGGTCTTAGTTATGCAAATGGCAATTACATTGTCTTTTTTGATGCCGATGATAAAATGACCGGGGACTTTCTCTGCTCAAGACTTAACCTGCTTATCAATCATCCTTTGATAGATTTTATATGTGGCGACGTTCAGAAGTTTAATGAAACCGGAATAATAAAGGGAGATTTCAGGGGAACGTCTGAAAACGTACCGAATGAAATTTTGCTGTATGATGAAAAAGTTATTACCTGTCCTTCTAATTACATGTTCAGGAATTCTTTTCTCAAAAAGAACAAGTTGTTATTTAATACAAATCTCTCAAGCACCGCCGACAGGTTCTTCCTCCTGCAATGTTCTGCTTTCGGAAAATGTGTATATGAAAAAAATGCAGGTAAATTACTTTACAGGGTTCAGGAAAACAGCATGTCACACAAATTAACCCGAAAATTAGCATGGGACAATGCGCAATATTATACCGAACTGGTTTCTCACCGGCTCATCCCGGAAAACATCCGGAAAAATGCCCTTTTTATGGGATATTTTATACTTTTTGGAGCCTTCTGGAAAGTCTCCCTAAAAGGAGTTTCCTTAACCTATGCGTGGAAGGCCCTTAAACTTGACCCGGTTGGCTTCATTGGAAAATGCTTTCGTTAAATGGCTGTTTTTTAGGTGTTTTTAGGTGCTTCATTTGAAAATAAAAGCGTACTTTAGTGTTTTAACCCCAATACCCCTAAGGGTCTGTATGAAGTGATACGTTTCCTCAAAGATAAAGCACATATTCTTTTTCTTATTCTGTTTTTCGCAACCTTTTCTCCGTTTATAATCAGGTTTTTTGATGACGATAAAATGACTTCTTCGTCAAACGAGCGATTTACCCCTTCTCTTATCCGCCTTAATTCAATGGAAAAAATTGTCAGTTATACCGACAGTTTATATTCTTTACACAACAAAACACAGTTTGATACTTCTCTTTATGTAAAAACGGTTTCAGATGTTATAAAAGAACGTTTTGTACATGGCAATCTCAATTATAAACTTTCAGAGAACTGGATCGCTTACCTGGCCGGAAAGTTATTCTGGGACCACATGTCTTCTGTTGTTCTTCCTGAAGACATTCTAAAGCATGAAATAGGTTTATGCAGCCAGCAAACCATTGTGATGATGAATGCCCTTAGAGCAAGAAACATTAATGTTCGAAGCGTAGGTTTGGGTTACAAGGAGGGTCCTGGTCATTTTCTTTGTGAGATAAACTATAAAGGTTCATGGCATTTACACGATGTGAGTGTAGAACCTATGTGGGCCAAGTTAGCCAACGATCACTGCAGCCTTGAATATTACCTTTCAAAGAAGGATTCATTGTATGTAGCTTATGAAACACGTATCCCTAAAAAAACATTTTATAAACTGCTTGAAAAAAATGTTTATGGAGAGGTAAACAAAATGCCTGCGGCCAACATGAGCCTGTTCCATAAAACTACTTTCATGCTCGCCTATTTTCTGCCGGCGTGTTTTCTTTTACTGTTCATTCGATCTGTACGACGCAGGTCTTCTGTAAAGAAAGAATTCTCAATACCTACTCAAAATACAGAGGAAGAAAAAGAAAGATTAATTGCCTATTAAACCGGCAAGCAGTAAATTAGTATAGACTTAAAGGTCCTCATCCAATGTGCGGTATCAGCGGATTTATTGATTTCAATAAAAATTCAACACAGGATATTCTTGTACAGATGTCGGATGTACTCGTGCATCGTGGCCCCGACGGCTCAGGAGCTGAATTTTACGAAACTTCCACCTCGCAGGTTGGCTTGGCACACAGGCGACTTTCCATCATCGATCTTAGCGAACGTGGCAAACAACCCATGATGTATAAAGATCTTACCATTACTTACAATGGAGAGATCTATAACTTCGATGAAATCAAAACCAGGCTTCAGAAACTCGGACACACCTTCGTGAGCGACTCCGATACAGAAATGATCCTGCATGCATATTCTGAGTGGGGGGCTGATTGTCTGCAACATTTTATCGGTATGTTTGCCATTGCCATTTATGATAACGCTAAACAGGAAGTGTTTATCGCGCGCGACCGTGCCGGCATTAAACCTTTATATTATTACTTACACGATAAACTTTTTTTATTTGCTTCCGAACTTAAGGCGTTTCATAAACATCCAGGGTTTAAAAAAGTTTTAAATACTAATGCGGTAGCAGCCTTCATGCAATTCGGAAACGTGCCTGTTCCTCATTGCATATTTCAACATTGTCTTAAACTAAAGCCCGGGCATTTTCTGAAAATAAATACTTCAACCATGAAAACAGAAACAACCTGTTACTGGAGTGTTTATTCCAATGCTTACAACAGAAAAAAAATTGATATTTCGTTTGAGGAAGCAAAAACAAAAACCGAAGAACTGCTCGAATCATCGTTCAATTACCGTATGGTAGCCGATGTTCCTGTTGGTGTTTTTCTGAGTGGTGGTTACGATAGTGTATGTGTCACTTCTCTACTACAAAAAAACAGGAGCGAAAAAATAAAAACATTTACAATTTCTGTTCCCGATATTGGTCTCAACGAAGCTGCTTATGCTGCCGACATTGCCAGACACCTTGGCACAGAGCATCACGAGCTCCACTGTTCCGAAGCAGAAGTACTTGAAATTATTAATCACCTTCCTTTTTATTACGACGAGCCTTTTGCCGATAGCAGCGCCATTCCCACAACACTTGTTTCAAAAATGGCGCGGCAACATGTTACTGTTGCGTTAAGCGGCGATGGTGGCGACGAAAGTTTTGCAGGTTACAACAGGTATGATTACCTGATGAAGCACGGAAAATTCCTGAAACAGATTCCAGGTCCTTTAAGAAGTACAATGTCGGCAGTTATGAAAAAAGTTCCTGCTGAAAAAATTCCTGTCGCTAAAAACAAATACAACTTTCCGAACCGTTACAACAAACTAAGAATGTTGCTTAACGATCCATCTCCTGAAAACATGATGATGAGTCTGAGTGTTCAGTTTTTAAAAAATGAACTTGATATGTTGTTTAAGGAAGCCGTTGTTGTTCCTCCAACAGTTTATTCAAGCAAAGAATTATCGGAAGAAACATATACGCCACTTTCGTACATGATGGCGGTAGATTACCAAACTTACCTTCATGATGATATTCTCCAGAAAGTGGACAGAGCTTCCATGTCGGCCAGTCTCGAAGCGCGTGAGCCTTTTCTGGATCATCGCATCATTGAATTGGCGGCGACATTACCTGATCAGTTCAAATATAATAAGGGTATAAAAAAATTCATGATACGTGAAATCGTTCACGGTTATGTTCCTAAAAAGATGATGGACAGACCCAAAATGGGGTTTGCTATTCCGATCGAAAAATGGTTAACGCATGAACTCAAAGAAACTGTAAACCACTTTCTCAACGACAACATTATTAAGAACCAGGGGATTTTTAACGCAGGGTATATTCACAAACTGAAGGGGGAATTCTTCTCGGGTAAAACCGAGCACCACACAAAAATATGGTATCTTCTCATGTTCCAGATGTGGTACGAAAAGTGGATGAAGTGATCTACCCCACTTTCTGTATTTTAAGATCAGCAATATTTTTGATTTTATTTTTCCTGGTTAAATTAAGAAAGTAGTTCATAATAACCAGACTTGAAAGGAAAAAGGGCATAAAAGGAATTTTAAGCCTCACCAGTGTTCCGAAATTGGAAATGGAAACACCAACTGAAAAAGCAAAGAAGATAGAAAAGATAAAAGAGAACATTAACATTGGATGAAGTGTTATCAATCCAAAGAATCTGAACACTTTCAATTTAAACAACAGGTAAAGACAAAAGCCCAGGATAAATGTATTTTCAAGCGCAGAAACAAACATTACTATATTCCTTACATCCAATACTGTTGGTCTGAAAAGCGTCGCGAAAATTGCCTTATGCGAAACAGAAAGCAACCCCATTGGTGTTGGCTCATAATCGCCAATGTTAAATGAATTTCCACCATAATACGATTGTTTCAAATCCTGCTGCGCCCCGGAGGCGGTTCCGATTACTTTCTCCATAGAATATGCCCCCAGGGAATCTCCTAATTGACCCAATATATAAACTCCAAGGAGAAGTCCCAGGCCAAGAAACGCGGGAATGAGCGCGAATTTTAAAAAAGTATTTTTGATCTTTACAACTCTTAATGTAACAAACCATAACATAGAACCCGGTAATAAAGCGAACAGGATATATGGCTTAATGGATACCAGGAAAAAGACTCCGATAAGCAAAGCAATAAGATATTTTATTTTGAATCGTCTTTGGGTAAAGAACCAATAAAAACCGTGAACATACAGGCAAGTTGACGCAAGCGTTATACTATCCTTCATCATGCCACTTCCCCAGAACACAACAGATGGAGTAAATAATATGGCCCATTTGAATTGTGATTCAAGTGTCGGAAATTCCCTTGTGAAAATGAGGAACAACCACCAAACCGGCATATAGCAAATAGTAGCTATGATAACCGCCGCAGCCATATAACTCTTGCCGGCAATAAGCAAAATGGGCACGAAACATTTCGCCACAAAATAAGCGTACTTATCGTTCACCCAGTAGTTAAATTCGGAAGTGTATGAACTGAGAAGATAATATTCACTCACACTGGGTTTCTCAAAATACACATAATAAAAAGTGTCAGGATCGTCTAAAAAAATATTCAGAAGGGTTTTGGACGTATTGTAATAATTAATGGTATCTCCACCGGTATAATAAAAGGAGTAAACCAATCCCAACGAAATGGCCCCGATGATTTTTACAGTGAGGCCGGGTAAAAAATACTTATAAACAGGATTTTTTTTAAGTTTGTTTGAGCTATATTTATATGCTATTGCGATAATAACACACAAATAAATGGGAGCCAACAATATGTCAAAAATATCCATACTTCCAGTTAAAATTAAAAAAAAATAGTCAGTTGGCAAAGACCACACTTTATATCACATTTGATGGATTAAGCGATCCGCTTGGCCAGTCGCAGATCCTGCCTTACATTACAGGTGTGGCCGCGAACGGTTACAGGATTACTATCATTTCCTGTGAAAAACAAGAACGCCTGAAAACTGAAAAAAGCAGGATAGAATCTCTGCTGAGTAAAAATTCCATTGATTGGAAACACATTGATTACGATCAGGACGGTGGCTTTTTCTCAAGGTTCAGTTACCTGAAACAACTCTTAAAAATCGCTGAAAAAGAAAACGCCGAAAAAAAATTCAGTCTCGTCCATTGCAGAAGTTATCTCGCCTCGTGGATAGGTTTAAAACTGAAACGGAAATACAACATCCCTTTCCTGTTTGATATGCGTGGCTTCTGGGCCGACGAGCGGATTGAAGGAAATATCTGGAGCAGGAAAAATCTTTTACACATGATGGCCTACCGGTATTTTAAACGAAAGGAAAAAGAATTTCTTAAATATTCTGACGCTATTGTTTCGCTTACTCATGCAGCCGAAGATATGCTCGAAAAAAAATTTCCGGAATTCAATATTAAATCAAAAACTAATATTATTCCCTGTTGCGTAAATACCGATTTATTCAACGGTAACTCTGTTAACAAAACAGGCAATGATCATTTGCTCATTTATGCGGGCTCGGTTGGAACCTGGTATTATACTAAAGAAATGATAGACTGCGTACTGGTGATGCGGGAGTTGATTCCTGATATAAAGCTGCTGATCGTTACACGAGACAGAGAGGCATTAAACACCATTCTTCAGAATTATTCGGAAAGCGACCAGAAGATCATAAGCACTGAAAGCGCAAGTTACTCCGATATGCCATCTGTTCTTTCAAGGGCAAGAGCTTCTATCTTCTTTATTAAACCGGCCTTTTCTAAAATGGCTTCATCGCCTACAAAAATGGCAGAATGCTGGGCCATGAATCTTCCGATAATAACCAACAGCGGTATTGGTGATAATGATATATATTTTAATACCCATAAAGGTGGCGTTCTTGTGAATGATTTTACTCCAGAGGCTTACCGCAAAGCAGCTAAGGACTATCTTGCTTCGTTAAACACCAACGTTAATTACAGGCAAATTGCGGTTCAGTATTTTAATACAAAAAACGCGGTTGCCACATACACTTCCATTTACCAGCGTCACAGTCGTTAGGCACATATTTTTATAGTTTTAGACTGGTATTGTTATTACTATTGAAACGATTAAATGATAAATTATATCTATTTTTAAAGCTATGAATTCTTCATGCATTATTGTTACAGGCGGAGCGGGATACATTGGCTCTCATACGCTTATTGAATTGCTCAACAACACCAGCTACCGCATAATTTCCATTGATAATTTTTCAAATTCTTCCCCGTCCTCGTATGATCGTGTAAAACAATTAACCAGCCGCGATTTTGAAACCATTAATCTTGATTTGTGCAATGAGACTGAGCTGAAAAAACAATTATCCGGTATAAATAACATTGAAGGGATAATTCATTTTGCCGCTTTTAAATCTGTTCCCGACAGTGTTGCCGATCCCGTTCTTTACTACCACAACAACATTGAGTCGCTTAACAATATTCTTAAATTTTCGCAAGAAAAAAAGATCAGTAATTTTATTTTTTCCTCATCATGCTCTGTATATGGAAATGCCGACGCGCTCCCCGTTACCGAAGAAACTGTATTAAAAAAGGCTGAAAGTCCTTACGGCCACACGAAACAAATCGGCGAAGAGATCATTGAGTTTTTCTGCAAGGTAAATCCATGGTTCAATGTGGTAACTTTACGTTATTTTAATCCGGTTGGCGCGCACATGAGTGGAAAAACAGGAGAATCGCCAATTACAAAACCAAACAATCTTGTTCCTATCATTACACAAACCGCAGTAGGAAAAAATTCGCTCACAGTTTTTGGCAGCGATTACGATACCCGCGATGGGTATTGCATCCGTGATTACATTCACGTTACAGATATAGCCGATGCTCATGTAAAAGCGCTTGATTATATTACGCAAAAGAAGAACCGAAAGAATTTTTCCTTATTCAACCTGGGAACAGGCAACGGAGTAAGCGTTCTTGAGGTAATAAGATCCTTTGAACGTGTCTCAGGAAAAAAACTGTCTTATACTGTGGGCGATAGAAGAAAAGGTGATGTTGTTGCCGTTTACGCCAATAATGATCTTGCTAAAAAAGAGCTGGGCTGGAAACCTCAATACAACCTCGACGACATGATGCTCAGCGCCTGGAAATGGCAGCTGAATCTTGGAGGTGAAAGTTGAGAGTTGAAAAACTCCTCGGACTCTGCTTTCTCAGCGAGAACTAAACCCCAATCTCCATATGCGAACGGAACCTGTTGTTGTAATCAATTAAACTTCTCCTGATCACTTCATGCGCCTCTTCCGTGCCATAGGTATGAGTTATTTCAACAACGGTTTTATCTGATCCCGGAATGTTTTTATACGTAAGAAAATAATGCTTTAAACGGTTGATCAATGTAGGAGGACATTCGCTCACATCCTTCAAACCTCCATAAATTTCATCAGACTTAAGAACGGCAATGATCTTATCATCGGCCTCACCTTTGTCAATCATTCTGAATCCACCAATTGGAATTGCTTCCAGGATAATGTCACCGCTGGTAATGTTTCTTTCGGTAAGAACACAAATATCCAATGGGTCGCCATCGCCTTTAGTAACATTCTTTCCTGATTTCTGTGCGGCAAATTCTCTCACCAGTTCATCACAATAAGTTTGCGGAATAAATCCATACAAAGCCGGAACTATATTTGAAAATTTTTGAGGACGATCCACTTTACGATAACCCGTTAGTTTATCGATCTCATATTTTACAGTATCGTTAGGAACCATTTCAATGTAAGCGGTAATTGAATTGGGACAATTGTCCCCTACCGGAATTCCATGCCAGGGATGCGGCTTATAAAGCTGAACTTTCATTGAATTAAAATTTAAAGAATTTATTAAAGAGCCAGTAAAAAAGAATCACTCCAGCCAGGGAACACAAAAGTATAATTATCATTTGTGTGGTTGAAGGACGCGCGTTGCGGTTCTCAGTCGCGTTTTTTGTTTCAGATACCATTCTGTGCAATCCAAGATTCTTTTGCAAAAACTCTACTTCGTCTTCGTAACTGTTTCCGTAATTCACCGCGTAAAAATCCTGTTTCGCGATTTTAAAATATTTTCTGCTACGACTGCACCAGTCAATTTTTCCATTGCTGATCTGTTTAAAGCTGGTATAAATGATCCATTCTTCGCCCGCATTAAATTGCTGCGCGCATTCAATACCACATTCAAACAACACCTTAAATTGTTTTGGAATATTTCCCTTATATAATTCGTCAACAGTGAAAAACGCTTCGCCGAAATTCTGGTTGCAGTTTTTTACCAAATCGATACGGCCTTTGAAAATAATTTCATACTTGTTGCACTCAGCCAACGAAAGCGTTGTAACAGGGCACTGACACGAAAAAGAAACAGAGCGGAGAAAGAAGACGAAAAGTGTAAAATATAAAATTCTTAGCTTCATTAATCTGCTGAATTTTCCCTGATGAATTTTTGAGATGTATGCATGAGATCATAAACCACTTCGTCGTTTTCCATGAAAGAAACTTTCTTACGGAACAACGCCATAGTATCTTCAATTTTTTTCGAAGATTTTTTTGGTTTTCTGAACTCTATCGCCTGCGCGGCATTGAGAAGTTCTATCGCAAGAACTTTTTCTGTATTCTCGATCACTGTTAAACATTTTGTAGCCGCGTTGGCTCCCATGCTTACGTGATCTTCCTGCCCGTTACTCGACACAATACTATCGGCGCTTGCCGGGGTACACAATTGTTTGCTTTGACTCACAATGCTCGCAGCAGTGTACTGAGGGATCATGAAACCCGAATTTAATCCGGCGTTTTTAGCCAGGAAAGGAGGTAAACCTCTTTGTCCACTGATGAGCAAATACGTTCTTCGTTCCGAAATAGAAGCCAGTTCAGACATGGCGATGCAAAGAAAATCGAGAGCAAGGGCTAAAGGTTGTCCGTGAAAATTTCCACCGCTTAAGATTTCATCTTCTTCCGGAAAAATAGTTGGATTATCAGTTACGGAATTAATTTCGGTTTCGATAACTGAAGTAACATACCTCAGCGTATCTTTTGTAGCCCCGTGGACCTGCGGAACGCAACGGAACGAATACGGGTCCTGAACCTGTGTCTTTTCCTGTTTTACAATTTCGCTTCCTTCTAAAATTTTTCTAACAGCGCGTGCAGTTTCTAATTGTCCTGAATGTGGGCGAATAGTATGCAGATGATCTTTGAACGGATCAATTCTTCCATCAAAAGCATCGAGTGAAAGCGACATGATAAGATCGGCCCACTTATTTAATTTTTTGGATTGAATAACGTTGTAGACTCCGTATGCGCTCATGAACTGTGTTCCGTTTAACAGGGCAAGTCCTTCTTTTGAAGTAAGCGTTATAGCTTTTAGTTTTGCTGAAGCAAGTGCAGTTTTAGAATCTGCTTTCTCTCCGTTATAATTTACCTTTCCAAGTCCGAGTAAAGTCAAGCTGATATGCGCTAAAGGAGCAAGATCGCCGCTGGCGCCCAAAGATCCCTGCTGGTAAACAACCGGGTAAATTTTATGATTAATGAATTCGCAAAGCAATTCGATGGTCTGAAGTTGAATACCGCTTTTGCCGTAAGCGAGCGACTGAACTTTTAAGAACAACATCAGCTTTACAATTTCCTGTGGTACTTCATTTCCCATTCCGCAGGCGTGACTCTTTACAAGGTTTTCCTGGAGTTGGGAAAGGTCGTTATCAGGGATAATAACATTACAAAGCGAGCCAAATCCTGTATTGATCCCATAGATAGGTGCGCCGTGAGTTTTTAATTTGTTATCGAGATAAGCGCGCCCGTCAATGATCGCTTGTTTGGTTCCGGAGGCAAGTTCCACTTTAGCATTATCATCGGCCAGAAATTTTTCGAGATCGGAGATGCTAAGTTTTTTTGTATGATCTATTATGTGATTCATTTAATTTTTTGTTAAGAAGGAGATCATGTCGTTAAGACTTAATTGTTGCTGTTCGCCTTTCTCCATATTCTTTAAGGCGTAAACACCGCTCTGCATTTCGTTACCACCAACGGTGCAAACAAAAGGTATATTTTTTTTGTTGGCGTAATCAAATTGTTTGCCCAGCTTTTTTGTAATATCAGGATACACTTCGCATGAAATGTTATTCTTCCTCAATTCAGCGGCAAGACCAATGCAATGCTTTTGCGTTTCTTCATCAAAGTGTGCGAACACTACTTTTGTACTGGAAGTTTTACTGATGTTTTCAGGAAATAATTTTAATTCTTCCATCACATCGTAAATACGGTCTATACCGAAAGAAATTCCTACGCCACTCATGTTCGGTAATCCGAAAATTCCGGTGAGATCGTCGTATTAGAAAATGAGATCTTAGAATCATTAAGGAGGAATTCAATTTCTTCAATACCTTTTTTACCCACTTCCGTATTTCCGACCAATTGTTTCAGAATAGTTACTTTCTCAGAATTGTTTCCTTTAAAATCGAGAAGCGGTTGAAGTTTATTAATGGCGTCTGTAGAAATTCCTTTTTCAGATAATTCTTTATTCACGCCGTCTTTACCGATCTTATCCAGTTTATCAATGGCAACGGTTATATCAATGATCTTTGATGGTTCGTTGATGACTTCAGCGATCGCGGTTAAAATTTTACGGTTATTGAATTTTACAAGAACAGGAACATTCAGTTCTGAAAATGATTTATCGATGAGAGAAATAAGATCCAGTTCATTTACGAGAGAATCACTTCCGATCACATCGGCATCGCATTGATAAAATTCACG
>JAJONO010000101.1 GCA_021323535.1 Bacteroidota bacterium
GGAAAAAGTTAATTTCGGCGATAATAAAGCCGCTTATAACAACGGATTTGCTTAGTATTTCCTTCTTGGCACAAGTTTTTTAACCTACTGTTTAAATCATTTTATCAAATCAAATGCGATTCAATTTTTTAATAATCAGCTCAGCTTTAATGTTCCAGCTTGCTGTTGCTCAGAATAACTCTGGGCCCTTAAGCCTGAACCCAAGCACCAATACAACAGCGGTGTCTGCTTCTTCGCAAACCCCTGTTACACCAACCGATCTGTCACCCGCAACAACTTTATCTGAGTCTGGCGAAACCGCCATCATAGATTACAAAAGTGTGTACGATGCTTCTACTCTTGACGAGGAAGTGAAAATGGCAGCAGAGCGCTTCAGCCTCACGCCATCGCAGCAGGATGTTTGGAAAAAGGCTGCTGTGGACCGTCGTGAAGCTGAAAAAAAGACAAAAACGTACCTGGAATCCACAAACAATACTTACGACAAATCTGGTGCGTATGTTGGATTAAGGACGGCACACAACGAGTTTTACCAGACAATTATCGGTTATCTTTCGCCGGCTCAAAAACAAGCTCTGGAGACAGACCGTACAATCCTGGAAGAAAAACGCAAACAGCTTGCAAAAATAACGCCGCCGGCTGTTATAACTCCTACTGTAATACCTGTGGATTCAACAGCGATAAAAGCAGAGATGGAGAAAGAAAAAGCAGCTGCGAAAAAATCTAAAAAGAAGAAGAAAGCTAAAGGCGCTTAATATCTTCCTTAAAGCTATTTAATTACCCCAGGTAAGACAACATTGCCGGTCTTACCTGGGGTGAATTTATATTCAGCAGTTACGTAAAATCCAAAAAAGAAAAAGAAAGCTGTGGGGGCTTAGCTAGTGTTAGAGTGCGTTATTTCGCCTGACTGTCTACTTCAAATATCCCAAACGTGTTATTGTCCTGGTCAATAAAGTAACCCTGCCAGCATCGTCCGGGTATTGCAAATTTTGGTAAGGCTATTTGCCCGCCGTTTTTTAGAATTAACGCACCGGTCTTGTCAAAATTTTCTACCTGTATTGAATTAACGAATGCATTCGTTCCACATTCGGTGGGAGGCACTTTCGCTGGCCTTTTTAATAGACCTCCGTTAATGCCGTTGGTTTCTATTCGGTAATATTCAATCGGAACACGGGGCTCCTTTATAAATGTCCAGCCAAATACATTTCCGTAAAACTCCGCTTCCCTGGCAGGATCCGAAGATTGTATTTCAAAATAACCTATTGTGTTCATTTAGAAAAACTATTTTTAATGATTTAACGAATATGCACACTCTGCGAGAACCAAAATTACTTCTAAGAATGAAGTGAACTTTGTTCTGCTTCATTCCACCCAGCTCTTATAATACTTTCCATCATCAATTTTCACCGCGTCTTCTGTGATCATCAATGGTCTGAACGTATCGATCATCACAGCAAGCTCAGCCGTTTCTTTCTGGCCAATACTGCGCTCCATAGCTCC
This sequence comes from Bacteroidota bacterium, assembly GCA_021323535.1. Taxonomy (GTDB): domain Bacteria; phylum Bacteroidota; class Bacteroidia; order B-17B0; family Aurantibacillaceae; genus Aurantibacillus. The sequence goes on from JAJONO010000101.1 coordinate 1,498, forward strand.
TGGTGCAGGACCATGAGGAATTCCCTTCGGATGTAATGTGATATGCCCCTGCTCAATATTATTTCTGCTCATGAAATCACCGTCAACATAATACAACACTTCATCGCTGTCGATGTTACTGTGATTGTATGGCGCAGGAATTGCTTTAGGATGATAATCGTATAATCGTGGACAAAAACTGCAAACCACAAATGTAGATGTCTCAAACGTTTGATGAACCGGAGGCGGTTGATGTACGCGTCCTGTAATTGGTTCGAAGTTGTGAATCGAGAATCCCCATGGGAAATTGTAGCCGTCCCAGCCAACGACATCAAAAGGATGCGCCGCGTAAACGATCTCGTGCATCATGTTTTCTTTTTTCACTTTAATAATGAAATCTCCTTTTTTATCGTGCACTTCACCAATGGTTGGTAATTTGTAATCACGTTCGCAGAAAGGAGAATGCTCGAGTAATTGTCCCTGTGAGTTTTTATAACGCTTGGGTGTATAATATGGCGCATGACTTTCGCAGAATAACAATCTGTTATCAGAAGTTTCGAAATGCATCTGGTAGATCATACCTCTTGGAATGATGAGGTAATCGCCGTATTCGAAATTGATATCGCCCATAAAGGTTTTTAGAGTTCCTTTTCCTTTGTGAATGAAGATCATTTCGTCGGCGTCGGCATTTTTGTAAAAATATTCGGTCTGACTTTTTGTTGGAGCCGCTAAGCCAATCTGGCAATCGCTGTTCACGAGTAACGCTTTTCTGCTCTCAAGAAAATCGGCTGTAGGTTTAATGTCGAAACCTTTCAGCAACATGGCTTTGATGTTTTTATCCACTGCAATTTTGGGAGCAACAGAATAACTCTTTAAGATTTCTTTTACCTGGGTTGGACGATGAACGTGATACAACAACGACGACATTCCATGAAATCCTTCAGTGCCGAATAATTGTTCGTAATAATATTTTCCGTTTTTGTCCTGGAAAACGGTGTGCCTCTTCTGAGGTATATTTCCTGATTGATGGTAGATAGGCATGCTTAAATTTTTTAGTCTAATACAGTAGCTTTCACATGAACGGTTTCATCCAGTTTTAATGTTTGTCCCGCAAGCGTGGAAGCATCGATGGTAACAGTAACTCTGAACTTTATGTTCTGCTGAAAAATATAATCTTTAATGTTTACGTCGTTGAGGTCAAGGTCAACAGATGTTTGACCGGTAGCAATAGGATTTTTTGAAGCAATGATTTGTTCGCCCACGCCATCGGCCTTAATGTAAATGCTGAGTGATTTTAAAAAATCGAGATTACCACTACTTACAGATACTCTGAATTTTGTAAATTTAATTTCATCTACCAGTTCGCGCGTTGTTTTATACTCCAGGAATTTTGAAGTGGATTGTGTAGGAACATCAGGTGTTGTAAAATCTACAGGTGTTGTAAGAGGAAGAGTATTGGACGGAACGGCAAGACTCGTTGAATAATTAATATCAAATTCAGTTATCTCATCTACTTTCTCTTTTGTCTTTTTACAGGAAATGTTGAAGCCAACTAATGCCGCAAGAAATATGATGCTTAATATTTTTTTCATTCGGGGATGTTTATTTTGTATTTAAAGTTATGTTTTTTTTCAATATCTCGCCCAGGTTTGGTCTGAGACGACTTTTATAAACCGCTAAACATTCAGGGCCGTTTTTTACTTTTCCTTTTCTGAGCTTGCGCTGTTCTTCAATGGGCAGTTCTGAAATAGTAACGCATTCAGGAGTACAACAACCTTTCATTTTTTCGGCGCATTCGTCACACTGAATAAACAATAAATGACAATCATCATTTTTACAATTCACATGGGTATCACATGGCTTTCCGCATTGGTGACAGCTTGAAAGAACATCTTCCGTTATACGTTCGCCAATACGTTCATCAAACACAAAGTTCATGCCCTTGAATTTGCTTTCGAGGTTTTGCTCTTTTACTTCTTTGGCGTATTGAATAATTCCGCCCTGCAGATGGTTCACATCTTTAAAACCTTTATGTTTAAAATACGCGCTGGCTTTTTCACAACGAATGCCACCCGTGCAGTACATTAAAATTTTCTTGTCCTCTTTTCCTTTTAAATGATCGATCACCAATGGTAACTCTTCGCGAAAGGTATCTGCATCAGGACAAAAAGCACCTTCAAATCGTCCTACTTCGCTTTCATAATGATTACGCATGTCAACAACAATAGTGTTTTCATCTTCCAGCGCTTTGTTGAATGCTTCTGCATTAAGATATTTCCCGGTGTCTGATGCGTCGAACGTTGGGTCATCGATGCCATCGGCAACAACTTTATCTTTTACTTTAATAATCAGTTTATAAAATGATTTCCCATTGGCATCAACGGCATACTTGAACGGAACATCTTTAAAAAATGAAATGGAGTAGAGGTGATCCACAAAGGCATCCCATGAAGGTTCAGGAACGCTCATCTGCGCATTAATACCTTCTTTGGCAATGTAAATACGCCCGAAGCAATTAAATTCGCTCCATTGTTTGTAAAGTTCATCACGAAGTTCCTGTGGATTGGGAATGTTCACATAACGGTAAAACGAAATGGTTTTACGCTGTACGGTTTCCTCTTTTAAACGTTGCTTAAGAACGTTTTTGTCAATTCTGTTTACTAATAATGCCATTTTGATAAAAATAATTGCAGGTTATATTATCATGCGAAAAAGGACAAGCCTTTAAAGCAGAGCAAAGATAAGAAAATTACAGGAAAACAGGGCATATAAATCGTTAATAATCGCCATCCAGCAAGCGAAATCCTTGTTAACTGATTTCTACTTCATGAATTGGAAAAATATCTTTACGTTTGTAAAAACATAACACTTTCTCTTAAGCACAATTTTACATGTCAACCGAAACGGAAAAAATCTTAATCATTGGCGCTGGTGGTCAGATCGGCGTTGAGCTCACGGCCAAATTATCTGAAATGTATGGAAGTAGCAATGTTGTTGCTTCCGACCTTAAAAATACAGACGCATTTAATAATAACCCGTTCGAAACGCTCGACGCGCTTGATAAAAAGGCCCTGTTCGACATCGTAAGAAAACACGGCATCACTCACATTTATCATCTTGCGGCCCTTCTTTCAGCAACCGGAGAACAAAACCCGATGTTTGCCTGGAAGTTGAACATGGAAAGCCTTTTCAATGTTCTTGATCTCGCAAAAGAAAAACACATTTCACGTCTTTACTGGCCCAGTTCCATTGCTGTATTCGGGCCAACAACACCGCAGGAAAACACACCTCAATACACCGTTATGGAGCCCAGCACCATTTACGGAATAAGTAAACAGGCGGGCGAACGCTGGTGCGAATGGTATTTTAAAAAACACAATGTAGATGTAAGAAGTCTGCGTTACCCTGGTTTAATTGGCTGGAAAAGCGCACCTGGCGGAGGAACTACTGATTACGCGGTTCACATTTTTCATGAAGCGTTAAAGAACAGAAAATACGAAAGCTTCCTGAGTGAGAACACGGCTTTACCAATGATGCACATGGAAGATGCTATTCGTGCAACAATAGAAATTATGCACGCCCCGGCCGAACAGATTAAAATAAGAGGAAGTTATAATTTATCGGGGATCAGTTTTTCACCAAAAGATATTGCTGCCGAGATTAAAAAACATTTTCCTGATTTTTCAATTTCATACAAACCCGATTTCCGTCAGGCTATTGCCGACAGCTGGCCAAAAAGCATAAACGATTCGGAGGCCCGCAATCATTGGGGGTGGAAAGAACAATACAATCTTCCTAAATTAGTGGAGAACATGCTTATCAATCTTAAAAAAACGAAAACCGCATGATGACTTTCAAAAGATATATTCCTTTACTGGCCTTGCTTTTTCTTTTCGCTTCTGTAAAAAGTCAGTCGCACAATAAAGGTGATATTATGCTGGGCGCAAATATGGGAGCGCCGCATCTTTTCAAAGGCATTGTAAAACTGGCAGTGAAATCACAGGGTTTCCAGGAAAATTTCAGCGGGATCATTGAAATTTCGGATATAAGCGGATTAAATCCTCTTGCAGTAAAGGGAGAATATGGTTTTGGAGAAGTGTTCGGCCTGGGATTAAATTATTCTACCTGGAACCTTAGTTTTGATGTAAAGGATTATTACAATGTGCAGAATCAGAATGGAACAATAGTGAAAGACAGCTTTGACATTTACAAAATAAAAGTCACCAGCACATCTTACGGGTTGCGTCCCGTTCTTCATATTCCTATGAAAACATTTAAGCATGATATCTATTTTGCCTGCGGTTTAGGTATTACAAAAAACGCTTTATCGATTAGTTTTAGCAGCACCGATGTTGGACGCATCGCTAAAAAATTCAACAAAGATCTTGAAGTGGATCTTTCTCTGCCTGGAGGAATTTACTTTGCTCCTAGCGTTGGTTACCGTGTGTATTTTCATCCTTATTTCGGAATGAATATTGAACTTGGTTATGAAAAAGGAGCTATTATTCAGGGAGGATTTCTGTTCCGTTTCAATCACTACAAAGAAGTACGTGATAAGTGGAAGAGCGGCCAATAGTTCAAAGAATTAATCAGAGCTTTAGCGGAGGCGCACGGGGTTGAATAAAATGCAGATATCGCAAATTTAACAATTACAATTATTACAATTCGCAACGGCGGCATCTCATCACGGTCGCCCTTATGCAAACCCGTAAAAATAACTTCTGCCAGAAACACATCGCCTTCAGTTTCACGATACACATTCTATATCTTTGTTTCATGAGATATTTACATTTAACACTCGTGATGCTGTTTGTGATTATTGTTTCGCAGGCAAAAGCTCAGAAGAGCAACTACAACACTAATTATCGTTATGAAAGGGAAGAAATAAATTATTCCATCTATAGTAACCAGATCGATAAAAGTATTAACCTGCTCAAGTCGTTTTTTGAGGCTAACAAAATTCAGCTCACCACGTACGCACAGAACAATGGTTTTTACGAGTACAAATTCAGTATTAATGAAACGCTCGTAAACTCGCTTGATTCACTGGTAAATCTACTTGGATTCAGAGCATCAAAGTCCATAAAAAATGATAGTAAAAAAAGCAGTTCCGTTATTGAGCTAACTACCAACATCGAGCATCTTAATGATAAGAAAGCGAGTTATGAAAAGCTGATTTCAAAAATGGATTCAGTAAAAGGAAAGGAATATCTTTTTTACTTCGAGAAAATTGTAACGCTTGACGATGAGATTTTTCAGCAGACACTTCTTTTAAAGGAAGCTCAGATCAGGGAAAAAACGCAGGTAGTTGAAATAAATCTTCACGATGATTATGCCACCAGCGATTATTCCGACATCATGTTTGTTCACATGCCGGGCGCAGAATATAGCATGATGTTTATCGAAAACCCAACACAGGGAATTTCAGCTGTGCAATACCAGGGCTACTCTCTTAAATATTTATTTACCAGAGGTAAAAGTTATTTTAGTATTGGCGCCATGAAACCATTAACAGCTCTTGCGGCAACTGATTCAAGTGTTGTGAAAGATATTTTCAGTCTTACGTTTGGACAGGATTTTTATAATCGTCATCTAGGAAGGGGAAAACGTAAGTTCCTTAATCTGTATATTGGCTACCAGGCCGGAATCAGCAATGCCCGTAATTTTAATTCAGATAAAGTGTTTGCAATGGTTGCCCCTGTAACAGGATTAGAATTGTTTAAGAACAAATACTTTAATCTTGATATAAACGGAAGTTATTTTATTCCCCTCAACGATTTTTCATATACGCTGAGAGGAATAAAAGTAAATGCCTCGCTTAACTTTTCGTTCTAATATAAATATTGTTGTAGAAAAATTGTTCGTGATACTTTACCAAAGTTCCTAAACGGCTGGCTTGTACTTTGGAAAGTTCTCAAGCGTTTTTTCTACAACATAAAAGCCAGAGACGCTTAATGACTCACGATGATTTTTCCATTATAAATTTCTTCCGAAGTTTCAGATTTCACTTTCACGATATAAAATCCAGGCGATAATTCCGATAATTTCACCGGACCATTTACGACCTCATTCAAAACCTGTTTCCCCGAAACATCATACATTTCCAATGTTGAATTACCAGGACATCTTACATTGAGAAGTTCATTGGCTGGATTAGGATACACTGAAACGCTGGAAGCTCTGTCGGAAATATAACTTTTATTAATTACCGTAGGCAGATTGTTTTTTGCAAAGCGATACACTCTTCCGTTGTCGATGTTTCCTGAAACAGCATCGGTAAAATTAGGATTTTGCGCGAGTACGCTTGGTGAATTGTAAGGGCCATCCAAAGAATTGGAAGCAGAGCAGGTTAAAGTATTTACCACCTCAAGCGAATCAAAAAGAAGACACCTGAATCCTGAGGTTCCGTTTACGAGGTTGATGGCTTCGTTTTGAATGCCGCAGTTCCCATAACGGAATTCAATATCGTTTGTTGTTTCGTAAAGCCAGATCTGATAATTCACATAACTTACCGATACGCTGTTCTGATCGTTTTCACCGTAAAACCCTGCATTATTCACTTCGATCTTACAAATGCGATTTGGAGCTGTTCCTGTTGTTGTGTAGGAAATATCTGAAATTCCTCCCGGATCTCCTTCTGAATCTACATTGGGATCGTAAGCTCTGTCGCACAGGTCTTCAAACATGGGACATGCCGCTGTAATAAAAACGTCGTTATTCACATCGTTAGGTGTAATAAGTGCGCCGGCAAAAAAAGTAATCGTATTGGTAGCAGCACCATTATACAAATTAAAATTAAAACCAATCGGAATGTTGTAATCCGTGTCGTCCCATTTTTGTCCGCCTGAAACTACTGTCCCTGTAATATTCTGATAGGGTGCAGTAAAAGTACTGAACGTGTATAAATTACTTGGTGGTAGAACCGAAGTACTTTTTCCTGCAGTATTGACCTTAGGAAATTTTTTTTTGGATGTCTTTGCTGAGTTTTGAGCATACACAGTTACGCATGCTGTTGCCAGCAATAATGCAAATAGCTTTTTCATTAAATTAGAGTTTGATTTTAAAACGAAGAGAATAAAAAATTATTGCAGAAGAAAATAAATTAGTTCAGCACTACTGTTTCGGCATTTTTAATGGCAACCTGTTGAGCTACATTCTGCGCGAGTTCCATAAATGCAATGGCCTGTGGAGTTGTTTCCTGTAATACTGCGGGCCTTCCAATGTCAGATGCTTCGCGTACACTTTGTACTAATGGTAATTGTCCAAGTAATGGAAGTCGCATTTCTTCAGAAAGATCTTTCACACCTTCTTTGCCGAAAATATAATATTTGTTGTCTGGTAATTCTTCAGGAGTGAACCAGGCCATGTTTTCTACCAACCCTAAAATTGGAACATTTACCTGCGGCAATTGAAATAAAGCAAGCCCTTTTCTCGCATCCGAAATAGCAACGGGCTGAGGTGTACAAACTATAACCGCGCCGGTAAGCGGAACCTGCGAACATAAACTGATCTGAATATCGCCCGTTCCCGGAGGAAGATCAACTATAAGATAATCCAGTTCTCCCCAAACGGTATCATAAAATAATTGTGATAAAGCTTTTGTGGCCATTGGTCCGCGTAAAGCAATCGCCTGGTTAGGGCCGGCTAAAAATCCAATGGAATTTATTTTAACGCCGTAACTGATCACCGGCGCCATTTTCTTTTGTCCGTTAAATTCACCCGGACCCGGCGCGTCGTGTTCAACACCAAACATAATGTGTTGCGACGGACCGTAAATATCAGCATCAACGATTCCTACTTTTGCTCCTTGGCGCGCAAGACCAAGTGCGAGATTGGCAGCAATGGTGCTTTTTCCAACACCACCTTTACCACTGGCAACAGCAATAATATTTTTTACATCTCTTAAAGTAGTTTCGTCTTTTTCTTTTTTAGTGGTAACATTTGCCGTCATGTTTATTTTCACATTCGCTTCTTTATCCACGTAATGTAAAATGGCATTCATGCAGGCGTTATGAATCATGTCCTTCATAGGACATGCAGGTGTGGTAAGAACAACAGTGAAAGAAATATTTTTTCCGTTCACTTCCACATCTTTTATCATGTTGAGTGTAACAAGATCTTTTTTCAGATCAGGATCATCAACATATTTAAGTGCGTCAAGGACGTGTTGGACAGTTATGGACATTATTTTGTTTTTTTCGTAGTATCTGCTCCCGGTTTTTTGGTAGTGTCGGCAACAGGTGGTCGGTAAGGACCTGGTTTTGCAGCTTCATCCATTGATGTTTTAATAACATTGGCAATAGAATCGGCAATAACTTTTGCGCGGTTGTGCATAGCGTCGCGGTTCTCTGCCGCTGGTCCGCATGATGAAGCAAACATCACAAGACCTAGTCCGAAGAATACGATTTGTTTTTTCATAATTGTGGCAACAAAGGTAGTTAAAAAAACAGGAGGTTTTGAACGGGAGAAGATTTTAGGAATATTCTGCTACGGTTCAGAAGCAAAACCTATGTACGATTCCTGAAAGGAATCTCATGTAGTTCGTATATCTTAACAGATGCATAAAAAAACTGTGTCTATGCGGTTAGAAACTGAGCAAACAGTATAAAAACAGAAAAGCTCCATGCCTAAGGCGATGGAGCTAATCAGCTAACTAACTAAACACAAATATTAATGAGCTTCTGTAGTAGGAGTAGTAGCAGGAACTGAATCTGCAGGAGCAGCAACTGTTTCAGTTGTAGCAGCGTTCATTGAAGCGCTGATCGCGTTAGCGATAGAATCAGCTACAACTTTAGCTCTTTCTTCCATTTTAGCTTTTTCTTCAGCAGAAGGACCACATGATACGAATGTAGCAGTAAATAAAGCTACAGCGATAATTGACATTACTTTTTTCATTGTTTGAATTTGTTTAAATTTTCCATTTATACCGTATTCTTAAAATGGTAACCCAAATAATTTAAAAATATTTTATATTTTATGTAATATGTTGATAATCAATGCATTATTTTGATAGATTCCAAAATTTTAAACTTTAAACCGTCAACTTTAAACCAAAAGAGGGTTACCTTTACTAAAAATAAGTATTAATCCAAACAAGGCCCCTATGTCGAAACCCAATATGCAACTTAGCGACAGCCAGTTCTTACAAGGCTTGCGCGTGGGAAATAATGAGGTATTGGCGGCCCTGTATAAAAAGTACTATAACATCGTTCTTAAACTTGTTGTAAACAATAGCGGTACGTCAGATGCTGCGAAGGACATTTACCAGGAGACCATCATTGTTCTCTACGAAAATGCCCGTAAGCCCGCGTTTGAACTGAACTGTCAGTTGCAGACTTATATTTATTCAGTAGCGAAAAGATTATGGTTGAAGCAACTGAAGAAAAACGGCCATACGTTCCTGATTCGTGAAGACGATGAAGGAGGAATTGCAGATGTAACCGAAGATATCGCGCTTCACCAGCAGAAGGAAAACGACATTGAAAAAGCCGCGAAAAGCCTGGAGAGCCTGGGAGAGCCCTGCGCCACGCTAATCAAGGATTTTTATGTGAAGAAGCTGAGCATGGATGAGATCGCTGAAAAATTCGGATATACCAATGCCGATAACGCGAAGAACCAGAAGTATAAATGTTTGCAACGATTGAAGAAGAATTTTTTTGATAAGAACACAGTTGAACAAAGTGAAATAGAGAAATGAGAAACGTAGATTTATTTGATAATTACCTTAACGGAACATTAAGTGCCGAAGAAAAAACCAATTTCGAAATTCAATTGAATTCAGATGAGGTTTTTGCAAAAGCATTTAATGAGCATAAAGAACTCATCGCCGCACTTAACCTTCATAACCAATCGCTTGAATTAAAAGCGAAACTTAACAGCATTCACGAAAAAGAATTTGGTAACGATGCCAAAGTTATTTCTATTTCCAAAAAAGAAAAAGTTAAACATTTCGGAAGAACCGCGCTGGTTGCCGCATGTACAGCGTTTGTTGTGGTTATGGGCGCAATCGCCTATGTTAACCAGGGCGTTCGAAATACAACTTCCCAGATCACAGAATTGGGGTTAAAATTAAAAGCCTCTAACGAAGGAATTGTTGAAGGGATTAAGGAAGGAAGCAGGAACCCTGTTTACGCTCCTGCAAATATGGAGGGAAGCGCTTTTGCTTTGAATAACGAGGGATATATTATCACCAGCTTTCACATTGTAAATGGCTCCGACAGTGTATTTGTGCAAAACAATAACATGGGAAGAACGGTTGCTAAAGTGGTACTTACAGATCCGAAACTTGACCTTGCTGTTTTAAAAATTGATAATAAAGCTATCACTAAAAACTGGCAGGTGCCTTTCTCGTTTTCAGCAAAAACAACAGATATTGCAGAGAAAGTGTTCACCCTGGGCTATCCGCGTAAAGATTTTGTTTACGGAGAAGGAAACCTTAGTTCGCAGAGCGGCTTTTCAAATGATACCTGCATGTACCAGATCTCTATTCCTGTGAATCCCGGAAATAGTGGCGGTCCATTACTTGATGAACAAGGCAGTGTGATTGGTGTTATCCGGGGAAAGATCACAGACGCGGAAGCAACAGGCTTTGCGGTTAAATCACGCGAGATCATTAAAGCTATTTCAATTCTTAGCAACGACAGCATTCATGTTGCCAACTCTAAAAAGCCCATGCTTAAAGGCGTAAAGCGCACCGAGCAGGTAAAACGAATTAATCCTTACGTTTTCAACGTGTTGGTTTACTAACAGAAAACTTTCATCGAAACCGGCTATGATTTTTCCCGTTTCGGCGATACTTTTCCCCACCTCTTTCTTTTTAACAGCTTAGTATTTAACAGACGGTATCGACTTGTAATTAATTGATATCCATTTTCTTGCGAATAATTCACCTTTCTTCAACGGCTTTTCCACAGGTTAAAAACAGCTTATTAACGTTAATTAGATCCTTAGCATTTTATTTTCGTCTAAAAAATAAAGTTATTAACAATTATATCCGTAACTTTGGAGTCCAATTTTCTATAAGCCATAATTAAGCCATGTTTGAAATTTTAAAACACTTTGAAAGCAAGTACGGAACTCTGAAAAAGAAAGGTTTGCGTATTGAAGGATTATCAATGATAGATCCTAAACGTAAAAAACATGTTATTATGGTTAGCAAGCCATTCATGTTTGATAATCGCCAACTTCCTAAAACTTACGAAGGGCTTGAAATTAAAGCTAAAATAGAAGGTGAACTTCCAAAAGAATTCGCTTTTAAAAAAGACGCAATTAAAAAAGAATACGTGTGGGCCCCATTAAAGTTTGAAAAGTATGTTGACCGTTGTGCGGATGACATTCGTAAACAATTTGGTAACCCAAACATGACACGCCAGGAAATGCTTGATGCATTGGCTTTTGGTAGCTTTGAAGAGCATAAGAAAAAAAGCTTACAGTTAATGAAGGAAGGAAAAATTCCTCCATTTAAAATGAACTAGTTTGTTGCTGTTTTAGTTTAAGAGATAAGCTTCAATTGTGTAATTAAGGGTTAAACAATTGGTTGCTTTGGTTCAAAGAATGCCGGTTGGTTACCGCCGTAGGATTTGAGTTTCTGATTTTTCCTTCGGGATCGGAAATCCACTGTATTTAGCAGTTTTTCAGTTTGGCAGGGGATTTCCGCGAGCCTGCGCTGTTTGAGCCACACATAGTGAAAAGCAAGGTGTGGCGAGTTTGCAGGCGACTGAAAAATCATGAAACTGCAAATCAAGGAATTTGTTTGTAGCCTTGATTTCTTTGTTTCTTTCTTCATCAAGGAAGAAAGAAAACTCAGAAAGGAAAATAAAATGCTTTGTTGAAGTTTCTTAGCAGTTATCAATCCACGATCTGTAACAACGTTCTAAACGCCGCATATTTATCTTTAAACTTCGAAGAATGATCTGCTTGTAACGCAGGAGCAAACTCTTTCTGATAACGTTCTATATCGGCCATTTCAACAAATCTATACTGAACCGAATAAGTATGGCCCTCATCTTCCACGTAAAGTACTTTCAGTATCTGGCTGTCGATGAAACAACCCGTTTTCATTACATCCGGAATATGAATTTCCTTCATCCACTTGAGCCAGTCGGTGTGAATATCGTTTGAAATATTTACAGTAACGTTATAGATAAACATG
>JAJONO010000136.1 GCA_021323535.1 Bacteroidota bacterium
ATCTGCTTTCTAACAAATCTGGCGCTGTGCTTATTGAAGGATTTTATCCGAACGGAGCACGGGCTTATTATGGATTCGAATTATAAACAGGATGAAGGAATGCGATCGGTTTGTTTTGAATTAGGTTGATTTTTTTCATGTTTTGTGTTGAACAAAGCAGATTGATCAGCGCCTTCAGCAATTATAATAGAAGGAAGGCCGCCAGAAATGGCGGTCTTTTGTTTTTTATATTACCCGCCCAACCTTTTTGATCCTGGTCTTGTATAAGTTCCTGATAGTATATTAACGAAAATGTAACTCATCAAAACCGGTAATTTTTTATTTTTGTAATACTTAAAGTGATTGCACCAGTAAGAATATTTTTGATCGTTTTCCTCTTCTCTTTTATTAAGGTAAAGGCCCAGTACCCTATGCCCGTGTATTTTAATACGGCCAGTAACGCTACAGCCACCGGGACCCTTCCTGTAAATTCGAATGACCTCAGATGGACGGTTGCATTGACAAATAGTGTTGGACCTTACGTACCAGCTGTAGCCCTTACGTACCAGCTGTAGCCTGCGGAAATCAGTTGCCTGGCACCTGGTACTCCTCAAGCACCTTTCTGAATGCCAGTTGGATCTCTTACCCTCATACATGTTCGTCAAATGTGGCCGATCATTCATGTCTCGGGAACACAGATGAGTTTTACAAGCTGATCGTGAATTTACCTTCGAATCAGTGCGGAATGGCTATTACCACACCGAGCGCTTATTGTTTGTGTCTTGATATGTATGCCAGTAACTGGATCAGCGAAGTATACCTAAATGGTGTTCTTACAATAAATAATCCTAATGCCAGTCCGTATACCGCAACCGGATTCATGTCAGGTTCACATCTTAATGTTAACCTATGCAGTAACTGGCAGGCAGGAACAAACACAGTTATTGTACATGTTAAATCAGGTGGAGCTTTTCCAGGATATTCGGGGTTTCTTTCGCAAACCGACCTTACGGCGAATCTGTCTGTTGGAATGCCTTTTAGCCTCGTAACTACTCAGACAAATGTGTCTTGTCCGGGCCAGAATAATGGAGCTGCTTCTATTTATCCTTTGATACCTCCCGGAACTATCAATTATGTATGGTATCCCATAGGTGTTAACGGTAATGTTGTTACTGGCCTCACAGCGGGCCTCTATACCGTCATCGCGACAAACGCATCATGTACAGCTATCCATACAGTGAACATCATTGAACCATCTTTTTCAGTCAGCGCCTTACCGTCTACCACAATTTGTTCGGGGAACAATGCTGTTCTTACTGCAAGCGGTGCCACGACCTATTCCTGGAATACAGGCGCCACAACACCAACCATTTCTGTAAATACAGGAGGAAATTATTCTGTAACCATGACCACAGGTTTTTGTACAACGACATCGGTAATACCGGTAACCGTGGAACTCCCGCCGGTAATTAACGTATCAGGCAACGCTATTTGCAGCGGTCAGACAGCCACCGTTACGGCGAACGGAGCCAACACTTACACGTGGAGTACGGGAACAATTTCTAATACAGAGACCATAAGCGCCATTGGGAATTACACCGTAACAGGTACAACGGTTGCAGGGTGTATCAATTCATATACGTTTGATGTAAACGCATTCGCTTTGCCTGTAGTGAGTGTGACCCCAAACTCAACGCTTATTTGTGAAGGACAACAAGCTGTTTTGAACGCCGCTGGTGCACACAGGAAACACAGGCCTTACATTAACGCAAAATATTTTAAGTACAACAACATATACTTTATGGGGACTTGATATAAATGGTTGTGTCAATTCAACATCGATAACAATAAACATGGCACCAGAACCTAATGTAACATTATCAGGAAATTCTGAGATCTGCAGCGGAACTAATGGTGCGCTAACAGCAAGTGGCGCTGATACGTATTTATGGAACACTGGTGAAACGACTCCGAATATTTCTATTGGCCCTGTAGCTTCAACGGTTTATACGGTAACAGGCACCAATACTGTTACCGGGTGTTCACAAACTGAAACACTAGCGGTTCAGGTAAGTTCATATCCTCAAATGACAGTGACAGGTACAACTTTCTGCGAAGGAAAAACAGGGATAATATCAGCTGAAGGAGCCACTAATTATTTATGGAGCAATGGTTCTACTCAACCCTCCATACAGGTAACAGCTGCGGCTAATACAATTTATTCAGTGAGTGGAACGGCAACTTCGACACTTTGTGTAGCAATGAATACAGTGCTTGTTGAAGTAGTTCCTATTCCTACGCTTTCAGTAAAAAACTCAACTATAAACCTCTGTAGGAATAACCCGGCCGAACTGGTAGCAGCAGGCGCGACTAATTATTTATGGAGCACTGGTCTTACAACAGCATCCATCAGCGTTTCGCCGTTAAGCACATCTGTGTATTCTGTTTCTACATCATCGGGATCAACAGGATGCATTGGTACAAAAACAATACAGGTAAATGTTATTGATCTTCCTCACATTCTTATATCAGGCGACTCTACATTATGTGAAGGACAAATGACCACGCTTACAGCTTCAGGTGGCAATAGTTATGTCTGGAACACCGGCGCCACCACCAGTGAAATCAACGTAATGATGAATCCCCAGGTAACCGAATTTTATGTCACAGGGAAAAATGATAAAACAGGTTGTTCTGCTACAGATTCTATTCGTGTGAAGGAATCACCGGCCTGCTGCGAATTATGGGTGCCGAATGCTTTTAGTCCAAACGGTGATAACATGAATGAGGAATTCGCGACAAAAACTTTATGCGAGTTTAAAGAATATACTATGTACGTGTTTAATAAATGGGGAGAGCAGATATGGTCCACTTCAGATGTGAATGAAAAATGGAACGGCTATTCTAAAGGACAAGCATGTAAACCCGATGTGTATGTTTATCTGATAAGGGCTACGCGACTTATTCCGAATTTAGTAAGCATTGAAAGAACGGGGCACATCGCTCTTATTAAATAAAACGTAATTAATATGCCCTGGGGGATACAATTTCAAGAGCATCGCCAAATATTTTGCCACAGAGAAAACAGAGAAAATAAAAAAACACGGAGTGTTTTTCTCCATGTTCTTAGTGTTCTCCGTTGTGAAAAATTAAGAGATTACTTTTTAATTCTCTCCACGTAATCGCCGGTACGTGTATCAATCTTTACCCAATCTCCTTCGTTAAAGAATAATGGCACCATAATTTCGGTTCCTGTATCAATTGTGGCACGTTTTAATGTGTTGGTTGCTGTATCGCCTTTAACACCAGGTTCGGTGTAAGTAATTTGTGATTCAATAAATGTAGGAGGTTCGGCAATGATTGGTTCGTCACCTTCAAAAGTTACTTTTACTTCCATACCTTCTTTTAAGAATTTGGAGCTTGCGCCAAACATCATTTTTGGTAAATGAACCTGTTCGTAGTTTTCATTATCCATTACTACTGCAAAGTCTCCTTCGGTATAAATGAATTGCATCATTTTATAATCCACGCGAACAACCTCAACGAGTTCGCCGCTTCTGAAACGGTTTTCGGTTTGTTTACCTGTTTTTAAATTGCGCATTTTAGCCTGGTAAAACGCACGTAAGTTTCCTGGAGTCCTGTGTTGGTATTCCATGATCTGTACAAGTTCGCCATTGAACCTGATAACTGAACCTATCCCGATATCGCCTGTGTCTGCCATGTTGTTTGTTTTTTGTTACTATTATTAATTTTCAGAATTGTGCAAAGATAATTTATTCTATGAATCCAGATCATGAACCACGCCCATCGAAGCAAATTTCTCGATACGCTGGTTAATACGTTCTTCGGGTTTTATTTTGTTAAGCGCTTTAAGGTGTTTCAGGATCTCGCCTTTCACTGTTTCGAATATTTCTTCCATGTTTCTGTGGGCGCCGCCAAGAGGTTCTTTAATAACGCCGTCAATGAGTCCGTTTTTACTCATGTCTTCAGCGGTTAATTTTAAAGCTTCGGCAGCTTTCTCCTTAAAGTTCCAGCTTCTCCATAAAATAGAGGAGCAGCTTTCCGGAGAAATTACAGAATACCAGGTGTTTTCGAGCATTAATACTTTATCGCCAATACCAATTCCCAAGGCACCACCGCTGGCACCTTCGCCAATGATAATGCAGATTACAGGAACTTTGAGTTGGGCCATTTCCAGCAGATTTCTGGCAATAGCTTCGCCTTGTCCGCGCTCTTCAGCCTCTAATCCGGGATAAGCTCCGGGAGTATCGATAAATGTGATAATTGGTTTATTGAATTTTTCGGCAAGCTTCATTAAACGTAAAGCTTTACGGTAACCTTCAGGGTTGGCCATACCAAAACGACGAATCTGGCGCATCTTGGTATTGATCCCTTTTTGCTGGCCAATGAACATAACGGTTTGTCCTTCAATTTCCCCGAAACCCCCAACCATAGCTTTATCATCGGCAACAGTACGGTCGCCATGTAATTCGATAAAGGTTTTGTTAGAGATATGTTCTATATAAGATAAGGTGTAAGGTCGTTCCGGGTGACGGCTAACCTGTACGCGCTGCCAGGGAGTTAAATTGGCGTAAAGTTCCTTTGTTTTGTCAAGAATATGATTTTCCAGTTCCTTGGTCTTGTCGGTCAGGTCAACCTTGCTTTTTGCGGATACTTCCTTAAGCTTGATCAACTCATTTTCCAAGTCCTGGATTGGTTTTTCAAAATCCAAATAGGTCATTATAAATGATAGTTAGTTAGGGGGGCAAAAGTACCATTTTTTGCCGAAAACGAGCCCTTTTTTAGCTAAAATGCTGACTTTTAACAGGTTATTTTACCACGATGCGGCCTAAAAGTTTATTTACACGGCTTTTGAGTGTGGTAAGGTGAAGAATGTCTTTTAGTATGCTCACCGTTTCATCAGAATTAGCGGTTTTTAAAAGTTCCTGCTTCTGCGAAATATAATAGTTGAGTTTCTTTTCTTTAAGACTGAATAAAAGGTGTTGTGAGGCTTTTTTAATGTTGGCGATCTCGGGCGAAACATAAACACCAAAGCTGGCCCATTTTCCGCTTAGCTCATAATCTTTTAAAACATGATTGATCACAAAGCTGCTGATGATAGGATCCTGTGAATTTGAAAAATGCTGCAGGTTTGGTAAGCGCTGGTTAGATAGTTCTTTAATGTATTCGTC
>JAJONO010000102.1 GCA_021323535.1 Bacteroidota bacterium
TCCTTCATCCTGTTTATAATTCGAATCCATAATAAGCCCGTGCTCCGTTCGGATAAAATCCTTCAATAAGCACAGCGCCAGATTTGTTAGAAAGCAGATTCTTGATATCGTCTACTTTACTAACTTTTTTCTTGTCGATGCTGGTAATGATAAATCCTTCCTTGATACCAACCTGGGCCAGTTTGCCTTCGGTGAGTTTTCCAATCTTCACACCATTCCCAATTCTTAATTTAGCGAGTTCCGTATTGTCAACTTCAGTAAAATCTGCACCTAACGCATTCACCGATTTATTTACGATCTCACTTTTCTTAACCAGTCGCGTTGTATTATCAAGTGTTTTTAAAACAACATTCAGGTTCATTTCTTTTTCGTTACGGATCACGGTTGCCATAACTTTATCGCCCGGACGGTAACGGCTGATCTGCTCCTGCAATTCGCTCACACTTTTCACAGGCACATCCTGAATTTTCGTGATCACATCACCCTGCTCAATTCCCGCATCCTGGGCGCTTCCGCCAGATGTTAATCCTTTTACATAAATACCTTTTAATTGTTTGATGTTTTTCTCGGCTGCGAATTTCGCGTCAATATCCTGTATGCTTACACCAAGATAAGCACGTTGCACAGTACCGAATTCAACGATATCGCTTATCACTTTTTTCACAATGTTCACAGGCACCGCGAACGAATAACCCTGGTAAGCTCCGTTGTTGGAAGCAATTGCCGTATTGATCCCAATGAGTTCGCCGTTTGTATTCACAAGCGCGCCTCCACTGTTTCCGGGGTTCACAGCCGCATCCGTCTGAATGAACGATTCTATAGGACGTTTGTTATTGTCAAGAATATTGTTTCTTCCTTTGGCGCTGATAATACCGGCAGTTACTGTACTTTCAAGATTGAAAGGGTTACCAACCGCAAGGGCCCACTCTCCCACTTTCACATAATCGCTGTTTCCATAAGGCAGAAAAGGCAATCCTTTTTCTTTGATCTTCACAAGAGCAACGTCAGTACTGGCATCTGTTCCAATGATCTCGCCAACATACGTTCTCCTGTCGTTAAGTATAACTTCAATTTTATCTGCTCCTGCCACCACGTGATTGTTGGTCACAATATATCCATCATCGCTGATGATAACACCACTTCCGCTTCCCTGCTGAATATAGTTCTGCTGGCGTTTTTGCGGGCCATAGAACCACTCCGCGAACGGATCATAGTTGAGGTTACTTACCTGCTCACTTGTAGTTTTAATGTGAACAACCGCGTTAACCGATTTTTCAGCAGCCATTGTAAAATCTGTGCTCATTGCTGAAACAGGTCCACCGCCAGAGGCTAACACATAATTCGCATTCTGAGGCTGGAAAACCTGGCTCATTTTATTAGTATCATTCTTAGAAAGGAAATGAGTTCCTGTGAGGGCAACTAGTCCCCCTAGAAAAGCTACTGCTACTGTTGAAACTAACTTTTTCATAATAATTCTCCTTTTGTTTTTTGTTATTAACGCAAAATTAATATCAAAGTTACCCTGTGCGTTTCTTTTTAACAATCGTTAACCGGGCTGGTAAAATTTTTATTAAATTTACATAAGCAAATGCGCCTCAAACATAAAATACCAACTTTCGTTTTCGGTCTCTCTATCGGGTTGATCATTGGTGTGGGCATTTTTATTTTTAAGATCACAGATATCTTCAACAATCTGAAAGATGTTTCCAAAGGACAGGTAACAGTCATTGAACAACCTGTAAAAAATGTTAAGGAAGGGAACGAAGAAAAAAAGAAAAACAAGGAACGCTTCAAAATCAATCTCGGCAATTCAACAAAAGTAAATTACAAAGAAGTGGATAGTCTTATTAAGGCGGATTCAGAACTTAATGTGGCTAAAGAAGAATTATTATCCGTGAAAAACGTGAAGATCATCCGCATCGACGGTAACTCTTCACAGGGAGATACTACAGCAGCGAAAGCCGCTGGTGTAGATAACAGTTATTCCAATCTTTATTTCGTTGAATTCTGGCGTACACCCCTTAACTCAAAAGGATACCGTTTCACAAAAAATAAGATCATGCTGTACGGTTTTATGGATTACACCAACGTATCTTTGTACCAGCTCGATAATGAGTACTACATCAAGTGTACCGACCAGGTGTATAAACTCATGTTCGGAAGCGACTTTAAACAACTTGAACGTGTGATTGACTCCGACCTTCTCGCTAAAATTAATTAAGAAGATTTTATGCTGTTGAATTTTTATAAATACCAGGGCACAGGTAACGATTTTATTTTAATTGATAATCGCGATCATTCCATTTCCCTCAACACTGAACAAATTCGTTTTATGTGTGACAGACGTTTTGGAATAGGAGCCGACGGATTAATGCTTCTTGAAATCGAACCGGGATTTGATTTTAAGATGGTATACTTTAACAGCGATGGTAATCAAAGCAGCATGTGCGGAAACGGCGGAAGATGCATTACTGCCTTTGCCAGTGATTTAGGACTGATCTCAGGAAAATGCCGGTTTCTTGCTATTGATGGTCCGCACGAAGCGGTGATCATGGAAAACAATAGTGTTTCTTTAAAGATGCAGGATGTGAGAGATGTGGAAGTGAACGAGGAGTTTTGTTATCTGAATACTGGCTCACCTCATTATGTAACCACTGTAAATAATATTGAAAATTTTGACGTTGTGGGCGAAGGAAAAAAAATCCGTTATAACGACCGTTTCAAAGAAGAAGGAACCAACGTTAATTTTATTGAGAAAAAAGACGATGCTATTTTTGTAAGGACCTATGAACGCGGCGTAGAAGATGAAACTTATTCCTGCGGAACAGGAGTTACTGCTGCTGCTCTCGTTGCAGGATTAAATGGTATGCTGGATACAAAGAACAGCTGTCATATTAAAACCCTTGGCGGAGAACTGGATGTGAAGTTTGAAAAAGTGCTGGAAAAGAATTTTTATAATATCTGGCTGCAGGGTCCTGCCGAAAAAGTATTTAAAGGTACTATCGACATAAAAGAATGATCTCTGAAAACATACATATCGATGTGAACATTTCTTCCTTTGATCCCGAAAAATTAAAGAAAGGAACCTGGATCGCTATTCTTCATGCGCAAAGAGTTCCTCCCCATATTGGATTAATCTTCGACGGTAATTATAATTCACTTACTATTAAAGAACACGAGTTGAACATCAACTACGGCTTATTACTCAAAACCATTTTGCAGAAAAAGATCAAAAGTATTTTTCTGAAAATTGTTCCGCATCCCGTGTTCAGCCTTAACCACCAGTTGGAAATGTTCCAGGAACAGCTTAAACAATTTGGTTATGTAAAACAAAATGAAACCACCTGCCTCTCCCCTGTTAAAACTTTTTTCAGGGAATTTTACGCGGTGTGTTCAGCAAACGAAGAACTGTTTTTTGATTTTATTCAGCAATTGAATAATAATGACTATATTGAATCTGCTTCCTGTGTAAATATGGAATTGAAAGACGGTATCGATCTTCCATTTTACACAATTGAAGAACTTAACGAACGTATCCGCTCAGAACGCCAACCTTATTATAACGACTAATGTTTTTAAAATCACAGAATATTTATCTCAGGGCCGTTGAACCAAGAGATTCCGATGTACTTTACGAATGGGAAAACGACCGCAGCATCTGGGCCATCAGTAACACTCAGATCCCTTTCAGTAAATTTGTCCTGGAAGAATTTTCAAATTCATCACACCAGGATATTTACACAAACAAGCAATTGCGTTTAATGGCCTGCGATGTTCTAAGTCATGAAACTGTTGGCTGTATCGATATTTTCGAATTCGACCCTCAACACGCCAGGGCCGGCGTTGGAATTTACATTCATAAAAACTTCCGAGAAAAAGGATTGGCAAGCGAATGCCTTTCTCTTATTATCGATTACGCTTTTAAGACGTTACACCTTAAGCAGGTTTATTCTCACGTTAACGCCAGCAATATTGCCAGTCTTAATTTATTTTTAAAATCAGGCTTCGAAAAAAACGCGCTTAAAAAATCCTGGCATAAAACCTCACTGCATTTATTTGAAGATGTATGGTTCATGCAGCTGATCAATTACGGTGACTAGCAGACCCTGGCACATACTTTCTATCGCCGTTGCTGCCATTGGCTTACTGGCCAAAGTGTGTGAATACAACAACCGGAAAGATAAAATCAACGAAAGTTTTCACAAGCAGAAAGAAACTTCACCTTATCTCGGCCATTCCGATAACGCGAAATACGTTGGCATGAAAACATGCAAACAATGCCATGCGACTATTTATAACACCTTTATTGAAACCGGAATGGGCAAATCATTTGATATTGCCACAAGAGAAAAATCTTCCGGTGATTATAAGAACGCGTTTGTTCATGACAAAATTGGCGACTTTCATTATAAAGCTTACTGGAACAACGACAGTCTATTCTTTAAAGAATATAGAATTGAAAAAGGTGATTCGGTGCATGTTCGCAACGAACAGGTAAATTTTATCGTGGGTTCCGGGCAACATACCAATTCGCACATTCAAAATGTAAATGGTTATTTCAACCAGATGCCAATGACGTACTATACTCAGAAAAAACATTGGGATCTTCCCCCGGGTTTTGAGAACGGTTATAATACACATTTCACAAGAAAGATAGGATTGGAATGCATGAGCTGTCATAATGGCTTTCCTGATTTTGTTCTTGGCTCAGAAAATAAATTTAAAAGTGTTCCCAGAGGAATTGATTGCGAACGCTGCCACGGTCCCGGAAGTTTTCATGTGGAACAAAGACAAACTCTTGAACAGGTGGATACATCAAGATACATTGATTACTCCATCGTTAACCCGGCAAAACTTTCTGTGGATCTTCAGTTTGATATTTGCCAGCGTTGTCACTTACAGGGAAACGCGGTTCTCAAGGAAGGAACTTCTTTCTATGATTTTAAACCAGGGAAAAAGCTGAGCGATTTCATCTCTGTTTTTCTTCCAAAATATAAAAATGCCGACGATGAATTTATTATGGCATCACATGCCGATCGTTTAAAACAGAGTGAGTGTTTTATTAAATCTCTTGCTAAATCTGAAGGAAAAAATTCTTTACGTCCTTATAAAGATGTTATGACTTGTGTCACTTGTCACAACCCACACGTTAGCGTTAGGGCAACAAACAAAGAAGTGTTTAACGATGCGTGTAATAACTGTCACGGCCCTACAGGAAAATCTCAATTGGAATGCACCGATAAAAATGTGGTCGCTGCAAAGAATGCGAAACCCGGACATGCTCCTTCGAATCTGAAGAACTGCGTAAGTTGTCACATGCCGGTTTCGGGATCAACAGATATTCCTCACGTTTCGGTACATGATCATTACATCAGAAAACCAATTACGAAAAATGAAAAAGAAAAGATCAAGGAATTCCTGGGATTGTTTTCTGTCAACGAAAAAAATCCTGATGCACAAACTAAGGCGAAGGCTTATCTGAATCAATACGCGAAATTTGAGCAGAACAAAATTTATCTTGATTCAGCTGCCGCATTACTCAAAGACAAAGGCGCTGGCCTGTATAACAATATCCGTCTTCTTCTTGAATTATGTTTCATTAAACAGGAATTTCCGAAAGCAATTTCTTATGTAAACACACTAGGAGAAGAAAGATGTCTTAATGTTATTTTCACCAAACAAACCTATGACAATGCCGATGCCTGGGCCTGTTATCATATAGCGGAATCGTATTCATACACTGGTGATGTTCAGAAGAGTTTAAAATGGTTTAAACAGGCTATAAAACTCGCTCCTTACAATCTCGATTTCAGAAATAAATTCGGATCCGCCTTAGCATCGGTAAATGACCTTCACTCGGCCGAAGAAGAATTTAAATTTATCGTTAACGAAAATCCAAAACATGTTTCAGCGCTCACAAATCTTGGCTTTATACGATTAAAGCAAGGAAAAACTCTTGATGCTATAAACCTGTACAATAAAGCTCTCAAATACGATCCGGATTATGAACCTTTATTATTAAATTTGGCCGGCTATTACGCTTTTATGCGTGAGAAAGCGCAGGCAGTGTATTATTTGCAAAAAATATTAAAAAAGAATCCTGGTAACCAAACAGCCAAAATGGCGTTACAACAGGTTAACACCATGTTATGAGTAAGAAAAAAAGCTCCCGTTTTGTTTTACTTATCTTCCTCGTTATACTCGGCGTGGGAGGATTTTTTGTTTACATCAAATTCTTTAAGGGAATTAAACTGAATAAAAATTATACATTCATTTTTGTGGAGACAGGAGATGACATGGCAGATGTAGTTGAAACTATAAACGCTGAAGGAATTGTGAATGATAAAGATCTTGAGTCTTTTAAATGGCTTGCACAGAAAATGGATCTTGATAAAAATATTCACCCGGGAAAATACCGTATTACTAATGGGATGACTACAAGACAGATCATCAATCTCATCAAATATGATAAACAGGAAAAAGTAAAACTTACATTTAATTCGCAGATCCACGACCTTGAAGAATTTATTTCTTATATCGATGATAAACTCGAAATGAACGAAGGAGAGATCGAAGAATACCTGAGCGATGAAAAAAAACTCTCAGATGATTTCGGACTTGATCCCGACAATGCCTTCGCCCTTATTGTGCCAGGTGTTTATGAGGTCAGCTGGGCCATTAAAACCGATGAATTGTTTGACCAGCTAAAGAAAAAATATAAAGACGTTTGGAATAGTGATCGTGTTGCAAAGGCAAAAAAGATGGGCTATTCTGTTCCCGAAGTCATAACACTTGCTTCCATTGTTCAAAGCGAAAGCGGTATTGAAAGCGAGCAGCAGAAAATTGCAGGCGTGTACATTAATCGTCTCAATAAAAATATGCTTTTACAGGCCGATCCTACTTTAAAGTTCGCCAATAAGAAATGGGATGCGCAACGTGTTTGGGATTCCGACAAGGAAACCAATTCACCTTACAACACCTATAAATACAAGGGCTTACCTCCAGGGCCTATTTGTCTTGCTGGTGTGCGTGCCATTGATGCCACACTTAATTACTCTAAACACAGGTATCTTTTTTTCTGTGCCAAGTGCGAACTTAATGGTTATTCTGATTTTTCGGAAACCTATGAACAGCACAAAAAGTATGCCGACGCGTATCAGAAAGCCATGGATAAAAAAGGCGTAAAATAACTGAGTAAAATCGCTTTTTTAAGGTATTTTTAACGGATCGCTAATGGATAAAAATTAGTAAATTTAAAGCGATGGAAAAACAAATTGAAGAAAAAATAAAACTACTGGAAGATAAGTACGCCCAGATGGGACAGGACCTTAACAGTTACCTGGACGGACTTCTTCTCTCAAATTATCTTACATATTGGGACTACACACAAGTTGATACTTTACTCACACTTCAGAATCCTAAAACCGATTTTCCTGATGAAATGATCTTCATCATTTATCACCAGATCACAGAATTGTATTTTAAATTATCTCTTCACGAATTAGAACAGATCGCCAATAACGGGCGCGACATTCTCCCAAATGGAAAAGATAATGGCTGGAAAAATAAAATCGATCCCGACTTTTTCGCGGAACGCGTTACTCGTGTAAACCGTTATTTTGAGGCGCTCACCAAATCATTTGAAATTATGGTAGACGGAATGGAAAAAGAACAGTTCCTCCGTTACCGCATGGCGCTGCTTCCTGCAAGTGGTTTTCAGAGCGCGCAGTACAGGCTAATCGAAATGAGCTCTACCGATTTTATCAATTTAGTAGATAAAGAGGTTCGTCACCAATACGAAGGAAAAGATGCTTCCATTGAAGACATGTTCAATTACATTTACTGGAACAAAGGCGCTACTGAACTTGCTACCGGAAAAAAGACTTTAACCCTGAATCAGTTCGAGAAAAAATACTCGCAGAAATTTATTGATCACGCTACAAATTACAAGTACAAAAATATCTGGCAGAAATATCTCGGGCTTTCTCCTGAAGAGCAGCAAAATCCTAAACTCGTTAATGCATTAAAACAATTGGATGTGAATGTAAACATTAACTGGCCATTGATGCATTATAAGAGCGCGGTAAGATATCTACAACAAAATACCGGCGATATAGCAGCAACCGGAGGAACCAACTGGCAGAAATATCTTCCTCCGCGTTTCCAGAAACGAATCTTCTATCCACAACTCTGGACCGAAGAAGAAAAAGAAGACTGGGGAAAAGGATGGGTTGAAACCAATGTATTCAAAGTGTAACTACTATTGACAATAAACTATTAGCTATTGACTTCATGTCCATTCAGGTAAAAAATATATCAAAAACTTACGGTACGCAGCAGGCGCTGAACAATGTTTCGTTTGAAGTTGGAAGCAATGAGATTGTTGGTTTTCTTGGTCCGAACGGCGCAGGAAAAAGCACAATGATGAAGATCCTTACCTGCTACATTCCTCCTACCAGTGGAAAAGCATCCGTGTGCGGATTCGACATTCATGATAATACCATCGAAGTAAGAAAACAAATAGGTTATCTTCCGGAACACAATCCTTTGTATCTTGACATGTACGTAAAAGAATTTCTTGAATTCGTTGGTGGCATTCACAAAGTGAATAATATAAGTAAACGTGTTAAAGAAATGATTGAACTTACCGGTTTACAGATAGAACAAAATAAAAAGATCGGCGCGCTCAGCAAGGGTTATCGCCAGCGTGTAGGATTGGCGCAAGCCATGATTCACGATCCTAAAGTGTTGATCATGGACGAGCCTACCACCGGTCTTGACCCTAATCAGCTCGAAGAAATACGCGGGCTCATTAAAACACTCGGCAAACAAAAAACAGTAATGCTGAGCACACACATCATGCAGGAAGTTGAAGCGGTGTGTAATCGCGTAATCATCATTAACAAAGGAGAAATTGTTGCCAACGACACTACCAAAACTCTCCAGCAAAGTTCTACAAGGCAGATCATCACAGTTGAATTCGATGTAGTGGTAGCAAAAGAAAGACTCGAAAAAATCAAAGGCATTGACGAAGTGAAACATCTTGGCGGTAATTCATGGCAACTTGTTTCTAAAGCTTCCAATGATGTGCGAAAAGAAGTATTTGATTTTGCCGTATCTAATAAACTTGGTGTCCTTACATTGAGTAAAGAAGAACAACGTATGGAAGACGTGTTCAAGGAACTTACTAAAAAATAGATTCGTTATTTCAGGTAGGTTTCGTAGAGCAATACATCTTGCTTTGTTGTCTTTGTTTTCCGCTATGCGGAAATACACTACTTTTTCACATAGCTTTGTGTCACTTTGTGAACCCTCAGTGCGCCACAAAGTGGCCTTTGTGGTTAAACGGCAGAACAGTTAATGTTGAAAAAGATCGCCTTCCTGGTTCGAGATCTTTGCTTACTTTCGAAATAAAATACTGGTTCTGGAAAGCATAAGCGTAACTGATCCGCTTATCATCTCTGAAATTTTTCGTTTCAAATAAATTAAATAATTCGCTCCATTCGTTGTAATAAAGCCAGAACAAGGGCCGTGTTTTTTCCAGTTTCTTATCAAATATCAGCGGTGCAATTGCAACGATCCGTTTTTCAATCTTACCATTATAGCTACTCACAAACCAATCTTCTTTAAGCACGTAGGTTTTAATGTCATTACTTTGCAGATAACGGTTTTCAATCGTTATTGTGGTTTTTTCGTTACCGGAAGCGTCGTAACTGCGAACCTCCGAAGTATCTTTCACAGACATGATTTTTTTCAGGTGACTTTCTTTCAATCTGTTTTTCGCTGCTTCATTAAAATTATCATCGGTAAAAGCATTCAGTTTTTTTTCAAGTAATCCGAATTTAATTACCTCGAATAAACTTATCTGCACGCACATATTGTTTGAATTCAGGATCTCTTTATTTTCTTTATCTTCAAGACTAATGGTTCGCCAAACTCTTTGTCCGCGCATGACAGCATTGGGTTTCATAGAGTCTTTTTTCAGACTGCCTTTGTATTTAAGATTTTTAAAACAGTCTACTATGTTGAATTCATAGTACTTCTGTGGCTGACCAACCCCTGAATCTTTCTGGGAATACATTAAACCGCCATATAGAAATAGCAAAATATAGAGGGGACTTTTGATAATTAAATATAGAAAAAATCCTTAAATAAGCCTATCTTTATTCTCGAATTCAGAACGTATGAAAATTTCTTATAATTGGCTCAAAACCCTTGTCAACACTGATATCAACGCCGATGAGGCTGCTGCTCTTTTAACCGCTTCCGGCCTTGAAGTAGAGGCTTTGGAGTCTTTTGAATCCCTTAAAGGAGGTTTAAAAGGATTCGTGGTAGGACATGTGCTCGAGTGCGGAAAACATCCCGATGCCGACAGGTTGAGCCTTACAAAAGTTGATATTGGTTCAGGAGAACCTTTGTCTATTGTTTGCGGCGCGCCTAATGTGGCAGCCGGACAAAAAGTGATTGTTGCAACTATCGGAACTAAATTGTATCCGGCCGAAGGCGAACCCTTCGAAATAAAAAAATCAAAAATACGCGGAGCTGCCAGCGAAGGAATGATCTGCGCTGAAGACGAGATCGGGCTAGGAAAAAGTCACGATGGAATTATGATCCTTCCTGCCGATACAAAAGTGGGATTAGCCGCATCTGAATATTTCAAAATTGAAACGGATACAGTTCTTGAGATCGGCCTTACTCCAAACAGAAGCGATGCCGCTTCTCATCTCGGTGTAGCACGCGACCTTGTCGCAATCGTTAATTCATCAAAACAATTCCAGGAGCTTTCTGTAAATATTCCGGGACTTCAGCGATTGCCTGAAGGTTCAGGATTAAACAAGGTTGAAGTCATTGTAGAAAACAAGGAAGGATGTAAACGTTACTCGGGAATTGTGATCAGTGGAATTACTGTGAAAGATAGTCCGGACTGGTTGCAGAGCCGTCTTAAAGCTATTGGTGTAAGGCCCATCAACAACATTGTGGATATTACCAATTTTGTATTACATGAATTAGGGCAACCGCTTCATGCTTTCGATCTTGAAAAAATCAAGGATAAAAAGATCATTGTGCGTAATGCAAAAGAAGGAGAAAAATTTGTGACGCTGGATGGTACTGAAAGAACCCTGAAAGCAAATGATCTTATGATTTGTAACAGCACATCACCAATGTGTATTGCCGGCGTGTTTGGCGGTATGGAAAGCGGCGTATCTGAAACCACAACATCTGTATTTTTAGAGAGCGCTTATTTCGACCCTTCTCATGTTCGCAGGTCTTCAAAAAACCACGGATTAAAAACCGATGCCTCTTTTCGTTTTGAAAGGGGTACCGATCCGGATATGACTGTAAGAGCCCTTACACGCGCTGTAAATTTAATTTTTGAACTCGCCGGCGGCGTAGTCAGTATGGAACTTACAGACGTATATCCCGAAAAACTTGAACCTTACAAAGTTGCTTTCTCTTACACCAATTGCAATGAATTAATTGGTAAAGAAATTGAAAGAGCAACTGTAAAAAATATTCTCCTCAATCTTGGAATTGAAATAGAAACCGAAGGAACCGACGGATTACTATTGAGGGTTCCGCGTTTTAAAACCGATGTAACACGTGAAGCCGATGTTATTGAAGAAGTAATGAGGGTATATGGATACAACAACGTAGAAGTTAGCAAATCTATAACTTATACAGCTTTCAACGAAAATAAAAATTTTGATATCGCGCTTGAAAATAAAACCGCTTCTATTCTCGAGGGATTTGGCTTCAACGAGATCATGTGTCTTTCTTTAACCAAAGAAAGTTATTACGGAGAAACCCCTAAGAATGTAAAAGTAGTTAATCCCCTAAGCAACGATTTAAATGTATTGCGTGGAGATATGATCTTTAGCGGACTTGAAGCTATTGCCTATAACATCAATCGTAAAAACGCGGATCTTAAATTTTTTGAGATCGGGCGAACGTATTCCATGAATAACGAAGCTGAATTTAAGTACGAGGAGCAAAAGAATCTTTCTCTTTTCGTAAGCGGGAAGATATTCAAAGAAAACGCGTATAAACTCGATCATACTGTAGATCTCTCATTTTTAAAATCTGCATTAGAAAACCTTTTCGAAAAATGCGGAGTTAAAACTATTAAGAGTACAGAAAGTTCTTATCCAAATTTCGATTTCGGTCTGACTTATACTCTCAACAATAAACCCATTGCCGAAATAGGAAGTGTAAATAAATCTGTATTAAAAAATTTCGATATTTCTGCTCCTGTATTTTACGCTTGTATTAACTGGAATGTTTTACTGAGATCATTCTCGAAACAAAAAGTGAACTTCGAAGAGATCAGTAAGTTTCCTTCTGTAAGACGTGATCTGGCGCTTCTCATTGACAAATCGGTGAAATACCGCCAGGTAGAAGAGCTAGCTTTTGCCTCAGAAAAAAAATACCTGAAAGAAGTGAACCTCTTCGATATTTATGAAGGTGAAAAATTAGGAAACAAAAAATCTTACGCTGTTAGTTTTACTTTAATGGACAAAGAAGCAACCCTCACCGACAAACAAATTGACGGTGTGATGGAAAAGCTGATCAATGCTTACAAAGAAAAACTAGGCGCTGAATTAAGATAAACTTAAACCCTTTTTATGAAAAAAAACTTCTTATTAATCGCGTTGCTGCTCGTATCCATGTGCGTTTTTTCTCAATCCAATAAACTGGATAAGAAAATGGAAAAAGCGTATGGTCTTGTGGATAAAGGGAAAATAAAAGAAGCCGGTGAGTATATGGATGAACTTCTGGAAGAAAACCCTGAATTTGGTAAAGGCTGGGATTATCTTTCAAAGATCCGGTATAAAGAATATGATGACGCTAAAAAAAGTGACGACCTTTTCAAGAATCTTACTGTTACAACAAAAAGTAAAGACGGAAAGGCAACCTCAAAAGATGATTCTCTCTCTAAGGCGCTTCTCACAATGCTTACTAGTATTAGTCCTTCAAAAAAAGCCTATAGCAAATATCTCTATACATTAAGGCAAGCTACGCTTTACTCCGACGACGCTTACTTCGCATCTTCATTAATCAGAAGTACCCTGGTGGATGTAAAGGTAGATACCAACGTTAACAAAAAAGCGCTTAAACATTTTTACGAAGCCGAAGAAGAATTTTCTAAGAAAAATTATGAAAACGCTGCAAAACTTTACAAGCGTGCAGTTGAAGAACAACCAGGATTCTATAAAGCAACCATGTACATGGGCGATTGTTTTTATTTTACCGGAAATTATCCGAATGCTATCGATGCTTTCCGTACTGCAATCAGTCAGCACCCCAATCTTCTTGAACCAAGAAAATATCTGATCGACACTTATCTTAAAGCAAAACTTTACGATAAAGTAATTGAAGAATCGGTACAGGCCATGGCGGTTTATCCGGATCTGTCGATTGCTGTCCGTATGGAAGATGCTATTTATTACACCGAAAAAAAAATGAATGCTAAATGGATGCCGCGCGGTGTGTTTCCAAATAAAATTATTTCCGATACAGCTAAAACAGATCTCAACGAGTACAAAGAAACAAAAGAAAAAAAGGTAAAAGAACCCTGGACATTTTACCAGGAAGCGCTCACTTCCATCAAGCCATTTTGTAATGAAGCCGGTGTTATGGTTAAAGCCACACCTCTTACTAATGCAAAATATCTTGAAGTATTTAGCTGGGAAGAAATGCTGAAGAAAAGCACTGACCCATCGTTGGAAGAAGCCCGTAAAATGCAAGCCGCAGGCTATCTTGATTGTTATGTTCTTGTAACCTGTTTTCATCAGGATTTTTATAAACAGTACAAGGATTTTGCTTCGAAGAATAAGGATAAAATTGCTGAGTACTATAAAAAATTCATTGTTGCTAAAAACTAAACCTGTTTATGTCTCACCACGTTTTCCGGGATCTTAAGATCATAGAACTGGCGGGCGTTCTGGCCGGTCCCAGTGTTGGCTATTTTTTTGCTGAACTTGGAGCTACCGTAATAAAAATTGAAAATCCAAAAACAAACGGCGATGTTACACGAAGCTGGAAATTAAAAACAGAGAATCCTAAAGATGACGGCAGCGCTTATTTCTGGAGTGTGAATGCTTTTAAAGAATTTATTTCGCTCGACATTTCTTCTCCTTCACAGTTGCAGAAATTATATGAACTGGTGAAAGACGCCGATATCATCGTTACTAATTTTAAAAACGGTGATGAAGAAAAATTAAAAGTAGATTACCTTACTCTTTCAAAGATCAATCCTGAATTAATTTACGCTTCTATTAATGGATTTGGCAGCGATTCGCCCCGAAGCGCCTACGATCTTATCCTGCAGGCCGAAAGTGGTTTTATGTTCATGAATGGCGAACCAAACAGTAAGCCCGTTAAAATGCCTGTTGCTTTTATCGATTTGCTGGCGGGCCATCAGCTCAAAGAGGCTATTCTCATTGCATTGATAGACCTTTACAAAAACAAAAAGGGCTCTCACGTCTCGGTATCTTTATTCGACAGCGCGATTGCCTCTCTTGCCAACCAGGCTACCAATTGGCTCATTGGCGGCCATATGCCAAAAGCTATGGGAAGTCTGCATCCTAATATTGCACCTTATGGAGAGTTATTCGACACAAAAGATAATCACCAGGTGACATTTGCCATTGGCAGCAATAAACAATTCAAACAATTGTGTGAGATGATTCAGTTCCCTACTCTTGCCAGCGATCCTAAATACGCAACGAATCAGCTAAGGGTTGTAAACAGAATCCAGCTATACCATATCATCTATAATTACATTAAGCAATTCAATTTTAAGGACCTCTATAATTTATGTCTTGAAAAAGAAATTCCCATTGGTAAAATCAGGAACCTGAAAGAAGTTTTCGAATTACCGGAAGCAAAAGCCATGATGAAGGAATTTACTTTCAGCAAAAAAAAGATTCCGGTTGTTTCAGGAATCGCGTTTAAATTTCACACCTGATGTTCATAGTAAAAGAATCAAAAACAAACAGCGAGTTGGATGCTATCTTAAAGTTGCGTTATGCTATTTTGCGTCAACCCTGGAACCAACCAGCTGCAACAGCTACCGACGAACTGGAAGGCACCAG
The DNA here is from genome assembly GCA_021323535.1 of Bacteroidota bacterium. GTDB lineage: Bacteria > Bacteroidota > Bacteroidia > B-17B0 > Aurantibacillaceae > Aurantibacillus. Next base: position 15,096 of record JAJONO010000102.1, read on the forward strand.
CATAAACGCTTTTATTTCTGATGACAATGAAAACGCTATTGCCTGCGGACGCTTGCAGGAAAATGAAAACAAGATCGGCCAGATACGTTTTATGGCCGTTGATAATTCTTACCAGGGAAAAGGCCTTGGAAAACTAATCGTAGAATTTCTTGAGAAAAGAGGAAAAGGTCTTAACCTAAACTCCATTGAATTGCAGGCCCGTGAAAACGCTGTTAAATTCTATGAAAGCTGTGGTTATAAAATAAAAGAGAAATCGTTTTTACTCTGGGGACAAATACAGCATTACCTGATGGAAAAAGACATCAGAAATTAATGTAATAATCTTTGGTAAGCTCAATATACTCGTCGCTGTATTTCATGTTACGGTCACTTTCAATAATCAGTGTCGATTCCGAAAACTCAGTTTCCTTAAACTCAAACTGCATTAAATGACGTTTCTCACTGTCTTTATCAGAACGGGTCCTGACACGCATTAGCTTAGAAAGATAAAGTCCTTTTTGTTTAGCCATTTCACGAAAAATAGCGGCTTCTTTTGTAGGAAGTATCAGGCAGAATTTTCCTTTTTCATCAAGTAGTTTTTTAACTCCTGAAATCAGATCCTCAAATGGTAAAAGATCAGCGTGGCGCGCGATCGTGCGGTTATCTTTACTGCTTTTTAATGAATCGATAAAATAAGGCGGGTTGGTTACGATCAGACTGAATTTTTGAGCGGTTGTAGAAGCCATAACCTGCAATGAAAGATTCTTCACTTCAATGTTTCTGAATTGGCTTTCCTGAACATTTAAAGCGGCCTGATCGGTACTATCCTTATCTATATCAATAGCAACGATGTTAGCTTTGGATTTCTGAGCCAGCATCATGGCAATAATACCGGTTCCTGTACCGATATCAAGAATACTTTTACTTCCGTTTGGGATTATCCAGGCTCCGAGCAATACCGCGTCGGTACCCACTTTCATGGCGCATTTATCCTGCTTTATGGTAAACTGTTTGAAGGCAAAAAAGGCATTGGACATAAACCATTTTAATTTTCCTTATCACTAAGTTACTAAAGAAAAGAGAATAAGTCAAGATCTTACGTTAAATTAAAAAAGCGTTAAGAGATCCTTAACGCTTTCAATGCTTTTAGTAAGAAGCTTTGGTATCACCTCTTCCAAGGTTCTTGCCATATCCTGGCGACATATTGTAGCGTAACATGACTTCCATTGCTCCATTACGTTTTGAAGCCGGAGTTAAAGCGGAAACGTTTATATCATAGGCCACTCCGATTGCATATTTATCATACTGATAAAGCATACAAGGAATGATAGCGTCTTTATAACGGTACTGAACACCAAGAGAAAATGCAGAAGGTTTTTTAATTGCCGTGTAAAGCGACTGATCAACAAGAATAAATTTGTAAAGAGCTCCAACTACAAACTCGTTGCTTTTACCTTGCCCCATCCAAATGAAACTTGGCATCACTGCGTTTTTAGTTCCTGGTATATTAAAATCTCCATTAAAGTAGAAGCAGTAACGTGTATATAATTTTTCGCTGCTGCTGAAAAAAGAATTTCTTGGGATTTCGTAGTGAAAAGCTGAAGCGCCGATGTTGAATTTATTTCCATCTTTAGAGCTGATGAATTTTTCACTTTGCGCATAACTGTAATTAAATCCACCTCCTAAATCGTAAGATGTTATGGCGCTTCTCGGAACAGTTTCTCCGCTCGGTAATGAAGAGTCATATTCATAACCTGTAAATTGTCTGTCCCATCTTAGTTTAGTAACATCAATAGTGCGGTACATGAATCCACCCTGGATTCCTCCCGAAACTTTCATACGTTTATTTATTTTCTGAACGTATGAAACACCTAAATTAGGATTAAGCATTCCCATTTTTGCATCACCTGACATATCCCTGAAAATATTTGCAGCCACACTAAAGTAACTTCCTTTCAGTTTTTTATGCTTAATAGCTTGTTCGTAAGATATTCCATAGGTCTGGTATGCCTGCGCAACACTACCCCATTGTGTTCTGAATTGGCCAATAACACGGGTGTCGTAACTAACACCAGCCAATGCAGGATTGATATTGCTTGGGATCTCAGTATACTGAGAGAAATGAATGTCCTGTGCGGTAGCTTCATTGATCATGAAAGCACTGACAAACCCAAATAGTATATATTTTTTTAGCATAACTTTTACCTGACTAGTGTAACATTTCCTTTCATACTATAGCCTTTGCCTTCGTATGTTTTCCCCTCCAACCGGAACACAAAAACTCCTGTATTCATTAATTCTCCTTTAAACGTTCCGTCCCATCCTATTGTTTTATCGTTCGTTTCAAACACTTTCTCACCCCAACGGTTAAATACCATAAAGGTTAATGTTTCGAGACACTGGCCGCGTACATAAAGTATATCATTTACACCATCATTATTCGGAGAGAACGCGTTTGGCACATACATCTCACCACAATCATCAACTACAATTACATTGATTGTATCAGACGAGGTACAGTTTCTGCTGTTATAACCCTGAACAATATATTGAGTGGTTTGAAGAGGATGCACGGTGACAGCGTTACCTGTTAACGACGATATATTGTAGTTCGGCGACCAGACATAACTTGCGGCATTGGTCACCGTTAACACAATAGAGGTTCCGAACCGTATTATCGTATCTCCCGGATTAGTCTCAAAGACTATCTGAGGCAATATTTGCGGATTAGGTATATCAACCACTCTTATCATATTAAATACCGGTTTCACAGCCGAGCTTCCAACAGGAATAGGATATGGATTAGCCACCTTGAGAATTACATTGTATTTACCCGGAAGATTATAACAAACTGTCGGATTCTTCAAATAAGATACAGCAGGATTTCCACCAGGGAATGTCCATGTATACGTTTGCGGACCACCATACGCTGTATCATTCGGATTCAGGAAGGTAATACACTGACGTGAGCATATTGTATCATTTTCGGTAGCAGTAGTAAATGTTGTTGGAAGTAGTGTCACCGATCGGCAATCGACGGCGACGACAGTGACCGTATCCTCTCGCCGGCAACCAGGTATTCCATTATACCCCGAGACGACGGTATAGGTTATGACATTCGGAAGCCGTCGGGGAGCAAGTATACCCACCTGCGAACATTGTCCGTTCGTGACGTTCGGCGTATAAAATGGCCATGGATTTGTGTAAGTAGGAGGCGCGGTCCAGGTATAAGTAGGATCGTATTGTGGTGGTAAACTATTAGTATTACATGCTGTAAGCGTTAGCGTTACATCAGGCACACCAGTTGAAGTACCAGGATAACATAAAGTTCTTGTAGGAACACCATTGATCGTTGGTATTGAAACAGCGGTTACCGGTCTTGGAATTACAGTTACAGTAACTAGTTTCTCTAATGAAACACAACCTCTGTTATCCCAAACTTCGGTAGTATACGTTACAAGTTTCGGATTTGGTGTTGCATTTGTAGGGAACGCTGTAACTGAATAATCTAATTGGTTATAAATACTAACCGGCTCAGGATCGTTCCAGAAATACGTATAAGGGGCAATAGAAAGTGTACCAATATTAGTAATGGTCATTTTTAATGAATCTTCCACACACATGATCGGAAGCGGTGGTGTTACAGCAATAGTGTACTGAGGAATTACAGTTACACACACAACTGCGGACCCTGTACAAACAGAAGTATTACCTGTAACCGTATAGCAGGTTGACGTTGGAGGTCTTACCTGAACAATTGTACCAACGCATGGCACAATGTAAGAGTTACAAGGGAACCAGTTATAGGTTGATGCTCCATTTGCAGTTAACTGTACAGCTTTTGAATATTTAGGGAAGTTACTTTCAATACAGGTTGTAAAATTATTTTGTGAAGCTGTTACGTTGAGTGGCGGGGCCAATCCAATGGTAACCACAGTTTGTGCCGCACAGGCAGAACCGTTGGAGCCCATGAGCGTATACGATCCAGGACCGACAGCTATAGATGACTGAGCCACTGCTACCGTCATTGTTGACCCTGTCCATGTATAGGATGTAGCTCCTGTGGCAGTAAGGGTTGAACTGAATCCTGCGCATACGGCAGATGCTGTGGAAGCAACCATTAAATTAGGCGAAGCTCCCATGAAAATGGTAATTTGCCCTGAACCGTTACAACCTGCTCCGTCATTACCAACAACCGAGTAAGTTGTTTGAATATTAGGAGAAGCAATTGTCGCAGAACCCGAAGTAGAGCTTAACGATGCTCCCGGTGACCATGTGTAGTTTAATCCTCCGGTAACGGTTAGTCCTACTGTTTGACCCGGACAAACTGTTGCTGCGGTAGCCGCTAGCGTATATGAAACGTTAGTAGTTGTAGCAATAGAAATGGTTCCTGAACCAGAACACGTGCCATTACTTCCAAATACCGTATAAGTTGTATTTGAAGTTGGACTCACAACTACGGTTTGAGTTGTACCCACTGTTGTGCTTGGAGGTGCTACCCAGGTGTAAGTTGTTGCTCCGGTTGCTGATAATGTGACAGTTGTTCCGCTACAAACCTGGGTTGCCGAAGATGTAGCATTAATTGAAAGATTGGCTCCGATAGTAATTGTAGTGGTTGCAAACGCGGTACATGCTCCGATACTTGCAACTACCGAGTATGATTGCGTTGAAGGTGGCGATGCCGTTTGAGTTGAACTTGTCCCCAGAAGTGTAATAGCCGGAAATGTCCCTGTTGCCCACTGGAAAGAGGATCCTGCTGTGGCATTGGCAGTCATGGTAGCCGTGTTGCCCGCACAAACCGTTTGAGTTGCCGGCACAATTGATACGGTTGGTCCGGGATTAATGTTGATGGTAGCCGTTGCGGTTGCGGTTACAGCCGCACCGTTTAAAGCATAACAGGTTACTGTATAAAGACCAGCCGCAGTAAATGTTACAGCTGGCACACTGCTTGTTGCAGGAGCAAAAACAGCGCCTGCAGGGTTAGATGACCATGAGTAAGATGTTGTTGATGGAACAGTTCCCGTTACAGAAGCCTGAACAGTTGTGTTAGCACAGGCACTTGCAGGAATTGTAAAAGTTAATGCGATAGTTGATAATTGAATGTCGTCTACAGCAATTGAAGGATCGGCTCCCGCAGGATCGCTATTTTCCCATCTGATACCAATTTTTACGTTAGCGTTGTTATTGGCAGATGCAGGAAGCGCCACTGTAATATTGGTCCATAATCCCTGTGGGGCACATGGTCCGTTCGCTGTGGCCGGCAATGGTGCTAAAACAGCCCAGGCAGCTCCACCGTTTGCAGAGTATACTAACTCTGCATAATCAAATCCCGGAACTCCTTCAACAAGATAGTTCATGGAAAGTGTAATGTTGGTATAAGGTGTACAGTTAATTAATGGCGATTCGGCTCGTTTATTGGTTTCAAAACCTGCCCCGGCAATATATGCTGCTCCTAAGTCTACGAAAGGCGCAATGAAATTAGCGCTCATGTGAAGGGTTCTGTCGCTAAGACCCGGATTGTTAAGGCATCCGTCGCCGCAGTTGTTGGTGCCCATTCCCGCTTCAGTGGCGCTAATGAACCATTCGTTGGCGTTGGCTCCGTTACCCGGTCCTGTTGCCAGAGCTGTTACACCCCAGGCTCCATTGGATGGAGTTGCAATAGCCCCAGTGGCTACATTTCCCTGCGAACAACCGGCACCAAAGTTTTCGGTCCAGAAAACAACCTGGGCCTTAAGATCTTTAGAAAAAACGGATATAAGTACAACAAAAAGACAGGATAGAATTCGTTTCATAGTATTTATGCGGTATTTGGGGCTAATTTATTAAATAAAAGGTCATTAATTGATCGTTTTACTCATTTCATGACACAATTTACTAACTTGTAAATGTAAGTAAATTTATTTAAACCCGCAAACAACAAGCGCTTTGACAACCCTTTGGGATTCCAATTATAACAAACCGTTTATTGCGGACTAAAACTGTGTTCTGTATCTATAAACGGTTAACAACACTAAAAGGTTGGGTCTATTGTTTTAAAAGTGTTACATGACCAACATAGTACTTTTTATTTCCCTGAAGATCTGTAACAAATATCTTGTAAATGTAAACTCCGTCCTGAGCTATCTGGCCACTGCCCTTAACGGTTCCGTCCCACCCCGTTTTAAATGCATTGGAAGTAAAGATGAGCTCACCCCAACGGTCAAATATTTCCATTTTGTAATTGTCTTCGCTGATACCAACACCTTTAGGCTGGAACACATCATTCCTGTTATTCTGATCAGGTGTAAAGGCATTCGGTATGTAAATGGACACATCCGGCTTGATCTCTACCTTATGAATGGCCGTATCTTTACAACCGTAAAGGTTGATAGCGACCATGTAAACCACGTAACTGTGAGCATAAGTGTAAACATGTACAGGATCCTTTACAAAAGATGAATTAAGGGGCGAACCGTAATCGCCAAAGTCCCACACAAAAGAGTTTGCACCCTGCGAAAGATTAAAGAATTTTACTTCTGGTTCAAGGATAGTGGCCTCTTGTGGTGTTGACATAAATTCTGCAATTGGCACAGGATAAACTTCAACGTAGTTGGTCATATTGAGTTCCGATGTACATCCGAATTCATTGGTAGTAGTAAGGCCCACATTGAATGTTCCCGGGTTAGGATACGAGATGGTGTTTTGCGGTCCGGTATACGTGGTTCCTATTCCGTTATTGTTTCCACCAAAATCCCAAACGTAAAAATAGGTGTTGGTTCCGCTGGTTACCGCATTAAACGCCACACTCAAAGGGGCACAACCTTTGTTGTAGGTTGATACAAATGTACTGGCTGGCACTGGGTTCGTTACTACCGTAAACGTTGCCTTTGTATCCGGTACGGTACATCCATCGCTGATTGTTACAGTGTAAACATTAGGTGAATTCGCCAAGAGTGCTGTAATCGTAGCTGTTGATCCTACGGCCCCATTGCTCCAGATATAGTTATAAGGCCCGCCGTTACCCACGGATGTGATGTTTGGAGAGAGGATGACTTTGTAGTTGTCGCAGGCGGCAGATGAC
>JAJONO010000103.1 GCA_021323535.1 Bacteroidota bacterium
AATTACCGATTACGCCTCTCTTGAATATTTTAGTGAGAATGAGTTACTGGCTAAATCAAAAGACCCTGAGAAAACCTACATTGAAGAAATTATGCCGGCAAAGCTGGAACTGAATAAAAAGTATATCAATGAAGCCGGGATTGTGACTGATATTAAAATAATTTTCAGGACAATTGGAAAGATTTTTGCATGATTATCTTTCTTCTTCTCTTTTTATGATCAGCGTAATATCTTTTTCAAGACCCGTGTAACCATATTCGTAGCAAAAAAGGTACTGGTTATTATTTTTACTTACAGTTTGATTCGTATAGAACGAAAAATTGAATCCTTTATCCATTAATTTTTGTTTCGGAACTGTTATTTTTTCATTTTCATTCAGGAAAGCTTCGAGGATACGGCGGTTTTTGCGAAGTGTGTTGTTGATGTTGCGAACGTAATTATTACTGTCGCTGTTAAGCCTGTTGTTGAAAGAATTCCTGCACATATCGTTGCAATACTTTTTGTCAATTCTTCCTTTGATAATTTCATTACACTCAAGGCATTTTCTTTGTTCTGTTGGTTCCATAGTACGTAATTTTATTTTCAGATCCCACAAAATTAGATCAGATTTTCTTGTCTAAAATGAAGAATTAACAAAGAAGCAAAATCAATCAATGAAATGGGGTTTTTAATGAATCACATGGCTTTTTTGATGCGGATTCCGATGATATTGCTATTTAATGAAAATGATATGCTCACAATTGAAATGGAATATTTCAATTATCCGTGTCAATCTGTGAAATCTGTGTCAAACGACTAAAGACTTCAATAGAATGGATAAAAAAAGAGGAATGTATTTTACACACTCCTCTTCATTTATAAATAAAGTAATACTAGTTATAAGCTGGCAATAACCCATACTCTTTACCGTATTGCATCATCTGCTCGGTGAAGTTGTTAGGGTACTCGATTTTTACATCAATGATTTTATCGCCTTCCATAACAGGAGTTAATTTAGGTTGAATGAATCCCTGGTACGGTGCCATTTTTAAGCTTGAATAACGTTGAAGAACTTCCTTATGAAGCGCCTGATCCACTTTAACGCCATAGTTTTCGATAAGCGCTTTCCCTGCTTTAAAATCGCCCTGTGATTTGATGCGCTGAATTTCTCTTAGAAGATCACCGAATAAAACACGGAGTTTTTCATAATCATTCACGACGAAATATGTTTTTCCATTCTCTACTTTCTTTTCGATCACATTGTCTTTTTTTCCTTTTTCATACACCCAGGCCGACACCATTAAACGGTTACGCATGTGAGCTTCCTCAATGTCTTTTCCTGGTTTGATACGAGATAACTGAACGATCATTCCTTTAGTAATGTATTCGTCATACGCGGCTTTACCGTAATCCAGAGAAGGCATTACCCCAAGCTCGATTAATTTTTTGTCCATAAGATAGTAAAGTGCCACTAAATCGGCACGGCCTTCTTCGAGAGCGTTCGCATAATTCTTTAATGTTTCGCTTGATGATTTAACGCCGTCTTCCAGTTGTCCGCTTGCGTGACCGATTACTTCATGCATATCGGTGTGAAGCTTGTCAGCAAGAGACGCGCATTCTGTAACACGTTTTTTAATTTCATCGTTGTAGTAGAATTCGTTCACCACACTTCCGCCTGCAGCCTGATCGTAAGCTTCAACAATGTTTCCGAGGTTTACAGATTTACTGCCATGAAGCTCGCGGATCCATTCGTTGTTAGGAAGATTGATCCCGATAGGTGTACTTGGAGCTGCATCACCGCTTTCTACAACGGCGTTTATTACTTTAGCTGAAATTCCAACAACGTTTTTCTTTTTGTGTTGTGGGAGGATAGAAGAATTGTTTTCGAACCATTGAGCTTCTTTTCCGATGGCAGCGATACGTTTACTGGCTTCAAAATCTTTAACAGATACAACCGATTCAAAAGAACCTCTTTTTCCGAGAGGATCCTGGTACACTTCAATAAAGCCGTTAACTACGTCAACAGAACTTTCCGTATCCTGTACCCATGCTATGTTATAATCATCGAAATCTTTCGCATCTCCGGTTTTATAAAATTTGATGAGCTTCTGAAGAGCATCTTTCTGTTTATCATTTTCAGCTACGGTTACTGCTTTATCTAACCAGTATACAATTTTCTCAATGGATTGAGTATATAATCCTCCAACCTTCCATGTTTTCTCAACCAGTTTTCCGTTTTCTTTTACGAGCCTGCTGTTGAGACCATACATAGGAACTTTTGTTACTACTTTTCCTTCCTCTGTTGTTTCTGTGGGATGAGGTTTGGAAGTCATAGCAGTATAAAAATCAGTTACTTCTTTTTCAGTAACACCGTCATACATATTAACCGCCGAGGATTTTACAAGATCGTTCTTAGGGTCGAGACTTACTTTTTTAGCAGCAATCTTAGGATCGAACATCTGTTTTGAAATCATTTCAGCGAATTGCGTTTTTGTTTCTCCTTTACCTAAAGGGAGAAGTGTAGAATCTGTTTGATTCACCAATTGCTTAAAAAATTCAGGACTGCATTCAGGAACAAATTTATCCATACTGTAATGATGGTGAATTCCATTGCTGAACCAAACGCGTTTAGCGTATACTAAGAAGTTTTTGTATTCTTCACTTTCTTTATCTCCCTTGTAAGAACCAACAATAGCCTCGAGTGTTTTACGGATAGCGAGGTTGTATTTGTAGTTCTGATCATAAACAATATCACGACCACTTAACGCTGCCTGGTATAAATAGTATAACAACGTTTTTATCTTTACGGGCATTTTATCGAAATCTTTTACGTTATAACGTAATACTCTCAGATCGGCAAAATTTTCTGAGATGTAATCAAATTTTTCTTCTTTGATTGCTGATGAATCAACTTTCAAAGTGTCTTTTTTGTGAGCAAGCGGCATTTCTGCCATTTCGTTATTGGAAGTAGTGCAGGCGGTCATTAGTGCTCCGGCTGCAAGTATTCTGAAATAGGGCTTCATAGTGTGTTTTTTAGCGAAGCAAGGATAAGTAAAAAATCAACTTTCTGCAAGGATTTTATACCGAAATCACCCCTTAGGGGAAATTATAAATGATGAGTGGAAAAAGGAAAACACAGAAGGGAGAAAGATAAGGAACCAAGAACTAAGAATCAGGAACCAAGAATCAGGAACCAAGAACAGAGTATTAAACAGCTATTTCCTTCGGATAACAGATAAAATGTTTCGTAACTGTTTTACTCAGGCTCTGGATATTAAGCTGGTCGCTGGCTGCCGCAACATCCATAAGCGTTCCGTTATTCATAAGCACGTTAATGTTGAACGAATTGGCATTGTAAGCGCTGTTGTTAACCGTATCGGTAAATACAAAATAAGCGGCTTCCCTTCGGGATATTTTATAATATTTGCAGGCTTTATCAATAAGTTTGTTTTTATGTGAGGTAGCAATAGCGGTGCTCTGAAGTTCTATTTTATAGAGCTTTCTTTCGAGCAGGTTTGAGCAAAGTGTTTTCAGGATGAAATCTTCATTTTCGGCCCATACTTTTACTGAGGCCATTACATCGTTATCATCGAGCTTAGTGAATTTTTCGAGCAGAGACCCGTCTTTTTCAAAATCAGTTTTCGTAAAATCGTTCTCAAGGAAAAGCGCAAGGGTAGGGGTGGCAAAAAGTTTTACGCCTTTTGATGCAAGTTCCTTGGCTCTTTTTAGAATGTTCACAAGTAAGGTCTCTGCACTCAATACGGTTTTGTGAAGATACACCTGCCAGTACATGAGCCTTCTGGCAATCAAAAATTTCTCAATACTGTAAATGGCTTTTTGCTCAACTACTAGTTGATTATCCACCACGTTAAGCATTTTTATGATGCGGTCGCTGCTGATAACGCCTTCACTTACTCCGGTAAAAAAGCTGTCGCGTTTCAGATAATCAAGTCTGTCCATATCCAGCTGCGAACTTACCAGCTGATGAAGAAAATGTTTTTTGTACTGGTTATTGAATATCTTAATGGCCAGTGATAATTTTCCTTTGAATTCCTTATTAAGCGTATCCATCAGAAAACTGCTGATGGTTTCATGATTAATACCTTTTACAAGACTGTGTTCGAGAGCGTGCGAAAACGGACCATGCCCGATATCGTGCAATAAAATCGCAATAAGTACAGCTTGTTCCTCATCCTCGGTGATGGCAACGTTTTTTTGACGAAGCGTAAGCACGGCTTCCTGCATTAAATGCATGGCGCCAATTGCATGATGAAAACGTGTATGAAGCGCGCCCGGGTAAACCAGATTGGTGAGCCCCAGTTGTTTGATGCGACGGAGGCGCTGGAAGAAAGGATGATTGATCAGGTTATAGGTGATGTCGTTTGGAAGAGTAACAAAACCGTAAATGGGATCGTTCAGTATTTTGCGTTTGTTGTATGACATGAAATGAGCTTGTTCCCGCCGGGCTAAAAATGATTATTCAAAAAAAAGTATAAAATATTTCAGGCCACGGATAATAGACATAAATTTAATACGTTATTTGTAATTAAACCAATCTTATGGACAAAATTAAAATTCTCTGGGCCGATGATGAAATTGATATGCTTAAACCTCATATTCTTTTTCTGAACGATAAAGGATATGATGTGATAACCGCGTTCAGTGGCGACGAGGCTCTTGATATAGTAAAAGACAATAAAAATATTAGTGCTGTTCTTCTGGACGAAAATATGCCGGGAATAACCGGCCTTGAAACACTGATCAAAATCAAGCAGGTAAATGGCGATATTCCGGTGATCATGATCACTAAAAGTGAGGAGGAGCATATTATGGATGACGCCATCGGAGGAAAAATCGCGGATTATCTCATTAAACCTGTTAATCCTAACCAGATCCTTCTCTCACTTAAAAAAGCCCTTGATAATAAACGTCTCGTCAGCGAAAAAACCAATACCGAATACCGTAAAGAGTTCGGGAACATTGGGATGCAGATCAACGATAATCTGAGTTGGCAGGAGTGGATGGAGCTTTACAAAAAAATTGTTTACTGGGAACTTGAAATGGATAAGCTCCAGGATAAAAGTATGCTCGAGGTTCTGCGTATGCAAAAATCCGACGCCAATACTCAGTTCTTTAAATTCATTGAAAAAAATTATGTGAGCTGGCTCAATGGTAAAAACACCAATCCGCCACCCATGAGCCACACACTCATTAAAAATAAATTTCTTGCCGAGCTCAATAAACCTGAGCCTGTTTTTTTACTTTTGATCGATAATCTGCGTTACGATCAATGGAAAGTGATTCAGCCCATTCTCCAGGATTATTATAAGGTAGAAAACGAAGAAACATTCTTCAGCATACTTCCAACGGCAACTCAATATTCCCGCAATGCCATTTTCAGCGGCATGCTTCCAAGCGAAATGGAAAAACGTTTTCCGGGTATGTGGTTAAACGATGAGGATGAAGGCGGCAAGAACATGAACGAAGAAGCGTTTATGAAAGAACAACTAAAACGCTTACTGGCAAAAGAAGTAAAAATGAGCTATACGAAGATCACCAACTTCAATGCCGGAAAAAAACTTGCTGATAATGTTCACAGTCTGTTACAAAATAAACTGAACGTTATTGTATATAATTTTGTGGATATGCTGAGTCACGCCCGCACCGAAATGGAAGTGATTCGTGAGCTTGCCGAAAACGAGCCTGCTTACAGAAGTATTACTTACAGTTGGTTCGAGCATTCGCCACTGCTTGATATCATTAAACAACTCGCCGATAAAAAAATCAAGATCGTTATAACAACCGATCATGGAACGGTTCACGTAAAAGAACCGACTAAAATTCTCGGAGATAAAAACGTTAATACAAATCTTCGTTACAAACAAGGAAAAGCGCTAGACTACAATCCCAAAGAAGTGTTTGAAATAAAAAATCCTGCAGATGCTTTTCTTCCGAAATTGCATCCGAGTTCGAGGTTCGTGTTTGCGAAAGAAGACAGGTTCTTTGCTTACCCGAATAATTTCAATCATTACGTCAATTATTACAAGAACACATTTCAGCATGGCGGAATTAGCCTTGAGGAAATGATCATTCCTTATATAACTTTAACAGCTAAATAATTTGTGGCTGATCTTGAAGCGGAATATTCCCTGGAAACTATTGGCTCAGTTGCAAAACAGTTATTAGATGCTTTTCCGCAGGAGCGTATTTTTTTGATTGATGCGCCTATGGGGGCCGGTAAAACCACCCTTATTAAAGAGATCTGCACTGTATTAGGAAGCCAGGATAATTTCAGCAGCCCTACTTATTCTATCGTGAACGAATATTCATACGCCGCCGGAAAAATTTACCATTTCGACCTTTACCGCCTCAAGGGTGAGGAGGAGCTTTTTGACATAGGCTTTGAAGAATATATAGGCTCCGGGAATTATTGTTTCATTGAATGGCCGCAGATAACTAAAAATTTAGTTGATCAAAACTCCGTAAAAATTGACATTAGGGTAGAAGGAAATATTCGCTATATTCACGCCGCGAAGATTTAATCCCCCCTTAATGAAAAAACTATTTCTTTGTTGCGTGCTCCTGTGCGGGGTTACTGCACTGCTTGCACAAACTGATTCTTTAAAAAAGAAGAAGAAACAGTTTTATTTTTTATGGGGCTACACGAGAGCCTGGTATAGCACAAGCGACATCCACTTCAAAGATCTTTCCAATGATTATCATCCTGAAACCGGTCGCCATAATTATTACGATTTTACGGTTCATAATGCAAAGGCACACGATCGCCCTGATTTCGATGGGATCAAAGATGTGATTAATATTACCATTCCGCAGTTTGTGGGCCGTGTGGGTTATTACTTCAATGAAAATGAAGGTGTGGAAATGAACTACGATCATACAAAGTATATTGTAACAGATTATCAGAAAGCGCGTGTAACAGGGCAGTTCAACAATAACCCTTTTAACGGCGACACTATTCTTGATCCTAATTCATTTCTTCATTTCGAACATAGTGACGGCGCCAATTTCTGGATGGGAAACTACCTGCGTAAATGGAACCTGTTTAATCCTAACGAAAATTTTAAACTTAGCTGCGTTGTGAAACCGGGTGCAGGAATTGTTTTTCCAAGAACAGATGTGACTTTATTCGGTGAGCGTTTAAATAATAAATGGCACGTTGCAGGCTGGATCGTTGGTGTTGAAAGCGGAATACGAATGGAATTTCTTAAATATGGTGTTTTCGAATTTACAGGAAAAGGTTCTTACGCCGATTACATTACCTGCCTCGTTTTAGGCAAAGGAAACGGTAAGGCCCGCCACCAGTTTTTCACAGGACAGTTGACCGCTACGCTTGGGGTTAAGATTGGAAAATAAATTCTTTTCATTTTATTTTTTTATCTCCTGCTTTTCGCGCGAAAAAGCAGGCAAAACGCTTTTGATCTTTTGAAAGGAGATTTTTATTTCGGTGAAGTAGAGGTAGCCGAAATAAAATCGCTGCTATTCACGACCTCTTTTCAAAACGCTCAAATGTGTTAACCTGGGTCGTGAATACAGCTATCTCTGCTCCTTCGCTGAAGCTTCAGCGCAAGCGTTGCAAAAGATCAAAAAATATTACGGCAACCAACTAACCGCTGAGTTTTCAAACTTTGGAGATTGTCGACAATGCTGGCCTCAAAGAAATTCCGTATGATTTGTGTTTGATTTTTCCCGACACCGAAGGATCTTGCATTTAGCTTTGTGTTCCTTGTTTTTCGCAACGAGGAAAAACATTCTTTTCACACAGTTTTGACCATTGTGTTTTCCTCTGTGAGTCACGCAAGTGGCCTTTGTGGTTAAAAGTAAATAGGTCAGATAGAAATTTTATCACCCAAATGCCTTGGCTTCGTATTAAAAACATAAAGATCAAGAACACATTTTATCCTTGAGAAAAATTCGCGGAATTTCATTTTAAATGTTTTTTGGGTGGTGACTTTCTGCGCATTAAAACCAAAAGCCGTTAAACCAATTTTATTGGCGATAAAAACAGACCGTGCATTATGAAATTGCTGAGAAACAACGATCACACTATCCTGCCCGAAAATTTCCTTACAGCGTACCATGCTATCGAATGTTCTCAGGCCAGCATAATCGAGCACTAAGCACGAATCAGGCACGCCGCGCTTTATCAGCGCCTTCTTCATGTCTTTTGGTTCGTTGTAATCGTTTACGCGGTTATCGCCGCTTAAAATAAATTTCTTTACTTTTTTTGCTTCGTAAAGTTTTACCGCGGCGTCTATTCTGTAAGTGAAATAAAGATTAGCTGTACCGTTTGCAAGATGAGCGGATGTTCCAAGTACAAGAGCCGTTTTACAGGATGGAACCTGAGAACTATTGTCGTATAACGATTTCTCAGCTGATTTTTCTACCCAGAAAAAACAAATACTTCCGATGAGGGCAATGACACAGGCCAGATAGAAGGTCCATTTAAAGATTTTTCTCAGGATAGTAAACATGCGTCACAAAATAAAAATGTCGGCACAAACAAAAACACTGAAAATAACACTGGCAATTCCATTAGAGGTCATGAATGCAAGATTCACACGGCTAAGATCGTTGGGCTTAACCACTGTGTGCTGGTACACAAGCAGGCCCACAAAAATGGCCGCTCCCAAAAGGTACATCCAGTTAAAATGACCAAGAAAATATCCGCTTATTACGATTGCTCCTGCAAAAAAATGTAACACCTCGGAAAGATGGAGGGCGTTTTTTTTACCAAGAAAAACAGGAATGGATTTAAGATTGTTACTTCTGTCAAACTCTTCATCCTGTAAAGCGTAAATAATATCAAAACCGCTTACCCAGAATAATACAACACATCCGAATAACACGGGAAGTATATCAAATCTTTCAGTCAGCGCGATATAAGAGCCAATAGGGGCAAGGGCCAGGCCTACACCAAGAATAAGATGACAAAGTGGTGTGAAGCGTTTCGTGTAACTGTATCCTAAAACAACTAACAGGGCAACAGGCGACAAAGCAAAACATAATTTGTTGATGAGGAAAGAACAGATTACAAAGCTAACGGAACAAAAAATGGTGAACATTAAAGCAGACGAAGCGCTGATTTGTCCCGCAGGAATTTCTCTTATGGCTGTTCTCGGATTTTTAGCGTCGAAGGTCCTGTCGATGTAACGGTTAAAGGCCATGGCCGCGCTTCTTGCAAATACCATACAAAGTAATACCATCAGCAATTTGAATCCATTAAAGCCCGCAGTTCCCGAATGAATGGCCAGGCAAAATCCAATGATCGCGAAAGGCAAAGCAAAAATGGTATGACTGAATTTTACAAGTGAAAGATATTTCTGAATGGTGTTTATCACTATTTCCCTTTTCCTCTCAGAACAATTAAAACGGTGTGCACAAGAATTTTAAAATCAAGTAGCAGGCTCATGTTCTCAATGTAGAGAATATCGAATTTTAAACGGTCTATCATCTGATCCACATTTTCGGCATAACCGTATTTTACTTGTCCCCAACTGGTAATGCCAGGTCGTACTTTCTGAAGATGTTTGTAATGCGGCGCCTTTTCAACGATCTGGTTAATGTAATAAGTTCTTTCAGGTCGCGGACCAACAATACTCATATCACCCATTAACACATTAAAGAATTGAGGCATTTCATCGAGACGAACCTTTCTTAAAAATCTTCCGAAAGGGGTAACACGCGGATCGTTTTCGCTTGAAAGAGCAGGACCATTTTTTTCCGCGTCAACAAACATAGTGCGGAACTTAAGAATATTAAACGGTTTTCCGTGAATGCCAATTCGTTCCTGGCGAAAAAATACAGGTCCCTTTGAACCAAGCTTTACAATGATTCCTAAAAGCAGATACAGCCAGCTGAAAAAGATAAGAACAATAATAGAAATAGAAACATCGAGAAAACGTTTTACAGAGATCTGCCATTCAGGAATAATTTTGCTTTTGATCTCGATAAGTGGTGTTCCCAGAATAGTATTCATTTTTACGTGACCACTAAGAATATCGTAAATGTCGGGAATGATCTTGATAATAACCCCCATGTCGCTGAGATCATTTACAATGTTTTTGATGTATTCATGTTCCCATGACTCAAGCGCGATGATCACTTCCTCCACGTGATACTTTTCTATAATAGATTTAATATCGTGATATTCGCCAAGATGTGCCAATTCTTTTTTCAGAAGTTCGGAGTAACCGTTTTTTCCTTCAATATGAACGAAGCCAACGAAATTATTTCCGATGCCATACTTTAGTGCGTTCACTTCTTTGAACATTTTAAGAGCACGCTCGTTACTTCCAATGATCAATGTGTTGAATCCGAAATTACGGCCATGTATCTTGCGGTTTGTATAACTCGATAAGATCATTCTTGAAGCGGCTGTAAGAACAAAATGAAGCGAGAACAAAATAAAATACATTTTGTAATACAACTTATAGGAAGCTACCTGATCGTCGAGCAGGAAAACAAAGAAAATAACTGTAACGCCGATAATAGATGTTACAAGGATCTGAACAAATTCATTGATACGCGAACGGCGTAATACATTGTTGTATGAACCCGAAAGGTAATATACCAGCACCCAGATAACAGGAAGAGCCAGAACGCTAATGATAAAGTTCTGATCAAATATTTCGCCGTTAAAATCACCGGTTTTAAGGGGATCGATCTTTGTTTTCCGGTAAAGGTTAAAAAGGGTCCACGCCAGACCAGCCGCCACGAAGTCGGTCACAAGATAATATATGGTTCTAAGTCTTTTGCTCACTACAGGTAAATCAGTTTAATATTATCTAACCATACGTGAGCGTCGGTTTCGGCGTTGGGCTTATGTAATAAGAAATAAACCTTATATGTTGAAGAAACGGGCTCTGTGTTTATCGGATCGGAAAGCTGTATGTAGATTTTGTTCCAGGTATCTTTTGATCTTACTACCAACGCGCCCTTATAGGCATTGCTGTTAGCCGTTAAACCTACTTCAAAATCGTAAGTAGCTTTATAATTTATTTCGAGATAAACGTTGGGGTTTCCAGGGGGCAATGTATACGAAATAGAGGATTCGAGGCGGGCAAAATGGTTAACCTCTGTAATACCAATTTCAGCCGATTTTCCTTCAAAACTATTTGCGGGGGAAGCAATTTTAAAAGTAGTGTCGGAACCTTGAATACCAGGGGATTTTATTAGGCTGAAACCATTAGGATTATCAAAATTCTCCTGCCATAAAAATTTAACAGCTGGATTGTATTTGAAAACAAAAGGGCGCGAGATGGTTTTACCACTTTCAACCAAAGTATCAAAACTGATTTTATCATAGATGAACCAGTTGATGGATTTTTCGTTGATGCCGCTGTTCTTGATCCCGGAAAGAATATCAATTTTTGCATTCTTACCGTAGGTCATTATTGGCATTTTACTTCCTAAGGGGTAAGCTCCCTGGAACTGGCCATTTACGTAAAGCCAAAGGTCAGTAATTTTATGACTGTTGGTGCCCTGCGCTGTGGTCGTGTGAACAGAAACCTGGTCGTTGGTTATAAAAAACGCAGCCGGAGCCGGATCGTATTTCTTGCAGGAAATGAATAAAAACAGGTAACCCCCTAAAACTAACAGTAAAAAGTGCCTCATACAACTGCCTCAAAATTATAAAATATTCATAATTCTATTCAACAAAATCTGTTAAGCGCCCATTCGCGATTCTATCTCAAAAGCAAGTTCCAGTACTTTGATAGAATCCGCGATGCTGCTTCGCATACTTTTGCCAGAATTAATCACCTTATAAAACGCTGAAAGTTGTTCGTTTATTGCATTTGTGGGTAAAATAATAGGATGTTCAAAAACCAGTTCTTTTTTTGGCATCCCCGGAGGAGAGTCAATGACCATATTTTTAGAGTTAAGGCCCGAATTCTTTAAAGTAGCTACCTGCGTAACTTTGTCTAAGAGGTTAACCGTCACGAAATTAGATTCGGTAAAGACCCTGAATTTCCTTGTATTCTTAAGGGCCATACGGTTAGTGGTTATGTTAGCTACGCAACCGTTATCGAATTCGATACGGGCATTGGCAATATCGGCCGAACGGCTAACCAGAGTGGCTCCATTGGCACTAATGCGCCTCACGTTGGACTTTACGATATTAAGAACAAGGTCAAGATCGTGCATCATAAGATCCAGAACCACAGAAACGTCGGTTCCCCTGGAATTATAACTTGCCAGGCGGTGAATTTCGATAAACCTTGGATTTGAAACGAAAGGAGCTGCCGAAATAAATGCGGGATTAAAACGCTCCACACTTCCCACTTCAAAGCATATACCAGCCTCATTAATAAGAAGTTGAAGCTGTTTTGCTTCGTTAAGAGTAGAAGTTACAGGGTTTTCGGTAAACACGTGTCTGCCTTGCATAATGGCTTGCTTTGCAATTTCGAAATGCGTGTTGCAGGGTGTGGCTATATCAACCACATCGGCATTTTCAAAGGCTTCTTCAAGCGATTGAAAAGCCTTTAAATTATATTGTTCGGCAAGATCCCTTGTAAGTTGTTTATTGGAATCGTAGATACCGGCCAATTGCCAATCGGCATGTTCATTTAAAAGTTTCAGGTGTATTTTTCCAAGATACCCTAAGCCGATAAGTGCAATTCTGTTGGTCATAAGTCAGTTTCAAAACTAAGTGTTTTAAAAAGTGTGCTGTTAGTAATTAGGATTAAATATTAAATAATCATTGTTTATTACTCAATAGCTTTACGGTTCAACATCAGGGCTGTGTTTTACGAAGTATCTAAAGAAGATGAATACCTATTTAAAGGGAAGCGAAAACGTTTAGTTGAGCAATTAAAAAGGGGGCAATTGAAAAAGTGCCGCGGCATTTATTTTTCGATCATACTACGGCGCGACCCGCCTTGCTTGACCATGCTTACAGCGACAAGGCTTTACCAATAGGCGCGGGGCAAACTATTTCACACCCTTATACTGTAGCGTTTCAAACCGAGCAGCTGGATATAAAACCCGGAGAAAAAGTGCTTGAGATAGGAACAGGCTGCGGATACCAGACGGCCGTATTAATTGAAGTGGGCGCCAAAGTGTATAGTATTGAGCGTCAGAAAACATTGTTTGACAAAACCAGGGTTTTTCTTCCGCATATTGGTTATAGTGGGGCCAGACTAATTTAT
>JAJONO010000029.1 GCA_021323535.1 Bacteroidota bacterium
GAACGATGAAGGACCGCTCCATGTATACGTTACACCCGAGCCTGGGTTACCAACTAAGTTTTGTGCCGTGTTTGTACAATTCAATACAGTTGGCGCATTGATGGATGCAGAAGGCGCCGTTGTATTTTGTGTTACGCTGGTGTTAGCTGTAGATGTACAACCGTTAAATGTAGAAGTTACAGTTAAGTTGTAAGTTCCGCCAAGAGTAATATTCGGACTTCCATTCGTGGAAGTAAATCCTGAAGGTCCTGTCCAGTTATAAGTTACTCCTGAACCCGGATTACCAACAAGATTCTGGGAAGTGGTGTTACAATTTAAAACAGAAGGAGCATTGATAGAAGCGCCAGGCGCCGTTGTGTTTTGTGTAACATTCACAGCACCTGTAGTTGCACAGCCCGAAGTCTGGTCGGTAACAGTATAATTATAAGTTCCGCCTTGATTTACAGTAACCGAACTTGTAGTACTGCCGCCTGTGACTCCCGGCCCTGTGGTTATAAATCCGGCGGGAGAAGTTGTGGTGGCTAATCCGATTTGTGTTGTGACGTTGGTACAATTTAAACTTCCTGTTGGCGCAGCGCTTACTGAAGGAAGCGGATTAAAAGTAACGACGCGTGTTAATGTATAGCTGCAAAGCGCGCCTTGTGACGGTGTTACGGCTACTGTATAAGTTCCTGATGAACTTACAGTAACGCTTTGAGATGTTGAGCCTGTAACCCCCGGACCCGTCCATAAATAAGTTCCGCCTGCTACCGCAGGAGCTGTTAATGTTACGTTGGTTCCAACGCAAGGTGATACGCTGGTAGTATTAATATCGGCATTATCGCAAATGGCATCCACGTAGGCCCATCCCATGTGACCGCCATTGGAACATCCCGCCGCCACAAAGCGGATTTTTACGTTTGAACCAATATAGGGAGTTAAATTAATACTGTTAGATGTCCAGCCTTTGTAATAAAGTAAACTTCCATCGTAGGTATTTACAAAACCAGAATTGGTAAATCCTGCAGGAGGTACGCCGGCCGCGGCCTGAACGTAATATTGCGTACAGCTTGATAAAACCACACCGGCAGTATTAGTAACGAAAACGTGAAAATAAGGTTGTTGTCCGTTAGGGTGACCACCATCATTTAAAACCACTGCGAAATCGAAAGAAAGGAGCGAATTAGCGGCCGATACAGTGATTGTTTTTTCGAGATACTCACCGTTAGCTGGTCCCCAGTAGTTCCATTTCTGGCTCGCACACAGGTATCCGTCGCCATCATCGGTATTAATATCAAAACCACCGAGACGTACCGAATACAATCCGCCATTAGGATCTTTTCCAGGGAAGCCCCCTACAGGATCGTTTCCGTAGGCTGATGTGATCATGTTAATATCGGCGCAACCGTAAATGTTTTGGTTTGTTGAAGTAACTGCAACAGTAAGAGCGCTGGCAGGAACTGTTAAAGGATTGTTTGAGTTGGCATTATAACCACTCACCCCAGTCCAGCCTGTAAATACGCCATCTTCAAAATCTATGTTGTTACACAAGCTTGGCATCATTAACTTACCGCCGGTATTCGGAATCTGAGGATACGATGAGTTATTGTTCGGAGTAGAAATATTGTATTTTCCTTTCACATACGTAACCTGTTGACGCAGCATATGAGCCTTGAATTCCGACAGCATTTTACATCCATCATTCAGCGCTTGCTGACGGGCAGTATTAAAATCAAAACCCGCTAAAGAATCTCCAGCAAAAAAAGTACATTTACTTTTCAGGTCCTGATCAGACAATGAGCTCACAGGTGTTCCAGTAATTTTATGCGCGTGTCCTGCAGGCGAAATCATTCCGCGCAAGGCGTTCGGATTAGAGCCGTGAGTACGACCGTGACGCTCACCCCATATTTTTTCGTGAAGAGCTTTGTAAGGATCGCCTGTTGTTTGCTGGCTGAATAATTTAGGCTGAATAACAAGAACAAAAGGCAAAAAGAATAAATAAAACTTTTTCATATCTAAATCTCGAATCCAACGAAGATAACATAATTATCAACATTATCTAATGAAATTAACATTTCGGCATTATTAAAAGGATTTAGAAATTAACTAAAATCATTCAGAAAATAACGATTTTCGACGAAATTCTACCGAAGTATGAATTTTCTTAAAAGATTAAGCGCGGTATTTGCTGTCATCACAATATTTCTTTGCCTGTGATCGCCAAACTGAAATTTCATAGCAAGTACTTTTTTTCTGCTGGCAACAGCGATCCAAACAAGTCCCACCGGCTTGTCGGGTGTGCCTCCCGATGGACCCGCAATTCCAGAAACAGCAATAGAAAAATCGCTGTCGAATTTTTTAAGCACATTAGCTGCGAGTTGTTCCACACATTCTTTACTTACTGCGCCGGCTGTTTCGAATGTTTTTTCATCTACCTGGAGCAGCTCGTGTTTTGCCGTATTCGTATAAGGAACAATGCCCCCCTTAAAAATTTCTGAGGCGCCCGAAAGCGAAGTGATCAAGGAAGAAATATACCCGCCCGTACAACTTTCGGCGAGAGACAAAGTCTGTTTACGTTCGCGTAACAATTCACTTACTATTTTCTCCAGTGTTGGCATTTCTTCTCCGTAGTTCTCGAAACCGTAAATGTAGTTTTCTATTAAAGGCACAAGAGTTTTTACTTCAGTATCTACACGAGATTTTAATTCCGTTAGGTCTTTTCCTTCAGCAGAAAGCCTAAGTCTCACAATTCCCGGCTGAGGTAAATAAGCTAATTTTATTTTTTTTACAGCCAGATCATCTTCCCATTTTTCAATGATCTCAGCAATCACGCTTTCTCCTACTCCTTGAGTAAGAACTGTTTTGTGATAAATATTCGGAAGATCGTTTTCTGTTCTCAGCTTCGGTAAAACCAGGTCCGTCATCATGGCCTTCATTTCATAAGGAACTCCTGGCATGCTGATAAAAACGGTGTTGTTTTTTTTCATCCACATTCCGGGAGCGGTTCCGTTCGCGTTTCTTATAACTGTGCATCCCTTTGGCACCAAGGCCTGCTGACGATTGACGTCATTTATTTCGCGGTTACGTTTTATAAAAAAGGAAGTTACATGTTCAAGTACCTCAGTATTCATTTCCAGCTCTGCATCAAAAAATTCAGCAAAAGTTTTTTTGGTAATGTCGTCTTTCGTAGGCCCCAATCCTCCTGTAATAAAAACCACATCGGCGCGTTTCGAAGCCGCGTTTAACGATTCAAGAATGGCGCTTTCTTCATCGGCCACACTTGCCATATGAACCACGCGTATACCACACAGGTTAAGCTGCTGGGCAATCCACACACTGTTCGTATTGGTAATTTGTCCTATCAGAATTTCATCGCCTATAGTAAGAATCTCCGCTTTCATTTAATAACATTAATTGTAAAAAAAGATTCGCATATTCGCTTATCTTTGAAACAAATTTATTGATTAAATACAATGAAACAGATTTTTTTATTAATAGCGCTTTTTTCTTTTTCAGTTGCAAATTCTCAAACCCTTGCCGAAAAACTGAAACGGAAAAAGGATAGTCTCGAAAAAGTAGCTAAAGAAAAAGCTAACGCCGTTATCAGCGGAACTACTGCTCCCAAACTTACCAATGAAGAAGTTATCCAGGGTTTGCGCGAAGCGTTGACGGTTGGAACGAACAGCGCCTCATCGCTTGCAAGTAAGGCCGATGGCTATTTAAAAAACCCACGTTTATTTATTCCATGGCCCGAAGAAGCGAAAGACATGAAAGCGAAACTTCTTAAAATGGGTATGAAGAAAAAGATCGACGATTTTGAAACGAGTCTTAACCGCGCCGCTGAAGAAGCCGCCAAAAACGCCGCTCCGGTTTTTATTGACGCGATCAAAAACATGAGTCTTGCCGATGGTTTCGCGATCTTAAAAAGCCATGACACCGCGGCGACAAATTATTTAAGAAAAACAACATATTCTCCGCTCGAAGAAAAATTTTTACCAATTGTAAAAGAAGCCATCAACAAAGTTAAAGTAACAAGTTACTGGAAACCTCTAGCAACGAGCTATAACAAATTACCGGGAGTGAAAAAACAAAATCCCGACCTGGATAAATACGTTACCAACAAAGCCATTAATGGTTTAATGATTCTTATTGCTGATGAAGAAGTAAAGATCAGGAAAGATCCGATGGCAAGGGTAAACGATATTCTCAAGAAGGTTTTTGGAAGTAAGGAATAACCGAATTATATCTGTGTTTTAATAACTCACACAGATTCCGCTGATGTCGCAGATACTGATGTTAGTCTGTGTTTGTTATTTTAAAATAAGATTAGCGTTCATTCGCGAATTTCGTGTCACTCTTTATGCGATTCAATTCATGCTTTAAAATTCAAGATAAGGCAGAAGCTTTTTATAAGCTGCTTCATCTGTTATTATCTCTTTGAGATTATCTTCATTGATAGTTCCTTTTCGTCGTTTATTACAAATATCTTTTGTGAGTTCGTAACTCAGATAAGGATGTTTATTGATGACCTTAAAATCATTTTTGTTTAAATCCAGTTTCTGTACATGCGATGAATTTACTGTGATCTGCAATTTTATTTTTTCATACATCTCCTGGGTAAAGCCGTAAACTTCTTTGAGTTGTTCAGGATGAATAAATCCCCCGAGCATGCTTCGGTATTTTAAAATGCGTTTGGCAAAACCCGGACCAATACCATTAATTTCTAATAACTGCAGGCTGTCTGCTGAGTTCAGCTCTACGATTTTGAAAATCTTTTGAGTTTTCTTTTCGAATGTATGAGAATTATCATTGTGAGATTCGCGGCTTTTGTTTTCAATTACTATATACGGTTCCAGACGGGCGTATAATTTATCACTAATGCCAAATACTTTTTTAAGATCTTCTTTTTTACGGAACCGGAACCCTTTCTCCCTGAACTTAATAAGAATACCTGCTGTTTTTTCTTTGAGTCCAAGTTCCAGTAATTGATTTTTGCTGATGCTATTTGGATCAAAGGCAAATAATTTTCCTTTGCTATAAGAATAGTTCTCTTTTCGGTGATTCTGTAAATTCCTGGCAGCGCTGTCGGTTCTGTGTTCAATCAAAGGAAGATCTTTTACAACAATTTCACCGGGAGAAATAAAATATGGATAAACGATGCGAACTGTAAACAAAGCGGTACAAATGAAACAAAGTACGAGCAATCCTCTTCGCTGTTGTTTATTAAAACCGAAGTAGTTATTAATGACAGAGCGGATAATTTCGTTTTGTGGCGAAAGTAAGCGAAAGTAAGATCTGAGATTATTTGAATTAACGAATAGATCTGTTCATTTAATAAGCCGGATGTTTCACTAGAATTAAACCACAAAGGCGCACTAAACAATCACAAAGGTCTGTGTCACTTTGTGGTTAAATCAGTATTTCCTTTCCTCTTATTAAAAATAAAGAACACAGGAATGCCCAGGCACATAATGAGTAATCCCCATCCTGTGTTTTGCGGTTTGAAAACAAGAAGGTCGATACAAATAGTTAGTGTAATAAGAATATAAAGCGCGGGAATTATCGGGTAACCAAAAGCTTTATAGGGACGAATTGCATTCGGTTCTTTTTTACGGAAATAAAATAAGGTAGAGATGGTAATAATGTAAAACACGAGAGAGGCAAAGGTGCAATAATCCAGCAGTGAGCCATACGATCCGCTCAGGCAAAGCACAGAAGCCCAGAATGCCTGGATCCACAAAGCTTTTGAAGGCACCTGGAATTTATTAAGATGCGCCGCTGATTTAAAAAACAGATCCTGGTTGGCCATGGATTGAAATAATCTTGCGCCCGCGAGGATCAAACCATTGTTGCAACCGAATGTTGAAATGATAATAAGCACGGCCATCACGTACGACGATAAATTTCCGAATACAGCACTCAATGCCGCGGTTCCAACTCTGTCGTTTTGCGCATAGGCAATTCCTCTTTCAACCACTGTTGTTCCTTCAGGATTTCCGAGAGCAGGGAGCAACATAAAGTAGGCCACGTTGGCAAGAATATAAAGAAGAGTGACAAGCAATACGCCGATCATTAATCCAAGTGGAATGTTTTTTTGTGGCTGTTTAATTTCTCCTGCAATGAACGTGACATTGTTCCAGGCGTCGCTGCTGAATAACGAGCCTATCAAAGCAACGCCAATAGCGCCGAACAAAGCGCTGAATCCCGTTTCGCCACTCGCGTCTCCTGAAAAAGGAAGTTTAATATTTTCTCCCCAGTAATTGAACTCCGATCCAATAATAAATCCTATAGCAATCACACCAAGAAGCGCAAGAATTTTAGCGCTGGTAAAAACACGCTGGATAATTTTTCCATTGTTAATTCCGCGCGTATTCAAAAAAGTAAGAAAGAGGATGGAAGCAATGCCGAGCAGTTGAGTAGTAGAAATTGTAAACTTTCCGCCGGCTACCGAAAGAACAATATTTTGTTCATCAAAGAACGGAATAAGCACGCCTACAAATCGGGCAAACGCTACTGCAACGGCGGCAATTACACCGGTTTGAATAACAGTGAAAACCGTCCACCCGTAAACAAAGGCCGTTAATTTTCCGTAGGCCCTTTTCAGGTAAATAAACTGGCCGCCTGCGTCGGGTATCATTCCTGCCAGTTCGCCATAACTTAGCGCCGCAAATAAAGTAATTACACCGCTCAGGATCCAGCAAAAAAGAACAAGGAGCGGCGATCCAAGCACGCGCATCATATCGGCGCTTACAATAAAGATACCCGAGCCAATCATGCTGCCGGAAACAAGCATTACTGTATCAAACAGGTTAAGGGTTCTTTTGGGTTCGCTCATAATTTTATTTCAGGGGAGGCTAAAGATAATTAAATTTGCAAACTTAATTCCGGCTAATGAAGGTAATCGGCGAACGCCTGAGCATATTAAAAAGAGACGATGTTTTAAGCATTGTCATTTTGCCGGTAACGGATAAAAAGAAACAAGGCTTAATGTTTCTGTGGCTCTTTGCCTGGACGGTTTGTGGCCTTACTGTACTTGTAAATTATCCCCGTTTCCAGGATCAGAACACCCGCCTTTTTGTGATAGTATATTTATCTTTCTGGCTGTATTACGAAGTTAAAATTGCCCGTGCTTTTACATGGAAGAAGTTTGGACGGGAAAAAATCTGGATTAAGGACGGAACCCTGCATTATCAGAAAGAGATTGGTAAACGTGGAAAGATAAAAGAGTATGATCTGGAACTTGTAAACGATCTTAAAACTGTGGATATTAACGAAGGAAATTTTTTCGATTTCATCAACCAGAGTTTCTGGATTAAAGGTGGGGAGCGGCTCGAGTTATCCTGCCAGGCAAAAGTGGTACGTTTTGGAATGCAACTCACCGATAAAGAAGCCAAAACGGTTCTCAACGAACTTTCACAGTTCATTTTAAAAACTTTAGACAAAAAGTAGGTATTCAGGTAGTTACCTGTTTGTTTTAACATTTTTTGTATGTATATTGCATATAGAAAACCCTTTTAAACTTTTCATACAAAACAAACAACACATGAAAAAAATTTTATGTTTGGGATTTATTGCGCTTGCAATGTTCGCGAATGCACAGGTAACATCTAAATCGCAAATAACAACACAACAGCGTTGCGGTACGCCTGAACCGCCACAGGGATTTGAAAACTGGATTCAATCACTTCCGCCGATTAATAATGCCAATCAGGTCGGAAAGAACACTCAGTCGCAATCATCCACCATGTCTGTGTTTAATATTCCAGTGGTTGTTCACGTTATTCATAATAATGAAGCGGTTAATACTATAGGTGCCACCAGTGGGGGAAACCTTAATGCCGCTCAGATTCAGGATCAGATCAATATTTTAAATGAAGATTATAATGGACTAAATCCGGATACGGCAAATATTCCTACAGTTTTTAAACCTTACCTCGGAAAATTTCAATTTAATTTTTGTCTTGCTGTTGTTAATCCTACCGGAGGTATTATGGCTGAACCGGGAATTGACCGTGTTAATCGTCAGACAGCAGGATTTACAGCTCCGCCATGGAACACAACTTATATTACCAATACAATTAAACCGGCCACTATCTGGAACACCAGTAAATACATGAACATGTGGGTGTGTTCCATCAGCGGAGGTATTTTAGGATATGCAACCTGGCCGGCCCAGGGAACCACTGGTCTTAGCGGTATTCCTACTCCTTCTGGCACTGCGACCAGCGATGGGCTTGTCATGTTGAACACTGCTTTCGGAAGTATTGGAACAGCAGTAAGTGGCGCCCCATACAATTTGGGAAGAACAGCAGTTCACGAAATTGGTCACTGGTTAGGATTGCGCCATATCTGGGGTGATGCAACCTGCGGTAATGATTTTTGTAACGATACTCCTCCGGCACAAACCAGCAATTTTAATTGCCCTACACATCCTTACAAATTAGGAACCTGCGCAGGAAACACAACGGGGGAAATGACCATGAACTACATGGATTACACCAACGATGCCTGTATGTATATGTTTACCGCCGACCAGAAAAACCGTGCGCAATTGGTTATGACCAATTCACCTAACCGTTCTCCATTATTAACGTCTACTGTTTGTAATCTTCCTTCTATTGGAAACGATATTGGAATACAATATGTGGTGTCTCCAACCTATTCGCAGGTAGTAACCTGTTCAAATTCTATAACCCCTATCGTAAAATTATTTAACTATGGTTCAACAACCATTTCAAGCGCAACATTGAGTTATAAAGTGGACGCAGGAGCAACTCAGACGGTAGCCTGGGCAGGAAGTCTGGCTCCATCCACTTCTGTAAACGTTACTATGCCTGTGGTATCCAATCTTACCAATGGTGCGCACGTGTATAGTGTTAATATAGGCAGTCCTAACGGCGGTACCGATATGAACTCATCCAACAACTACAACGCGCAGAACTTTAGCATTTCAGGATCGTTTACATTAAGCACAGCGGCTAGTCCGGGTACAGTGTGTGCGGGCTCAAGCGCAACGCTCACCGGCGGTGGTTCGGCAACAACTTATTCATGGAACCCCGGAGCAATCGTTGGTGCAAATGCAACTGTTACTCCTGCTTCAGCTACCATATATACATTAACCGGAAAAACAGGGACCTGTGTAAATACAAAAACCATACAGGTATCCGTTAATCCTTCACCTACTGTTACTGTGAATTCATCAACATTATGTGGGGGAGGAACGGCTACACTTACAGCCACCGGAGCAACTACTTATTCCTGGAATACAGGAGCCACTACCGCGGTAATTAATCCTTCACCGGCCTCTTTAACCGTTTATACTGTAACGGGAACATCGTCGGGATGTACCAATGTAAAAACAGCTACTGTAACAGTAAATACAAGTCCTACCGTAACAGTAAACTCGGCAACTGTGTGTTCGGGAACATCGGCCACACTTACAGCCATTGGGGCAGGTACGTATTCATGGAACACCGGGGCAACAACAGCCGTTCTTAATCCAACACCGGCATCAACAACAGTTTATACCGTAACGGGAACATCGTCGGGATGTACCAATGTAAAAACAGCTACAGTAACTGTAAACACAACGCCAACAGTAACAGTTAACTCTGCAACGATCTGTTCAGGAACTTCAGCAACATTAACTGCAACCGGAGCTACAACTTATTCATGGAACACAGGCGCAACTACTGCGGTTCTGAATCCTTCTCCTGTTTCCTTAACTGT
The DNA here is from genome assembly GCA_021323535.1 of Bacteroidota bacterium. GTDB lineage: Bacteria > Bacteroidota > Bacteroidia > B-17B0 > Aurantibacillaceae > Aurantibacillus. The sequence goes on from JAJONO010000029.1 coordinate 9,709, forward strand.
TTATACAGTAACAGGAACATCAGCCGTAGGAAACTGCAAGAACATAAAAACAGCTACCGTAACAGTTAATACATCGCCAACAGTAACGGTTAATTCGTCAACTGTATGTGCGGGTACCGCGGCTACATTAACAGCAATTGGCGCAACTACGTATTCGTGGAACACAGGCGCTACAACGGCGGTTTTAAATCCTACGCCGGCAGCTCTTACTGTTTATACAGTTACAGGCACCAGCGGAATTTGTACCAATGTAAAAACAGCAACCGTAACAGTAAATGCAAATCCTACTGTAACTGTTAACTCGGCTACTATCTGCTCGGGAACATCGGCTACTTTAACGGCCACAGGCGCCAGTACCTATTCCTGGAACACGGGGGCTACAACAGCTGTGATTAATCCTTCTCCGGGTTCAACAACCCAGTATACAATTACAGGAACCGCCGCCAATGGCTGTAAAAATATAAAAACGTCTACCGTAACGGTTAATATAACTCCAACAGTTAACGTAAGTTCTTTTACGGTTTGTCCGGGAGGAAGCGCAACACTTACAGCAAGTGGGGCAGCAACTTACTCTTGGAACACCGGTTCAACAGTTAACCCGTTAATTGTAACACCGGCTTCTACAACGGCGTATACTGTAACCGGAACATCGGCTGTAGGAAACTGTAAGAATGCTAAAACAACTACGGTAACTATTGGTTCTGCTTTATCAGTTAACGTTTCTTCATCGGTTCAAACTATCTGTTCGGGAAATTCTGCAACTATCAGTGCAAGCGGAGCAACCAACTACACCTGGAACCCGGGCGGAATGACAGGAAACAGTATCATCGTTAATCCTGCTGCTAATACAGTTTACAACGTGGTAGGAGTAACAGGAGCCTGCTCAGGAACAAATACATCGAATGTAAATGTGAGTGCAAACCCAACATTGACAGTTGCACAAAACAATGTGCTTTGTAACGGACAAGCGAACGGAACAGCTACAATGGTTGTTACGGGCGGAGCCACTCCGTATACTTATACATGGTCCCCTACCGGCGGAACAGCTTCAACAGAATCAGGTCTTGCTGTTGGAAATTATACAGCCAGTGCAACAACAACTGCCGGATGTAATGCAACCGCAACATTTACAATTACACAACCTTCAGTATTAAATTCTTCCGCAACATATACCGATGCAACCTGCGGAAGCTGTGCCGACGGATCGGCTTCGGCTTTAGCAACAGGTGGCGCGGGTGGCCCATATACTTATTCGTGGTCTCCTAGCGGTGGAAACGCTGCAACCGCTACCGGATTACTGCCTGGATGTTATACTGTAACAGTTGCCGACATGAACAACTGTACTTCAACCTCAACAACCTGCGTAGGATTCGTTACAGGAATTAAAAACAATACTTCTGTTTCTTCGTTCAATATTTACCCTAATCCAACAACCGGACAAGTGAGTATTGAATTTGGAACTGTTGGAGAAAGAACTGTTGAGGTGATAGATGTTACAGGAAGAATTATTGCTAATGAGAAAACTGCAAACGCTTCATTACAACTAAACTTAAGTAATTACAGTAACGCTGTTTACTATCTTGTAATTAAAGAAGCGAATGGTGTGAGCCGATTTAAAATTGTGAAACAATAGAACTTTAACTGTTTAAGTTTGCAATTTAAACAAGCTTAAAAATTAAAACCCTGAAGCAGATCAAAGATCGATTCAGGGTTTTTTTATTGGTCTGCCTTTTACTATTGATCAATCCTGTTAATGATTGCGTGTTTTTTCGTGTAGTGCAACACAATCTTTTTAATAGCAAAGAACAGAACAAAGAGAACAAGGAACAGTCCCCAGAAATTGGTGAAGAAAAGCAGCGCGCCTTTTAAGATTTCAAATCCGTTCATGAAGGCCGTGCTGATTTTTTCTCCGAATGAAGGTTCATAAGGATCAACTGTGGGAGAAACAGCAACGATTTCAGAAGTACGGTTCTGTGCCTGGTAAAGATCAAGAACAACAGTACTGTAATTTACCTGGTCGATGAGGCCATAAGAATCAATACTTTTCTCATCGTCGGTTACGTGCGCTAATTTCGCATCCTTTGTATCCACTTTGTTCTGAACGCGTTTTTTATAAGCGTTGTAGCGGTTTTCGGCAAGTTTGTTAGCGTATAATTTTAATTTAACGTCATTTGCTTTAATGGTACGTACATCAACATTAACAGCAAGGTTGGTAATTTCAGAAAGCACAGAATCCAGTTCTTCATTGGGAACGCGCAGAATAATGTTACTTATACTTGTAAAGTATCTTACTTCGAGAAGCGAATCTTTTTTAGCTAAGTTCGCTGTTGGTGATATAACCACCGGCAAGCGAAGCGATCTGTTCAATTTTTCGTGTACTTGATAAAACATCTTTTACTTTGAATTTCATATTGGCTGTACGGATGAAATTATGAGTGATGCCATTAATAGTTTCGGTTGTTACTGATGGCGCATAAGAAGAAACAGAATCGGCCAGGACCTTTTCTTTTTCAATATAGGAAGAAGGCGCTTCCTTCACATCCGCTCTTTCTTCTCTTGATGCGCCACAGGCTACCATGAACAAAACAGGAACAACTATAAAGAGCGATTTTATAAGCAAGGATGTTCTACGTCCGCCACCCACCTTGTGAGCACCGGAACAATTTTTTAAACTGTTCATTGGATTGATTTTATTATTTATCCGCCTGACAAAAAAAGGTAACCCCCTGGAGCAAAACAAAGTTTGCTTCAGGATTTCAGCGAAGAGAAAATTTAATACTTAGAGTTAAAAAAGGTAACCCGGTAATTTTTTGTAAAATTTGTAACAGGTTGTGGCCAGTGGTAACTACTTGCTTCGCCAAAGTGCTAAATGAATTTCTCCACTGAACTTTGGCGAAGCAGGGAGTATCAATGCAGAATCTTAAACACCAATTCCTTGAGCAACTCCCCATTATCAATACCGCTGTTATCAACGCCTTTTGATTTGAGATCGCATTCCTTCAGGTGCGCGAAGATCTGTTTGAGTTTTGCTGTTGGATACATGGCAGCGGCTCTTGCATACCCGTCTACGAAGTATGGATTTACACCCAGGGCCTGCGCCGCGGCGAACTTGCTTTTATCAGGAAGGAAATGAAAACGTAATATCTTACTGAAATATCCAAATAAAGAACTTACTGTCATTACCAGGGGATGCTCTTTTTCATTGGAAGCAAAATACATAATGATGCGATTGGCTTTCAATATATCTTTTTTAGAAAGCGCGTCCTGCAACTCGAACACATTGTATTCTTTGCTGATTCCGATGTTGTTTTGAATAAGATCGGTTGTAATTTCTTCACCGGGCTTTAAATTGATAACGAGCTTCTGTATTTCATTGGAAATTTTGCTGAGGTCGTTGCCAAGAAATTCGGCCATTAAAAAAGAGGCTTTAGGACCAATGGTATATTTTATCTCTTTTACATGATTGTTGATCCATTCCGGAACCTGGTTATCGTAAAGTTTTGGCGCTTCAAAATAAACGGCGTTTTTTTGCAGGCTTTTTGCAATGGCACTTCTCTTATCAATGGTTTTGTATTTGTAACAGAAAACAAGAATGCTGGTTGGTTGCGGATTGTTAATGTAAGCCAGTAATTGCTGTGAGGCCGATGATGATGAAGATTTTGAAGAGGAACCTTCATCGTCGCCCCCGGCGCTTTTATTCAGTTCCTTTAAATTCTGAGCTTCTTTTACAATCACCACCTGGTGTTCGCTCATCATTGGAAATTGTTTCGCCAGTCCGAGTATGCTAACAAGATCCGTATCTTTTCCATACACTACATTCTGGTTAAATTCACGGTCGGCCTCATCTAACACATTCTCTTCAATGTAATCAGAGATCTGGTCGATGTAATACGTTTCTTCCCCGCTCAGGAAATAAATTGGTTTGTAAATTTTACGTTTAAGATCGAGTAATATCTGTTCGGCAGCTTTCATTTTCGCTACACAAATAACTTATTTTTTGGGATATTTAAAACAAAACTTGTTCCATTTTTACTCTCAATTATCAGCTTGGCGTCAAGTTGCTCAGAGAGAATATAGATAAGATCCATTCCCATCGATTTTCTTTCCATCGTATCAAAATTTTCGGGCAGGCCAATACCATTATCACGCACGTTAAGGACAAAATAATGTTCATCTTCCCTAAGACTTACTTTCACCTCGCCACGGTCTTTTCCCTGGAAGGCGTGCTTGTAGGCATTGGTCAACAGTTCGTTGATCAGGAGTCCGAGTGGAATGGCATTGTCAATATTGATCTTCTCTTTGTTTGAAACAATATCAGTAGATAAACGAATATTGGATGCGGGAAGACTTGCTTCAATTTGACGTACAAGATTAAGCACGTACTCTCCAATAAGAATGCTGGACAAATTATCATTCTGATAAAGCATCTGGTGGGTAAGGGCAATGGAATCAATGCGCTGTTTGGCTTCGCGGAGAATTTCTTCGGAAACCGTTCCTTCTTCTTTCCCGATCTGAAGGCTAAGCATACTTGTAATGATCTGCAGATTATTTTTTACACGGTGATGAATTTCGCGGATGAGAACCTCTTTTTCTTTAAGCGATTGTTCGATCTGGGAATTCTGAGTGTTTATTTTTTCGTTGGTGATGGATAGTTCTTTCTCGCGGTTTTTGGTATACTGGTTATTGAGGATGAGGAAAATAATAATTACAAGAAGAAAAAGTATTCCCGCGAAGGAATAGGCCCTGAACGTTTTTTGCTGGGCCTCAATTAATTTTTTTTGTTCAATGATGCGTGTTTTTTCTTTCAGTTCCTGTTCTTTTTGTTCGATCTTAAAAGCAATTTCGGTGTTGGCAATGCTTTGCTCTTTTTCCATCAGCGAAACACTGTCGCGCAGATTAAAGAATTTTTCGTAACTCTCATTAGATGTTTTATAATCACCGGCCGCGTGATGAAACCTTGATTTGAGCAGGAAGTAATTCATACGCAGTGTAATATCCTTAAGATCGCTACTTACCATCATATACACCGAGTCGAGGTATTTTTTAGCAACGGGAACATTGTTAAGCTTAATATAGCACTCTACCATTAAATTATAACTGTTGAGCACGCTTTCCATTTTGTCGTTTTTCCTGCTGTAATAAATATCTTCCTGGATAAGCGGAATGGTTTTTTGAATATCACCATCATTGTAATAACTCAATCCAAGATTCCCTTTTGCAAGTCCGCGTATAAAATCGTAGTGTTTTTTTCTTTCGGGTGGATATTTTTTTACATCTACCAATGAAACTATTTTTTCGAAATAAGGAGCGGCGCTGTCCGATTTGGATTGTTTGTTATAATACACGCCAATGTTATTATAAAAACTCATCAGTTTATCGGTATCATGTGCCATGTTTTCAGTGAGCCATTCGCTTCGTCTTGCAGCTATGGCCTGGTCCATGAAACCAAGCGCGGCGTATAACCCGCTTTTATAAATACCATAAGTAATGTTTACAGAATCGCTTTTACGTGGCCACAACTCTTCCATTTTTGTGTTTACTTCATAGGCTTTTATAAAATTGCGGATCTTCATAAATGAGCTTTTAAGAATGGAATAACACATTAACGAATCATTAATATTGGAAGCGTGGTTTTGTAAACTGTTTTCGGCAAGAAATACAGCCTTGGCGTAATTTTTTTTAGATTGTTCAAGATTCGCTTCGATCACATCAAACAAAAAACGCATTTCGCCATTCGCGGCTTTGTAATACACGGTGCGTTTAATGTGCTCAAGGGTATCTTTAATATTGGGGTAAACAATAGCAAGTTCTCCGGAACTTAACTCAGTTACCATTTTTACTTTTTTCTTACTGCTGGCTTTCGCAAAATCGGAGTAAAATTTTTCGTACTTTCTATCAGGTGGAAATTCAGATTTTTTTTGCGCGTTAGTAAACACATAAAAAAATACAAATATCAGCAGATATAGATTTTTAATTTTCAATTTATCCTGTCCATGTCACTATCAATCTATTGAATATAGGCCAGGTAAAGATGAAGTTTTTAATGGGGCAGTAAAATTACACAAAACAAAATGATTATCAAGGCAGTTTCGCTGGGAAGTCTATAATGAATCGATTTAAATTCCTAAAATGGGTTTAGGCAGCCGTACATCGCCAGAATTCAGTGAAGAAATTTGTGCGGCACTTTGCCTATGTCCTTATGCATCAACCCGCCCATCCGTCCCGGTCCAGGCTCCTGTATTGAATGGCTTCAGCAATATGGTTGGTTTCTATGCTCTGAGAGTTATCAAGATCGGCAATAGTACGCGCTACTTTTAAAATTCTGTCGTAGGCCCGTGCGCTTAATCCCAGTTTTTCCATAGCGTTTTTAAGAAGTGCGTTTCCGGCTTCATTGAGTTTGCAATGCGTTTTTAAATCCGAAGTACGCATCTGTGCGTTGCAATGAATCTGTTTTTCATTTTTAAAACGTTCGCTTTGAATAAGCCTCGCTTTTATTACACGCTCACGAATTTGTTTGCTGTTTTCGGTGACTTGTTCACGGCTTAGTTCACTGAAGGGAACAGGGGTTACTTCCACGTGAAGATCAATTCTATCTAACAACGGACCACTGATCTTGTTAAGATATTTTTGTACAATTCCCGGTGCGCACACGCATTCTTTTTCGGGATGATTGTAAAAACCGCAAGGGCACGGATTCATGCTTGCCACCAGCATAAAACTTGCCGGATAATCTACACTGAATTTTGCACGGCTGATGCTTACCACTCTGTCTTCTAACGGTTGGCGCATAACCTCAAGCACTGTGCGTTTAAATTCAGGAAGCTCGTCAAGAAACAAAACACCATTGTGCGCAAGGCTTATCTCTCCGGGCTGGGGATTATTTCCTCCTCCTACAAGAGCCACATCACTAATGGTGTGGTGCGGACTGCGAAACGGACGTTGCTTTACCAGACCGGTTCCGCTTCTCGCTGTTTTACCGGCGACACTATGAATTTTTGTGGTTTCCAATGCTTCTTCAATAGTTAAGGGAGGGAGAATGCTCGGAAGACGTTTGCTTAGCATTGTTTTTCCTGCGCCGGGTGGCCCAATGAGAATGGCATTATGCCCACCTGCAGCAGCAATTTCTAAAGCCCGTTTAATATTTTCCTGTCCTTTTACATCGGCAAAATCAAATTCAATTGTTTCAGATTCATTGAGAAAAGCCGTGCTTAAATCAACGGTAGCTCTTTGTAAAATTGATTTTTCATTAAAGAAATCGATCACTTCTCCGAGCGTATTTGCTTCGAGTACCTCTAAGCCCTCAACTACAGCGGCTTCCGGAGCATTTGCCTTAGGAAGGATAATTCCCCTGAACCCATCGTGTTTCGCTTTTATGGCTATAGGAAGCGCGCCGCGTATTGGCCGTATTTCGCCGTCCAGCGCGAGTTCTCCCATAATGGCATAATCCGAAATGGCTGGAGAAACGATCATTGCTCCGGCGGCGAGTATACCCATCGCAATTGTTAAATCATAAGCCGAGCCTTCTTTGCGTATATCGGCAGGAGCCATATTTACCGTAATGAGTTTCCCGGGAATTTTGAAGCCAAATTGTTTAAGAGCAGTGTCGATACGCTGCTGGCTCTCTTTTACAGCGCTATCAGGGAGACCTACCAAATAAAAATTAACTCCTGTTCCAATATTTACTTCTACGGTGACTTTAGTAGCATTTATTCCCTGCACCGCGTATCCATACGTTTTTACCAGCATGCGGCAAATAAACAAAATTTTTACAGGCAATAATTTTTGATTTAATGAGTTTTTTTGTAGGTTTGATTTTCTTATAAATTATAAACCCCAGAGGAATGAAAAAACTACTACTATCTGCCAGCTTATTGTGTTCGTTACAGTTTTATTCTCAGGAAAAAACCACGGAGCTTAACTGTTATAACAAATGGGCGGCGAAATTTGAAGACAGAGGCGCGGAAGATGTAAAAGACGGGGTTTATGAAGATGTGATCATTACCAACCGCCAGGGCTCCAAAGCCACCTGCCATAATGGAAAAGCCGAAGTAAAGAGCGGAAAAGTAATTCGTTTTTACATCCTTTTAAGTGATGGTTCACACGAGGAAGTAAAAAAAACCTGGAAGAACAAATCCAATGAAAATGTGACAGTTGTGGGGGGAATCAGCAAGAGTATGATCACTGTTCACGGCGAACTCATCAACATCCTTTGGCCAAACAAAATAAAACCTAAAAAAGCCAAGCCTACCACGGCTCCTGAACCAACCGACGATTGATCTTTTATGACAATCCAATGACAAATTAATCCCAAAAAAGTACCATCTTTGCGGTATTATTTTGGATACTTTTAAGGTCATATCATTTACCCACAAAAATTTACCGCTCGAACTACTTGGTAAACTTCATTTAAGCCCCGAAGAACAAACAACACTGCTCGGCGCTTTAAAGATCAATTTCGAACTGGACGAACTCATGTACCTGAGCACTTGCAATAGGGTAGAATTACTTGTAAACACAAATTCAGAAATTAGCAGGGTTTTAATAAAGGAACTTTGTCTTTTTATTAATAGCCGCCTCACCAATTTTGATGTAGATACCCTCACCGAAAACGCAGAGGTGTATTATGAAATGGATGGCGTGGAACACGTTCTTAAAGTAGCTTCATCACTCGATTCACTCGTAGTGGGAGAAAGAGAAATTATTACACAGGTTCGCAAGGCCTACGATTTCTGCAACATGCTTGGTTTAACAAGAGACTTTTTAAGACTGCTCGTTAAACAAACCATCGAAACTGCTAAAGAAGTTTATACCAATACCGACATTGCACGTAATCCTGTTTCTGTTGTGTCGCTCGCGTACCGCAAACTGCGTGAACAGGGAATGAGAACCGATTCGCGCATTGTATTTGTTGGCAGCGGCGAAACCAATGCGGCCATGGCCAACTATCTTCAGAAGCATAAATTCGCCAATTTTACTGTGTTTAACAGAACATTGGAGAATGCTGAGAAGCTTGCAAAAGTATTGAAAGGTAAAGCGCTTCCTCTTACCGAACTTACAAATTTCGATAAAGGCTTTGATGTGCTTGTAGTTTGCACATCTTCGAACAAACATGTGATCACGAAAGAGGTTTTTGAAAAACTGAACCAGGGAGAAATATCTAAAAAAATTATTATTGATCTGAGTCTTCCTTCTAATGTGGATGAAACAATTTTAGAAACCAATAAAAAAATTGTTCTTATCAATATTAATTCATTGAAAGAACAGGCCGAGACAAACATGCAGCTTCGCAAAAAAGAAGTTGATAAATGTGAGCAGATCATTCGCTCAAAAGCGGAAGAGTTTAACTGGTTGCATAAAGAGAGACGGATTGAACTGGCTTTTGGAGAAATTCCTAAACAGGTAAAAGCGATTAAAGAACTTGCAATTAACGAAGTATTCGTAAAAGAAATAAATTCCCTCGACGACCAAAGCAAAGAGGTTCTGGATAAAGTACTGGCATACGTTGAAAAAAAATATAACGCGGTAGCAATAAAAACCGCCAAAAACGTATTGCTGAACTCAAAGGATTAGTGAAGCTCTTGCAAATATAGCTTTTAAGGTTTTTCTTCGTCCTTTTATTCAGCTCATCGTTGCTTTTCTTGTCAAGAGGTCGCTGAGCTATTGACTACGAAAAGCGTCTCGACCTAAATAAAAATACTTGAAACACCTTTTAAAAATCTATCTTTGCAATAGCTTCTATTACTTAAATTTAATTTGTGGACAAAACAATTATTATAGGCACCCGTGGCAGTGAACTTGCTTTATGGCAGGCCAATTACACTAAAACGCTTCTCGAAGAAAAAGGACATAAAGTAGAACTAAAAATAATTTCTACCGAAGGAGACCGTACACAACAATGGAACACTTCGTTTGATAAACTCGAAGGAAAAGGATTTTTTACCAAGGAACTGGAAGAAGCTTTGCTGAAAAAAGAAATTGATCTCGCCGTCCACTCTCATAAAGACCTGCCGACAGAAAGTCCTTATGGCTTACTGGTAGCAGGTGTTTCCAAACGTGAAGATCCTTCTGATATTTTATTGATACGAGAAGAGAGCGTTGACGATAACCAGAAATGGAGCCTGAAAAAAAATGCCATCGTTGGAACTTCTTCTGCAAGAAGAAAATCACAACTCCTGGCGTTTCGTGGCGATGTAGAACTTAAAGACCTTCGTGGCAACGTTCCAACGCGCATTAAAAAATTACGCGATGGAGAATACGACGCCATTCTTATTGCAACCGCGGGAGTAGAGCGCCTGGAATTAGATCTGGATGATCTTCACTGTGAAAAACTAAATCCCGAAGAGTTTGTCCCGGCACCCGCGCAAGGGGTTTTGGCCTGGCAGATAAGAGAAGAAGATGATGCATTACTTTCTATCATTGATACTATCAGCGACTTTGACGTACTCATAAAAATAAATATTGAGAGAAGAATTTTAAATCTATTTGACGGAGGTTGTCAGCTACCGTTAGGCGCTTATTGCGAAACAGAAAGTGATGATGAAGACCGTTTAAGGTTTAAAGTATGGACAAGCGTAGCGGCCGCCTGGGATAAACAACCGAAGCAATTGTATTTTCAGACACTTAATACAGACGGTTTTGCCGATGAGATCGTTGACAAAATAAATGCCATCAAGCCAAGAAAAGTTTTCATTACAAAAACATTCCGCGAAAACGATTATCTCTCCAATGCCCTGACAAAACTCGGATTTGAAGTAGAGGGAAAAAGTCTGATCGAGTTCAAAGAAATTAAAATTAAAGAACTGCCGAAAACGGAATGGATCTTTTTCAGCAGTAAACACGCTGTGAAATATTTTTTCTCACAAAAACCAAAACTCGATAAAGTAAAATTTGGTTGTGTTGGAACTTCTACCAGCGCTGAACTCAGAGCTCATGGTCATCGCGCCGATTTTATAGGACAAAGTACCGATACAAAACTCGTAGGAAAACAATTCGCCGCGAAAGTGGGAAGCTCGAAAGTGTTATTCCCAATAGCGAAAGACAGTATGCAAAGCATACAATGGCAAATGCCGAAGCGCGATAATGTGATCAACTTAAATGTTTATACTACATTAAAACACAGCGTTGAGGTAAAACCCGAAACAGAGATCGTAGTGTTTACCAGTCCGAGTAACGTAGAGGCCTATTTCGAAAAGAACAAATGGCAGCCTCATCAGAAAGCCGTGGCTATGGGAGATGCAACAGCAAGTTCACTCATAAAAATCGCAAAAATAAAAGACGCTGTAAAACCAATCAGCTTTGATGATCTGGGATTGGTACAATCGATATTAGGAATCAGTTGAAAAAAAGTATTACATATCTTTTCTTAATGATTGCTTTTAGCGGTTATTCACAAAATGAATGTATTACTGATTTATTGGAAAGCGCAAATAATTTCAGGTGGAAGCAAGAGCCAATTAAAGTACAGAGCGACTCCATTCTTCACATTGGAAAAATTTATCAGATCCCGGAGTTGTTATTTGTATTGGGAGGCTCAGAAATTCTTCCGCAGACGGGCGATTCTATAAGGAAAATAGCGATGCTCATTCGTAAAAATCCGGATAAACTATTTGAGATTGCGGCGCATACCGACACGAGAGGGAATCCTGATCAGAATCTGAAACTTTCAAACGACAAGGCAAAGAAGGTGTATGATCATCTTATAAATTCGTTTAGCATTGATCCGGAAAACTTAAGATATAAAGGATATGGTTCAACGCAGATTTTATATAAGAACGATTCTAAGACTAAACATGAAGTAGAGCCTCTCAAAAAAAAGAATCGCCGGGTTGAATTGAGGGTTATTAAAAGGAAAGATTTTGTTGATCAGAAAAAGTTCGATAAGGAATTCATAACATATTCAAAGAAGACAAAATCTATCAGGGAAGTCGATGGTCAGTTGCCTGTTGTTATAAGAACTCCGGAAGTTCAATTTTATATGCATGGAGGTTGTTCTACGGACTCTATTAAGGCTACCGCCAATTTTATCCGAAAGCATCCAGAATGGTATTTTCAGATTACATCCCATACCGATACACGAGGAAAAGCAGCTTCAAATTATACGCTTTCCATTGCAAGAGCAAAATATATATATAATTACATGGTGGAGCAGGAGAAAATCGATTCCTGTCAGATTACATACGCTGGTTACGGACCAAAATATTTCCTTGTAAGCAATGAGGAAATAAAAAAGGCAAAAACTCCTCAGGAAAAGGAAGAACTTCATCAAAAGAATCGCAGAACCGAATTAATCGTATTAGGAAAACGAAATTAAATTATATGGCACAAATAACACACCGTCCGAGAAGAAATCGTAAAAACGCAGCTATACGAAACGCTGTTCAGGAAAACTGGCTAACTGTTAACGACCTTATTTTTCCGATGTTTCTCACCGAGGGAAAAAACAAAAAATCAGAGATCAATTCCATGCCCGGCATTTACCGCCTGAGCACCGATCTGCTTTTAAAAGAAATTGAAAGTTGTATGAAGTTGGGATTAACTACATTTTGTCTTTTCCCGAGCATCAGCGATAAACTAAAAGATAAAAAAGCGACTGAAGGTTTAAACAGGAAAGGTTTATATCCTTCGGCTATCCGTGAAATTAAAAAACGTTTTCCGGAAGCGGTTATCATGACCGACGTAGCCATGGATCCATATAGCAGCGACGGACACGATGGGTTTGTGAAAGACGGAAAAATCCTTAACGACGAAACACTCGATATTCTCGCAAAAATGGCCATCGTTCAGGCAGAAGCAGGAGCCGATATAATTGGTCCGAGTGACATGATGGATGGAAGAGTAGGTATTATTCGTGACTCACTTGATGAAGAAGGATTTACCGATGTTTCTATTATGAGTTACACTGCAAAATACGCGAGCGGATTTTATGGCCCCTTTCGCGATGCCTTAGACAGCGCTCCAAAATTTGGCGATAAGAAAACTTACCAGATGAATCCTGCCAACACCAAGGAAGCTTTATTGGAAGCGGACCTCGACATGAACGAAGGCGCCGATTTCTTAATGGTGAAACCTGCACTCAGCTACCTGGATGTGATCAAATCGCTGAATGATAATTTTAATCTCCCCATTGCCGCTTATAATGTAAGTGGCGAATATGCTATGGTAAAAGCGGCGGCACAAAAAAAATGGATTGATGGGGACAAGGTTCGCGACGAAATCCTATTAAGCATCAAACGCGCCGGCGCCTCAGTTATTCTTACTTATTTCGCGAAAGAAGTGGCACAGTCTCTGAAAAAATAATTGAAAGCCGGTCAACATATTTTTCTTTGTGGTTTCATGGGTTGCGGAAAATCTACTCATGGAAAAAAGATCGCCGGTCTTCTTAAAATGTCTTTTGTAGATCTCGACGCGTATATTCAGAAAAAGGAAAGTAAAACGGTGCAGTTCATTTTTGATAATGAAGGCGAAAATGAATTCAGGAGACTGGAAACAAAATACCTGAACGAAATCGTGAATGAAAAAAAAGAACAGGTGATTTCATTGGGAGGAGGTACAGTGTGTTACAACGATAATCTTTCTCTTATTAAAAAGAATGGGGTCCTCATTTATATTGAAATGTCACCGGCGGCATTGGCATCACGTCTCGAAAAATCGAAACAGAAGCGGCCTTTATTAAAAAATGTTTTGTCATCTGAATTAGAATCGTTCATTGAAAAAAAGCTCCAAGAACGGAATCAATTTTATAAACAGGCTCATATCATAGTAAAAGGCATTGATCTTAACCATCTTCAATTACACCAGTTGCTGATTGACTACAAGTAAAAAAATAATTTCAACGGGATTATTTTTCCTCTTATGTTTTACTGAAGTAAGATCGCAGGAACTTGTTTACAATAATTCTAATTTTGGATTTAACATAGGAGCCAACATCGCTTTCGGCACACATTTTCAGCGATTCGGAATGAATTTTAGTTTTTTCTACGTCAATAAATTTATCCAGGCAAACACTGAAGCGAGAATTTATCTGAACTTTAAAAACCTTGGTCCACCAACACTTCATAGAGAACTTGTTCTTGCACAAGGACTCGTTCTGGGATACGGCGCAAAACAAAACTTTTTTAATCCGTTCATTAATTCTGTTTCCAATCAAACGGGGCATAAAAATAGTGTTGGATATTCTTATAATGCTTACTTCAACACAATTAAAACAAAACAGCAAACGGGTATTATTAATTTTCAATTCGGGTCCATTTCTTTCGTAATAGAAAATGATATCCTTGCGAAACCGTTACTCGACCGCTTTAGAACTGGCGCGTTCCTGCTACAATATCAACATGAAGATAAATTTCAGGCGGCGATAAACTGCACGATGTGGACCGGCTCCATGGGAAAATGCATTAACGACAATCCCCGTTGTCGCGCCAATTGTTATATCGATACTACAGGAAGCACCTATGCTAATTATTCACACGGCTTGTTAAGCGCGCAATTTAAATACAACATTGGTCTTTCTCAGAATGTGCAGACTAACATTGGTATTGATGCCGAACAGGTGAGATACGCTATTCAGAATAAGGTCATTCATGATCTGAATTTCCTGCCTAAGAAGTGGCCGAAGAGAATTAATTGTCACATACCGATGCTGGATGACAAAGGAAATCAATATTTATTTCAGCCAGATCAGAAAATAAAAAAGAAGGAACTCTATTGGAACATTTTCAGTAACGCGAATTTGTTTTATTAACCATTTTTTTTAGCTACAGATTCCACAGATTTTCAAGATGTACTCCCAATAAAAAATCCCGAAATTAATCCGGGATCTTTCATTTGAGGTTAAATCTGCGAGAATCTGTGGCTACTCTAAAATAAGTTTCTGAGTCCCTTCCTGTTTATTTCCTTTTAATTTAAGATAATAAACGCCGGATGATAAAGTACCGAGATCAACATCATCATAATATAAACCAGGAGCGCGTTCTCCGATAGTTACTTCTTTCACTATTTGTCCGAGTACGTTATAAACAGTGAGATTGTAATTTTCAGACGTGGTTAACACATAATGTAAATTGATCTTTTTCTCAGAGGCGGGATTTGGATAGATAGAGAAGTTAGCATGCAGATCTCTTTCTTTAACACTTTGCAAAACGTTGTTGCTTACTTTGCCTGATTTCTGATATACAACTACCGTGTTGGTATTATTGCTTACTGTTGAAGAGCTCTGGCTCAGCAACGACCATTTACTGGAAGAGTTGAGGTAAACGTAATCAACTGCATTGATGGTTTGCGTAAAGCTTGAATTGATAGTTTGCACCATTTTATTTTCAAGTTTGATACGTAACACATTCGGAAAACTATTTCCCGGAGTGTTCAACGTTCCTGTTGCATCGCCTGTAGTAGTTACGGAGCCTACAGCGCTAACGTTGGTGGTTGAGAATGTGTAACTGGTAGAATAAGTATCGGTGCTGATGTTACCATAGGTGAATGGAAGAGTCGCGAAAGTTAAAGGGTTCTGATAAATAGCAGTAACACTCGGATTGGAGAATCCGTAAATGGTTATTCCTGAACTGGTATACCCGGCCATTGTATAGTCCACACCGTTTTCAGTTTGTGCCATGTTTACTGCAGCAGGAAAAACAGTTGCGTTTGGCGCTGATGAAGGTGCAACATAACTATTAGACATTACCGCTACTGAAGGAACAAGAGCTATTCCTGTATAGTTCCAGATTTGGGAAACACCTCCGGGTCCACCTGCAGGGAGACTTGCAGTATCAAGTTGCCAGGTTTGCTCAATATCTCCTATAATGGGATTCTGAGCAGATGTAACTGTGTACTGTGCCTTTACCGAAAGGCCAAATACGGTTGAAAGAACTAAAACGTAAAGTTTTTTCATGTGGTTTTGGTTTAATTGGTTAATAACAAATTTATCCCAGAATAGAGTCCTTTTCAGCGGCCCTGTTTTGAGATTTGAAGTATTAGACGTTGAAAAGTGTTCGTGGTTTAAACATAAAAAACATTTTTTGGGACAGATTTAACATCTGTTATGACGTTACCTATTTAATCGAAAGTATTATGTAAGCAGAATCAATACTTTTGATCAACCGAAATCATTTCATTTAAAATAAAACAGTATGAGTATTTTAAAGGAACTGGATGAATTAATAGGCGCTGAGGTTGTAACCACAGAAACTGCCGAAAAAATCCGCGATTATTATAAACTAAAAAGCAAACACTCAGGAAACAAATTCTTTGTAGTGTTTGGAATACTGGGCGCCATTTTAGTCGGACTTGGACTCATTTTAATTATCGCACACAACTGGGACGATCTTTCAAAAGGAACAAAAGTGTTCTTCGCTTATGCGCCTCTTGTCATTGCCCAATTGTTCTGTGCATTTACTCTCTGGAGAAAACCTGATAGCACTTCATGGAAAGAAGCTTCTTCCGCGTTTCTTTTCTGCGCTGTTGGAGCAAGTATTTCATTGGTTAGCCAGGTTTATAACATTCATGGCGATCTTCCGAAATTTCTAATGATATGGATGATGTTATGTCTGCCGGTTGTTTACCTTATGAAATCATCCATGGCTTCATTACTTTACATTGCAGGTGTAAGTTATTATTGCTGGGAAAGTAACCGGTTTTTTCACTGGGATCACCATGAATCCTATAACTATTGGTGGATGTTGCTATTAATAGTGCCACATTACTATCTCCTGGTTAAGAACAAACGTAACAGTAATTTCACTGTGTTTCACAACTGGGTCGTTCCTATTTCGTTGACTGTTTGCTTGGGTTCTGTGGCTAATCATGCGGATAACATCATGTACATTTCTTATATGTGCCTGTTCGGTTTCTTTTATATTCTGGGCACATCACCTGCCTTTACAGCAATGAAGCGGAATGTAAATGGCTACCTCGTTATCGGATCTTTAGGCACTACACAAATACTTTTGAATTTAAGCTTCAACCATTTCTGGACAAGAATGGTCGAATGGCATTCGGGACTTACTAATTGGGAAAATTCGCCCGAACTCTACTCTGCAATTATTATTGGTACCCTTGCACTTGGGTTGCTGGTTTATCTGAACAGAAATGGCATTAACGAATTTCATCCTATGAAAATACTGTTCCTGATTTTTGTTCCTGTTTTTATTATTGGAGTCAATTCTCATTATACCGCTATGGCAATTATAAATGCCCTTGTACTTGCTGCAGGATTGTTTACAATCTGGAACGGTGTGCGTAACGATCATCTGGGCGTTCTTAATTACGGACTTCTTACAATAACAGCACTTATCATTTGCCGTTTTTTCGACAGTCACATGAGTTTTATAATAAGAGGAATTTTGTTTGTGCTTGTTGGAGTTGGTTTCTTCGTGACAAATTATTTAATGCTTAGGAAACGTAAACAGATGTCATCATGAAAAAATTAGTAATAGCTTTATTCGTACTGGTTTGCCTGGTGCAATTAGCAGTACCTTCAAAAATGATCATGGACCAGGAAAATGTTTTACAAGCTGGAAAAGAATATAAATTCCGTACAGCCCCTGTTGATCCTTATGATCCCTTTCGTGGAAAATATGTGACCTTATCATTCGAAGCAAACCGTTATACTCTTGCCAACGATACAACCTGGGAAAAGGCTCAGGATGTATATGTTTTATTAGGAACTGATAGCGCCGGCTACGCAATCATATCTGAAGTAAGGCATGAAGCGCCTACAGAAACCGGGGTGGATTATGTTCTCGCTAAAGTAAACTCCGCATATTCGGATCAGTTGAACATCGATTATCCTTTCGAACGTTTTTACATGGAAGAAAACAAAGCACCTGAAGCTGAAAAACGATATCGGGAAGCTAATCGCCGGAACAACACACAACAGGAGGCTTATGCTGTAGTGTATGTGAAAGAAGGTGAAGCTGCGTTAAAAGATGTGATGATTGATGGAGTTTCGTTGAGAGATTTGGCAAAATAACCAGACCTAATTTCACGAATTAACGCAAATCAGGATGAAATAAGTCTGTGCCTCATTTGCGAAAACTCGCGGAATTGGCGTCAAAAATCATAGACTAAACCTCAGAATTTTCTTCTCCGTCTCGGCATCCACCTTCAACTCGGGAGCATGATGCGGTTTCTTTCTCGCGTCAATGATCATTGGTCCGGTACAACCCCAATGCTTGTTTTCTGTGAATTCTCCAACACCGTAAATATCATGGCTGGGATTGCTCCTCGTGTAAGTCACCCACACATAATCGTTAATGCTTTTGCTATTGGCGATGAAATTAAAATCATTAAAAATCACGATTTGAACTATTCCTGAAAATTCTCCAATGTTAGATTGAATGTATTCTGATAATTTTTTTATTTCAGATTTTGCATTATCGTAAGAAGTGAATTCTGTTAGCTCAATTCCAACAACACCTTCCATTAAAATAACTCCTTTTGAAATGAAGCCTGCGCTATATAAGCTTGGAGGAACAGTTGTAGAAAGTTCTCTGAGCTTATCGCCATAAGCAGCTACAATGACTTTGCTTCCTTCATTAATATTATTACCGCTATAATCAAGTGTATCAATAGTTGTTTTGGTAATGAAATGCAGATCTCTTTTTAAATCTATTCTTTCAAAAACATACTTAAAGAAATCTTTTACATCGTGACAATTAATTTCTTTTTTGTCATCAGTGCTGATGAATAAATATTTAGCGAGACTTAATTGTCCTGTTCCTAAAATACGGCTCGCCTGCGTCAAAATTTCGGCGGGACGTTTGGTTTTTAAATACGGTGTGTAACGTTCACTTCCCACCGCTAACAAAAGAGGATGAACTCCTGCTGCGTCCACAGCGTGAACTTCTTTTACTCCCGGAATTTCGTGAGGAATAGCAGTACCGCTTAATTCATGAATTAACCCCCCAAAGGCTGTGTCTTCTTGCGGAGGTCGTCCCACAACAGTAAATGGCCAGATGGCATTTTCTTTGGCGTATACTTTATGAACGCGCATTAAAGGAAAATCGTGAGTGAGACTGTAATAACCGAGATGATCACCGAACGGCCCTTCCGGTTTATTTTCATTGGGATATACTTCTCCGGTAATCACAAAATCGGCGTCCAGAGAAATACAATAACCATCTTGATAAGCATAACGAAATCTTCTTCCTCCTAAAGCGCCGGCAAAAGTTAATTCGCTTATTCCTTCCGGTAGTGGCATAACCGCAGCAAGCGTATGACTCGGCGGACCACCAACAAAAATGCTCACCTTTAGCGGAACATTTTTTTTGTTCGTTTTATTCTGGTGAATTCCAATTCCTCTATGAAGCTGATAGTGTAAACCAATTTCTTTATTAAGTTCGTAATTGTTTCCTGAAAGCTGTATGCGGTACATACCAACATTGGAAGCCATCACTCCCGGCTTATCAATATCTTCTGAATACACTTGCGGAAGCGTTACAAAAGCGCCGCCATCCATTGGCCAATGTTTGATAAGAGGAAGATCAGAAATTTTTATTTCTTTAAATCCAGCTGAAGAAAACGAACTTTTTTTTGGCAATGCTTTTAATGCGGCCAGACCTGTAGATAAATATTTGAAAGGCTTGCGGAGAGCAGTAACAGGATCGTTTCGTAATTGAACCAACTGTTGCATGACTTCAAAGCGATCACGGAACATGAACTTACTTCTTTCCAAAGTTCCGAATAAATTACTTACCGCCTGAAACTTTGAACCTTTTACTTTTTCGAAGAGAATAGCTTTTCCACCCTGTGCATGAACCTTTAAATGAATGGCGGCCATTTCAAGATCTGGGTCAACTTCTTCTTTAATACGAATAAGATGTCCGTGTTTCTCGAGATCGTCAATACATTCTTTTAAATTGCGGTAGCCCATATTATTTTTTGTAGACCTGTTCTCCTGCGATGTAAGTGGAGATAACTTTTATGTTCAGGATTTTATCTTCCGCGCAGTTCATCAGATCAGTATCCAAAATTACGAAATCGGCCCATTTCCCCTTCGTTAAACTTCCTTTTTCTTTTTCTTCAAAATTGGAATAAGCGGCCCAGATGGTCATGCCTTTTAAAGTTTCTTCCCTGGTAAGAGCATTTTCCATCTGGTATCCTCTAGTCGGAAATCCTTGTGCCACTGCTGAAGCTGAAGGCGGCACGCGGTTGGCATCCTTACGATACACAGCGGCGTAAAATGTTTTGAAAGGGGAAATATCTTCAACAGGAAAATCGGTTCCGAGTGCAATCCAGCCATGCGCCTTCAAGAGATCTTTAAATGCATACGCGGTTTTTACTCTTTCCTTACCTAAACGTTTGTCGGCCCAATACATATCGCTGGTGGCATGTGTAGGCTGGACAGAAGGCACAAAATATTTTCCGTATTGTTTCAGGTCTTCTTTGCTGATGATTTGTGTGTGTTCAATTCTCCAACGCATGTCCAATGAATCGATAAATTTTAATCCTGATTTTTCAATTGCGGGTTTAAGAAGACTCATCGTTTTTAACATGGATTCTTTCTCAGCTGCTTTTCCTTCGTAAATTTCAAGAATGGCTCTCACTGCTGAATCACCAATGCAATGTGTGTTCATTTGAAAGCCTAACATGTACATTGTATCCGCCATTTTTCTGAAATAATCAATAGTGTTTAACATAAATCCGTTCCAGCCTGCTTTATCCGAATAATCTGTAAGTAAACAAGCGCCTCTCGAACCAAGAGCACCATCGCCATAAAACTTAAAGGAGCGGACATTTAATTTATCTGTTTTGTAGGGACCGGTCTTAATATAATGATCAAGGTTTTCCCTGGTTGGAGTAAGCATGGCGTAAACACGCATTTTGAGTTCGTTCTTTTTTTGAAGCTCGTCGATCACATCTATTACTTTTTTCTCGAGGCCAGCGTCGTCAATCGTTGTTAATCCAACCGCGAGACAATTTTTCTGAGCATTCAACAATGCACGCGCAATTTGTTCTTTCGATGCCTGAGGAATTTTTGTTTCTACAAGATCAACTGCGTTATCAACCAGAATACCTGTTGGCTCCCAGTATCTGCAATTATTGCCGCAGGCGCTTATTTTTGGAAGAACTGTCCACGAAGCATCTCTCCCTCTGGAATTCTGTATTTCTCCTCCGGAAATTTTTGTCTGATCGTTTATTCCTGCTAGTTGTAATGCTTTTTTATTGGCAAGAGCCGCATGTCCATCAATACGTTTTAAAAATACCGGCCTGTCTGGAAAAAGTGAATCGAGTTTTTTTCTGTCCGGAAATTCTTTTACATCCCAATCGTTCTGATCCCATCCTCTTCCAATGATCCATTGTTCTGCTCTGGCGGAACTATCAGTTTTTGAAATTTCTTTCGACAGATCGTGTTCTTTTGCAAAGGCCGTAGTTTTTTCAATTACTTCGGCGAGAGATTTTGTTCCAACAAGATCCACTTCATTCAATCCTTTGCCATACCCGTAAAAATGACAATGCGCGTCAATGAATCCCGGGAAGATAGAATTTCCTTCGGCATCTTTTTTTTCTTTTGAAGTATAACGCTCAAGAATTTCTTCATCGCTGTTTACGGCAAGAATTTTTCCGTCCTTAATTGCCATTGCCTGCTGAACAGAAAAAATAGAATCTACAGTATAAATTTTAGCGTTAAAAATAATAAAGTCTGCTTCCAGTTTTGGATCAGAACAGGAAAAAAGTCCCGCTACGCAGAATAATATGATGAGTTTCTTTAAAATACTTTATAGACTTTTGTTTGCTGAAACTTCTGATAAAATTTTGGAGTGCCTGTATGAAAGCGCCACCCGAAAGTAAAATTACCTGTTATGGAATTTGATCTGAAATCAATGATCTTAGGACTGCTGTACAAATTGTAATCGTTAGAGTAAGAACCAAGAATATAACAGCGTTTAAGATTTAATCCAAAAGACAAACGTCCCGTTCCGCTCCAGGAAATATAAGAGAGATGACGTGAACTGTTTCCTAAATCATAATGGCGCCATTGCTGCTCGGGACCAAGAGTGAAATATGCGCTGGCAAACCAGGCTTTGAATAATACAAGCGTACCAGCCGCGCCAAAATTCATACCTATATTTGTAGATTGAAATCCTTTTAATCCGCCATAATCGTTGAAGAGAGGGCGAGCTTTCATAGGAATAACAGAGCTGTCGCTCTTGAGAGTATAAACATTAAAACTGGCCCCAATGATCCAGGTGAAGGCACTCTTCAGTTGACGATAGTTACAACCGAATCCTGATTTGTATGAAAATTTTTCAAAATTCGTAAAGTACATGGCGCGCGAACTGAACAGGCTGCTTTTAAGATTTGGAAGTAAGTAATAATCGCCTGTTTTTTTGAATGTCGTGTCAAAATTTCCGGTGCTTGAATTATAAAACCCAGTAAACCTTCTGTAATAACTTTCCGATACCCAGCGATTATCACCAAAGTTAAATCCGATATTGAATGTTTTAGTATACCCTTTTTTCGCGCTTTCGCTTTGAGGCGAACTTCTTGTTCCGAACGAAATCTGGAACTTATCATAATTAAACACAATACCACTGTTCAATTGCGATTCGGCTACGTAAACATGCGATGATAAACCGAGTGTATCTTTATTGATGAGTTGCTTGAATTCATTACTAAAATTTCGGTACTGCTGATAAATTCCAACGATCAGGACATAATCAAACTTCTGGTATCTGGTAGTATCCCAGTTTCTTACAGGGCCCTTTTTTGCTGTGGTATCTGCAACCGCTGTAGTAGAATCGGTGCGGGTCTGGCCCCTTGAAAGCGCCGTAAATAAAATGAAAACTATTATGAAGCAATTACGCATGTTTTTAATAGCTTTGTGAAGGTAAAAAAATTTTCTTATGTTTTATTTTTTAGATACAACTGCAGGAGTAAAAAGTCTGATTCCGAATGTAAAAGAAAAGATTGCCGAACATCATTCCCGTCTCAGCGATTGGTTTGACAGTTTTGTGAACAGCCTGGCGGAGTATACACCGAAAGTAATTGCAGCCATTATTGTTCTTCTGATTGGGCTCTGGGTCGTGAAACGCATCGCTATTCTCGCCGAAAAAGCCATGATAAAAAAGGAACTGGAGATCAGTCTCCGTACCTTCCTGAAAAGCCTTCTAAGCATTGGATTAAAGATCATTCTTATTGTTACTGTAGCAGGAATGATGGGAATAGGAACCGCCAGTTTCGTGACCATTCTCGGTGCCGCCAGTCTCGCTATTGGCCTGGCTCTACAAGGGTCACTCTCCAATTTTGCAGGAGGCGTGCTTATCCTCATTTTTAAACCCTTTAAAGTTGGCGATAGCATTGAAGCGCAGGGACAAACCGGTGAAGTAAAAGAGATTCAGATCTTCAACACTATTTTATTGACAGGCGATCATAAAACAGTAATTCTTCCGAATGGACCCTTATCGAATGGAACCATTGTTAACACGACACGCTTCGGAAATCTTCGTACCGAAATTGCATTGATGGTGAGTAATGATAATAGCATTGACAAAGTGAAGGAAGTGATTCATAATGTTCTTGATGCCAATGAAAAAGTGATCAAAGATATTGAACCCGGAATTTTTATTGGTAAAGTGGCCGATGGCTCAGTGGCTGTAACGGTTCGTCCGTATTGTTTGCCGGGGGATACGGCCCAGGTTACAAGTGAATTGTATTACCAGATTTATAAAGCTTTTGAGACTCATAAAATAAAACTTCCCCCTACCATACGTATCGTAAGCACCAATTAACATGGAAATTTCGGAAGCACAGAAACTTGTTGACCAATGGATAAAGCAATACGGCATTCGTTATTTTAACGAACTCACCAATACAGCTATGCTCATGGAAGAAGTTGGCGAGGTGGCCAGGATCATGGCGCGCCGCTACGGAGAACAGAGCGAGAAAGAAAGTGATAAAGCAAAGAAACTGGATGACGAACTTGCTGATGTTTTGTTCGTGCTCATCTGCATTGCTAACCAAACCGGAATTGATTTAGACGAAGCCTTAAAAAAGAATCTCGATAAAAAAACGAAGAGAGATAGTACGAGGCATTTGGATAATGATAAATTGAAATAAAAGAGCCGCAGATTCCACAGATTTACACAGATAAATCTGCGAAAATCAGCGCTAATCTGCGGCTAAAAAAATAGAATATCTTTAATTATTATTCCCTAAAACTTTTAAAAGCTCATCTAACTTCGGAGTAAGAATAATCTCAGTCCTTCTGTTTTTCTTACGCGCTTCAGGCGTTTTTGCAGGATCTAAGGGAAAGAATTCGCCACGACCCGCTGCTGTAATTCTATGAGAATCTATTTTAGCGTTTGATAAAAGAATTTTTGTAACCGAAGTGGCACGGATCACACTCAGATCCCAGTTGTCTTTAATTTCGCCGGCGCCCTTCATAGGCACATCGTCGGTATGACCTTCTACCATCACGTTGATGTCGGTACTGCTTTCCAATACTTTCGCTACATTTTTAAGGGCCTCAACACCGCGCGCTTCCACGTTGGTTTTTCCGCTGGCGAAGAGAAGACTTTCATCCATACTCACATATACTTTTCCGTTCTTCTGGGTTACTGTTAAACCCTTTCCTTCAAAATTAAGAAGCGCATCGCTGAGTTTCTTTTTAAGATCGGCTGCGGCCTGATCTTTTTTACGGAGAATATCTTCAAGTTCTGCAACACGTGCTTCGCGTGATTTTAACTGGGCAGCCAATTCGTCCAGTTCGGCTTTCTGTTTTAAAAGTTTTGCTTCAAGCGCTTTGAGCTCGTCTTCTTTTTTCAATAAGGCTTCTTTGGTGAGCTGAAGATCGCCGCTGAGTTTAGCATTATCGCTGGCGCTTCCTGCCAAGAGCTTATTGAGACGATCCATTAAAGATTGATTCAACTGATCGAGCTTGTCGTATTTCGAAGTCAGGTTACGGTAGTTACTTCCAATAATGGTAGTATCGCGTTTAAGACCAATGTTTTCTTTTTCGTTTTTGGTCATCTGCTCTTTTAATTCCGCGAGCTTCACTTCATTTTCCTGGGCCGATTTTTTCAGAGCAGCTAATTCAGTATCGCAGGCTTTATATTTGTCATTCAGCTCATCATATTTTCTGGCCGGATAACATGAAGTTAAAATAACGGCGCATACAAGCGCAAGTGATAAATAGTAATTTTTAATCATGTTTAAATTTAGTTCCAATTTTTGAATTACCGAATTATTTCAATACCTGTTTTTAACAAGGTAATTGTTCACAAAATAGCTATCTTTGATTCACCCGGATCCTGTTTCCATAACCTGTTTTCATTGGAGGATCCTTCATATCAAAGGCTAAACCTATGCAGATAAAGAACCTGGAAGAATATAATATAGCTTACGAAGAAAGTGTTAAAGATCCTGAAAGATTCTGGGCTTCGGTGGCGGAACATTTTGAATGGCAGAAGAAATGGGACAAGGTCCTTGAATGGAACTTTACGAGCCCCGATATAAAATGGTTCATTAACGGAAAACTGAATATCACGGAGAATTGCATCGATCGTCATCTTGCCACCAAGGCCAGAGATGTTGCTTTTTACTTCGAAGAAAACGAGATCGGAAAACCTGTTCGTGAAATCACGTATCAGAAACTGCACGATGAAGTGTGTCGCCTCGCCAACGTTTTAAAAAGTTTTGGCGTTAAAAAGGGCGACCGCGTTTGCATTTATTTACCAATGATTCCTGAAGCGGTGTACGCTTTACTGGCCTGCGCCCGTATTGGTGCGGTTCACTCGGTGGTGTTTGGGGGATTCAGCGCCCAGTCTATCAAGGATCGCATTAACGACAGCAGCTGCAAAGTAGTTCTTACCAGTGATGGAGCATACCGTGGCAATAAGCAGATTCCGATGAAAGCAACCGTGGATGAAGCTCTCGTAGATTGTCCTTCTGTAACCAACGTGCTCGTTTATAAACGTATCAATGGAAAAGTGAACATGTTAAACGGACGCGATCATGATTGGGAGACCGAAGTAAAAAAACAGGAAACGGTTTGCACCGCAGAAATTATGGACAGTGAAGATCCGCTTTTCATTCTTTATACTTCAGGAAGCACCGGGAAACCAAAAGGTGTTGTGCATACTTGTGGGGGATACATGGTTTACACCTGCTACAGTTTTCTAAATGTGTTTCAATACGAGCCCGGACAAATTTACTGGTGCACCGCCGATGTGGGCTGGATCACCGGGCACTCTTACATTACTTACGGTCCGCTTCTTGCCGGAGCAACCTCTGTTATTTTCGAGGGTGTTCCAAATTATCCAGATGCCGGAAGATTCTGGAACGTAGTCGACAAAATTAAGGTAAACGTGTTTTATACGGCTCCAACTGCTATTCGAGCCTTGGAGGCTGCTGGTTTGGACTTCGTGAAACCACATAGTTTAAGCTCGCTTAAAGTTCTTGGGAGCGTTGGGGAACCTATTAATGAGGAAGCCTGGCAGTGGTACCATAAAAATATTGGAAAAGAAAAATGTCCCATCGTTGATACCTGGTGGCAAACCGAAACAGGAGGAATTTTAATTTCTCCCCTGGCAAATATTACAAAAACAAAACCGGGATTCGCTACGCTGCCTTTACCGGGCGTTCAGCCTGTATTGGTAGATGACAAAGGAAAAATTATTGAAGGAAATGGAGTGGAAGGGAACCTTTGTATTAAGTTTCCGTGGCCGTCTATTATCAGAACTACTTATGGCGATCACGAACGTTGTAGGCAAACCTATTTCGCAACCTACAGTAATTTATATTTTACCGGTGATGGCTGTAAACGCGATGAAGACGGTTATTACAGAATTACAGGTCGCGTCGACGATGTGATAAACGTAAGCGGCCACCGTATCGGAACTGCTGAAGTAGAAAGCGCCATCAACGAATGTGAAGAAGTGGTGGAATCTGCTGTTGTGGGTTATCCTCACGATATCAAAGGGCAAGGCATCTACGCGTATTGCATTGTGCCAAAAAGTTCACGGTCACATGATGAAATAAGAAAAGAAATTTTAAATACAGTCAACAAAATTATTGGTCCGATTGCGAAGCCTGATAAAATTCAGATCGTAAACGGATTACCGAAAACACGAAGCGGAAAAATCATGCGACGCATTCTCAGAAAAGTTGCAGAGGGCGATGTAAGCAATCTCGGAGATACATCTACGTTGCTTGACCCTGCAGTTGTAGAAGAAATTGTGAAAGGAAAGATTTAAGAGAATGTTCAATTACAGTTATTACAATTCACCGGTTGGAGATTTAGAAATACGTTACGATGAGCATTTCATCTACGCGTTTTTATTCCGGAACGAAGGCTATTCAAAAAAAGAAGAAGGTCCGCAGACAAAACTGATCATGGAGGCGCATCACCAACTACAGGCTTATTTCGACGGAACACTGAAACAATTTAACCTCCCATTGCAATTTGAAGGAACCGATTTTCAGAAGAAAGTATGGACTGAACTTACTAAAATTGATTTTGGAAAAACCATTTCTTATCTCCAGATGGCCAGGCAACTTGGCGATGAGAAAAGCATACGGGCGGCTGCTTCTGCCAACGGTAAAAACCCTTTTGCCATAGTAGTACCCTGCCACCGCGTCATTGGAACTGATGGTAGCCTCACTGGCTATGCCGGCGAATTATGGCGCAAACAGTGGCTCCTCGACCATGAGGCGAAGACCTCCGGGACGTACCTGAAGTTGTTTTGATCACTTCTTAAGATAAGCTATCACAACAGGAACTGTTATCCTGACGAAGGAAGGATCTGTTTTTTTACTACCTCAAAAGCCCAGATCCCTCGTGCCT
The DNA here is from genome assembly GCA_021323535.1 of Bacteroidota bacterium. Taxonomy (GTDB): domain Bacteria; phylum Bacteroidota; class Bacteroidia; order B-17B0; family Aurantibacillaceae; genus Aurantibacillus. The sequence continues at coordinate 37,487 of JAJONO010000029.1, forward strand.
CCTTCGGACGCTGAAGCTTTAGCGAAGGCGCTGCGGGATGACAGTTAGTATTATAAGGATTCAAAAACCACTTTTAAATCTCCTTTCAAATCCTTAACTTAAAGGTCTCAATCCCGAGACTGTCCTGTTATGCAAATTGATTTAGAAGCGGAACGTAAAGAAATCTTAAACCGCTATAAACTTTTAATTAAAGCCTGTAAACGTCGCCTCGAAAAAGGTGATAAGGAAACCGTGCGTAAAGCTTTTGAGGTTGCTGTTGAAGCACACAAAGAAATGCGCCGTAAAAGTGGAGAACCTTATATTTATCACCCGATCGCGGTGGCGCAGATCTGTGCAGAAGAGATCGGACTTGGTTCAACCGGAATTGTTTGCGCGTTACTTCACGATACGGTAGAAGACACCGATCTTACACTCGAAGACATTCGCGGTTTGTTCGGGGAAAAAGTATCCCAGATCATTAACGGACTTACAAAAATTTCGGGTGTAATAGATAATACATCGTCTATTCAGGCAGAAAATTTCAGGAAAGTTCTCCTCACCATGAGCGAGGATATTCGCGTGATCCTCATCAAACTTGCCGATCGTCTTCATAATATGCGCACGCTGGAGCATATGAAACGCGACAAGCAAATCAAAATCGCGAGTGAAACCCTGTTCCTGTACGCGCCGCTTGCTCACAGGCTCGGATTAAACACTATTAAAACAGAACTCGAGGACCTTGGATTAAAATATACAGATTCGGAAGCGTATTACGATATTGCTGTAAAACTCAAAGAAACAGAACCGGAAAGAAAGCGTTTCATCCAGAAATTTATTGAGCCCTTAAAAGAAATTCTGGTTGAACAGGGATTTAAATTTAAAATATTCGGACGACCAAAATCTATTTTCAGCATTTACAATAAAGTAAAAACAAAAGGTGTTCTCTTTGAAGAGATCTATGATTTGTTTGCCATCCGCATTGTGATAGATACGCCTTATGATCAGGAAAAATCGGATTGCTGGAAAGTGTATTCGATCATCACCGATTTTTATCATCCAAGTCCTGATCGCCTTCGGGATTGGATAAGCACGCCGAAAAGTAACGGGTACGAAAGTCTGCACACCACCGTAATGGGCCCGGAAGGGAAATGGGTTGAAGTACAGATCCGAACTCTTAGAATGGATGATCTGGCAGAGAATGGTTATGCGGCTCACTGGAAATATAAGGATAGCGCGGCCGATAAAGAAAGCAAACTTGAAAGCTGGTTATTGCGTATCCGCGAGATGCTCGAAAATCCCGATCCGAACGCTTTGGAATTTATTGATGATTTCAAACTCAATCTTTTCAGCGATGAAATTTTTTCTTTCACTCCGAAAGGAGATATGAAAACTTTGCCTGTTGGTGCAACGGCTTTGGATTTTGCATTTGAGATTCACACGAAGGTGGGAGAGCATTGCATTGGCGCCAAAGTAAATCATAAATTAGTTCCGTTAAGTCACGAATTAAAAAGTGGCGATCAGGTTGAAATTCTTACCAGCAATAAACAAACTCCGAAGGAAGACTGGCTCAATTATGTAATTACCGCGAAAGCGAAATCAAAAATTAAGAATAGCCTCAAGGAACAACGTAAGAAAGTTGCTGAAGAGGGAAGAGAGATCCTTGAGCGTAAATTCTATAAACATAAAATTGATTTTACCTTACAGAACGTTAACGATTTCTGTCATTTCCTGAAAGTGCCTTCGTCGCAGGAATTATTTTACCGAGCCGCATTGGGAAATGTTGACGTAAAAGAAATAAAAGCTTTTATTAAGCACAAGGAAAATCCGGTTAAGCCCCAGCAGAAAAAAGGCGATGCACCCAAACTGGAACAGTTGGTTACCAATGCGCGGGGCAGCAGCAATATGCTGGTAATTGGCGACGACATGCAGAAGCTGGATTATAAATTATCGCCATGTTGTAACCCGATTCCAGGCGACGATGTGTTTGGATTTATTACCATTAACGAAGGAATTAAAATTCATCGCGTGAATTGCCCGAACGCGATCAAGCTACTTTCTAACTACGCATATCGTGTTGTAAAAGCAAAATGGATGAACGACCAGATGATCTCTTTCCTTGCCGGAATTAAGATTATTGGTACAGATGAAATCGGTTTGGTAAATAACATCACAAAAGTTATTTCGAATGAAAACAACGTGAACATGCGTTCTATTAATTTTGATACGGATGGTGGAATGTTCGAAGGAACCATCATGATCTATGTTCACGATACAAAACATTTAAATCATCTCATCGATAATCTCAAAAAAGTAAAAGGGGTTACGAAGATCGAGAGGATTGATGAGAAGGGATAGTTTTACAGACTTCGCCAAAGTGCCACACGAATTTCGTAACTGAACTTTGGCGAAGTCTGTAAGGCTTAACTCTTAATCTCCCTTATCTTTAATTTCTGCGCAGGGTTTCCCTGGTAAATCCAATAAGCTTCAAGACTTTTTGTGGCAACGCTTCCAACAGTGAGTAAACTGTGACTGCCTAAGCGTACGCCAGGACAAACCGTAGTCTGTGCACCGGCCCAGGCGCCTTCTTCCAGTGTAATTTCCCCAATGAGAAGATCGAATGTAGAGCGTTTATAATTGTGGTTTCCGCAAAGCAGCATGGCGCCCTGGGAAACGCAAGAATTATCTTTTAAAGTTACTTTCGCAAGGTTGTCGATCCACACCTGCTCACCGATCCAGACATGATCTCCTACAACTAATTTCCAGGGATATTTGATGGATACGTGTGGTTTAATGGTAACATCCTTTCCCACTTTTGCTCCGAAAGAACGAAGCAGAAACCTTTTAAATCCATAGAACGGAAACGACGACTTAAAAAAATACGCGCTGACAAAATACCAGAGCGCTCTCTTAAACAGAGTGCCACCCGGTTTGTACCAGTCGTTGTTAAACGAAGAAAGATCAGTTTTTAGTTGCGTCATTAAATAACTTTTTATACTGTTCTATGCTTTTTCCAATGTTTAATTTTTCGCTAATATACTTAATTGCAGCGTTACTTTTAGCTGTAAATTCTTCATTATTCAATACGGTCAGACTCTTGATCGCATTCACAAATCCTATTTTGTTATCCAGAGAAACAGGGAAGCCCGCGTTATTATTTTCAACATCGTTCCAGGGTGTCTGGTCGCTGATGATAACAGGACAGCCGCACAACAGACTTTCTACTATGGAATGCCCGAAGTTTTCATTAAGTGTAGGAAGAAACAACGCGTGATAAGAAGCGATCATGCTTTGCACCTCATTGAATTGTAGTTCTTGCCGGTACGTCACTTTAATATTAGAAGGAAGTGTTTTAATGATCGTTTCACATTCTGCCCAATATTCTCTGTCTTCAATATTACCGTAAATATCATATTCAATATTGAGCCCGTTTTTTATAAAAGATAAAACCTCCAGAGCGAAATGCAGATTTTTCACACGCGCCACGCGCGACAAATAAAATAATTTAATGTGATTTTCTTTTTTTGCCTTAGGAACCTGTACTACAGAACCGGAGTTTACATTTGCGGCAATAGAAACTTCAGCTTTTTTAAATTGCCTGAGTATATCACTTTTTTCCTGCTCGTTGGTGGCGTGAAAATGAACGTTATTATACCAACCCGCCAATTTAGCTACGGTGAGAAAACCAACTTTTTTCAGCGATTTTAAGCCCATAGCGCCTTTGCTGAGCATACCACGAGGGGCGAGCAGGAGAGGGGCCTTGATTAAGTTTTTCTTTTTAGCTCGAACAATGGCTATTGAAAAGTCGTAGGACCACAAACTGTTCAGGTAAATAAGGTCGGGACTGATCTCAGTGATGAGTTTAATAATGTTTGGACCAGTCTGGTTTTCCTTTGAAAAATAATGATAGTGAACATTTTCCCTTTCAAACAATTTGTTTGGTTCAATGCCGGAATAGGGTTTATCGTTTCCAAGATCCGTATTGGAAGTAACAATGTAAAAATCGAAATGATCTTTGAGTAACGTGACAAGAGAATAGATGGATCTTACAGGCCCACCGGCTTTCGTTCCAGGTAAATACCAGTCGATGAGAATGACTATTTTTTGTTTTTTACTGATGGCTGATCTTGTTTTGCTTTAACCAGTTATTAAGAACCACTAAATGCCATACACGGCTCCAGGTAACAGTCGGGTCGTTATTTAAAAAGCGATCCCATAAGTTTTTTACCTGCGTACCGTGACAAAAATCCATCTGAGCCAATTCGGAAATATTTTTCTCGCAGAAAGATTTCAATTCGTTTTTTAACCAATGAGCCCATGGTAATGTGAATCCCATTTTAGGACGGTCGATTATTTCTCTTGGAAGAAGGTCGCCCAAACTATCGGTCAGTAATTTTTTAGGCGTGTGTGGAAATTTATGTTCGTCGTTTACACTCAGGGCAAATTCAACAAGCTTATAATCCAGGAAAGGTTCCCGTACTTCGAGTGCTACGGCCATGCTCATCTGATCAGTGTCGCGAAGTAAAACATTTTGTAAATAAGTATTGATCTCTGCAATAGAAACTGCGCTGAGTAAATGATCTTTCTTTTGGGGAACTTCTGAAATTATTTTCTCCATCTGATCAAACGCGTTTGTTTTTTTTACAAGAGAAGCCAGTTCCGGTTTTGTAAAAACTGTTCTTACGAGAGGATAAGCCGAGTTAAATGTAATTTTTGATTCACTTAACAATTCAGCAATTTTATTTCCGCTCACCGAATTTCTTTTTTTCTTTATAATACTTCCTCCCATTTTCCTTGCAAATTGAGGAACAGAATTCAACCAGGCTTTTTTCTTCAAATCATCCATTCGTTTGAATACGTCGTAACCGGCAAAGAGTTCATCTCCGCCAATCCCACTTAGCGCCATAGTTATTCCGGCTTGTTTGGTAGCTTTTGAAACAATGTATGTGTTGGGGCCATCACCACTTGGGTGATCCATTGCGGCTAATGCTTCCGGTAATTGTTGAAGAAAATTATCAGGAGTTAATTTTATTTCGTGATGTTCGGTGTTGAATTTCTGCGCAATGATCTTCGCGTATTTTGATTCGGAGAATTCACTTTCATCAAAATTCACATTAAATGTTCTGATCTTTTCTGAACTTACCTTGCTCATTAAACCTACAACGGCGCTGGAATCAATCCCTCCCGATAAAAACGCGCCGAAAGGAACGTCGGCCACTAAACGCTGCTGAACAGAAAGAGCAAGCAATTCACTTACCCTATCGCAAATTTGCTTGTAGGAAAGTTCTTCGCTGATAGTAGAAGCTGAATTAACCGAGTAGTATTCAGCGACGCTTGCCTTGTTATCTTTAAATTCGAGATAATGTCCGGGCATGAGCATTTTTATTCCCTTAACGATCGTGTTTGGTGCAAGAACGGTTTGATACATGAAATACTCAGCGAGTACTTCCTTGTTAAGTGAAAATGTTTTTACTCCCGAATGAAGGATAGGACGGATCTCACTCGAAAACATAAATGCTTCGTCGCCATAATAATAATATAGTGGTTTTACACCAAGACGATCGCGCGCAATGAATGTTTTTTTCTCAACGGTATCATAAATGGCAAAAGCATACATACCGTTAAAGTAACGCAGACAATCATTTCCCCAACGAATGTATGCGGCGAGTACAACCTCAGTATCTGAATTTGTTTTAAAAAAGTAGGGAAGTTGTGACGTGCCGTGTTGCGACCTTTGAAGCTCTAATTTTAAATCGCGGTAATTATAAAGTTCTCCGTTGTAAACAATCACATAACGTTTATCGTTCGAAAAAAAAGGCTGGTTGCTTTCTACACTTAAATCAATGATTGAGAGGCGTCGGTGACCAAAACACGCGTCATCTGCTCCCCAGGTTCCATCATTATCGGGCCCGCGGTGCGAAAGTGTTTTATTCATTGCTTTAACAATGCTTTCGCGTTTTTCGGAAGCGAATTTACCAGCTATGATCCCTGTGATGCCGCACATGTTATTTCATATTCACTGAATCAAGAAAACGTTTGTCCTTTATCATTCGTTTTATTCCTTCTTCAATGGTGATCAGTTTTTTGTTCAGAATTTCTTTCATCTTCGAATTGTCAGGCTGACGACGTGTCATATCCCCTTCTTTCAAAGGCGGTAAATAAATTATTTTGGAGGAAGAACCTGTCAGTTTTATAACCAGGTTTGCAAGATCCTTGATCGACATTAACTCATCGTTTCCAACATTGATCACGTCGTTTACCAACAGGCGGTCCTTAAATATTTTGTAGCATACATCTACAGTGTCTTCCACGTACGTGAATGTGCGGGTCTGTGAACCGTCGCCGTAAAGTGTAATGTCGTTATTTTTCAAAGCTGCTTCCAGGAAACGCGATACAACAAAATCGGTGCTTTGATTTGGACCATATGTGTTGAAGAAACGAAATATCGTGTATGATAAATTATATTCCTGCCAGTAACTTCTGAAAAAACATTCGCCTACATTTTTTACCACGGCGTAAGGCACGCGTGAATTAAGAGGTGTTTTATGTTCGTTCTGCGGAAGTTCCACTGGTTCGCCATACACTTCGGAACTTGAGGCGAAGTAAACATGTTTTACAGAAGAATTCTTTGAAAGAGTAAGAATATTTTTGATGCCGTCAATATCATTCAGTACGCTTACCGGGTTTTCCTGCGTGCGTTGAACACCAACTACCGCGGCGAAGTGGAACACGTAATCAAAATTATAAGAATACATTACGCTGGCAATATCCTGGGTGATGTTTACATCGGCCTTAATGAACTTCCAGTTTTTGTTTTCTTCAGAAGGGAGCTTGCTCATTAATCCTGTTGAGAGATTATCAACGATGACAACAAAATTATTTTCGTCGCTGATCAGCTTCTCAATAAGCGCGCTTGCAATATTTCCAGCGCCGCCGGTTACGAGGATCTTATTTTTTTCTGTATTCATTGTGTATTTCAATTACGGTTTCGGACCATTTTACGGGGGTGATCTTTTGAGCAGTCACATGGCTGTAATCACACATTTGCAACAAACTGCGATCATCTAAAGATATTATCTTTTTCAATGCATCCTTCAACTCTTTAACGTTTTCTTTCTGAAACGAAAAGCCGTTCTTTCCTTCTTCAAGAAAAGTATCTTTTGCGCCTACCTCGTTACTTAGTAAAAGCGGAAAGCCCGCCGCGCCGTATTCCTGAACCACCACGGCCCAGGGTTCGAATCGGCTTGGAAGAATAAAAATACCCGTTTGGGCAAGAATAGGTTCAAGGTCCTTGGGCTGCACAAAACCAAAATGCCTGATCTTAGGATGCTGAACAGGCTCAATGCTTCCGGCGCCAAGGCACCAGAGTTCCCATTCGGAAACATTTTCTTTGTCGAGTTCAATGAATGCCTGCCACAGATCGGTAATTCCTTTAAAGTCGTAATACCTCCCAACATATAAAAACCGTTTAGGAAAATTGTTTCGCTTTGATTCAATGGTTCTGTCGTAAACCGAATTGAATTTGTTGAGATCGCAGCAATAAAATCCTCTCTTCGTATTCTTTTCACTGAAGCCAAGTTTCCTTACGTAATTGTATTGGGGCTGGCCCGGAACCCAGGCGTGAGAGAAGCGGTTCTTTAAAAAGAAGGGGCTCAAAAAAGTAGCGAGTCGTTGTTTCATCGTGCCTTTCCAATGTGTATCGCAGGCAACCACGGTTGGAATTTTTCCGAAATAAGGTTTTACAAGTTTGAGATAATCCTTGTCGATCCACCCGCTGCAAACAATAATATCAGGCTTGATCTGTGATACAAGTGTAATAAGCTGTTCGAAAGAATAACTTTGCTTATCGTAGATTTTTAATTTATCAGAAAACTGAAATCTAAAAGGCGCTTCTTTGTTTACAGGCCAGCGTATGATATGAACTGTTCCGTGAGTTGATAATTCTTCGCAGCAGTTAATGAAATAATCGGCCAGTTCGGTATATAAAAACAAAAAATTCATCCGGGAATGAACGGGGATTAAATGATGTTCACTTCTCTTTCGAGTGTTACTCCAAATTTATCAAATACTTTCTGCATAACATAACCCGAAAGCTCAAAAACGGCTTTGCCGGTGGCGTGATCTTTATTGATAAGAACAAGGGCCTGTTTGGTGTGAACCGCGGCTCCCTTGTGTTCATGGCCCTTCAGTCCGCATTGTTCAATGAGCCACCCAGCAGCGAGTTTAAAATTCCCGGAAGGAAGGGGATAAGAAACTATTTCAGGAAAATCTCTTTTTAACTGATCGTGTTTTTCTTTAGATATCTCGGGATTTTTGAAAAAACTTCCGGCATTTCCTGTTTCTGCAGGATCGGGTAATTTACTTTTCCGGATCCGGATCACTGCTTCCGAAACATCTTTTATCGTTGGAAATTTAACACCTGCTGCTTCAAGTTCAGAAGTGATAGCGCCGTAAGAAACATTCACTTTCGGATTTTTTGTAAGAACATACTCCACCGAAGCGATCAGGTATTTGTCTTTGTACTCCCGCTTGAATACACTCTCACGGTAACCGAAATGACACTCTTCTTTCGTAAAAATTCTTTTTTCGGCAGTTACCATATCATAAGCTTCCAATTCCTTGAATACTTCTTTTATCTCGACGCCATAAGCGCCAATGTTTTGCATTGGACTGGCACCTACGCACCCTGGAATGAGCGATAAGTTTTCTAATCCACAAAAATTTTTGTCAATGCACCACATCACAAAGTCGTGCCACACTTCCCCTGCACCCACTTTTACAGTCGCGGTCTCAGCATCTTCACTCACAATTTCCAATCCTTTGAGATTGTTTTTGATCACTAGTCCGCTAAAATCTTTCGTAAAAAGAAGGTTGCTCCCGCCGCCAATGATGAGTTTCGCGTTGTTTTTATACGTTTCGGTATTAACAAGCGTTTTAAATTCGTCGATTGAATTTATTTCGGTGAAAAAATCACAACTGGCTTCAATGCCAAATGTGTTGAAGGATCTGAGCTTTTGTTTCTCTCTGATGAGTGACATTGAAAGCAAAATTAAATAATATATTCGGGGTAATATTTCTATCTTTAGCTCGTTATCAACACACTTTGGTTATAAGAAAAAAGATAGCAGTAGTAAGCGTTATCAACGACCTTGTGACCGACAACCGGGTCAATAAAACCTGCCAGGTACTCATGGAATCGGGATACGAGGTGGTTCTTATAGGGCGCGAACTTCCTGGCTCTATGGCGCTTCCTCACTGGCCCTTTAAAGCCATCCGTATGAAGTTGTTTTTCATAAAGGGGCCGGCATTTTACTTCTTTTTTAATCTTCGTCTTTTTTTTAAACTCTGGTCCGCAAAAGCCGATTTATTATTCGCCAACGATCTCGACACTCTGTGGCCCAACTATCTTGTATCTAAATGGAAGAAAATTCCACTGGTTTACGACAGCCACGAATTGTTCTGCGATGTTCCCGAACTGTTGCATTCGCCTTTTAAAAGAAAGATCTGGCAACGATTGGAGAGAAGGATAGTTCCGAAATTAAAAACCTGTATTACGGTAAATCACAGTATTGCGCGCATTTTCGAGGAGAAATACAAAACAAAATTTAATGTGATAAGAAACATTCCCGCTCCGGTGGAAGTAAAACCCCTCACGAAAAAGGAACTGAATCTGCCTGAGGATAAAAAGATAATCATGTTGCAGGGCGCGGGTATTAATATTGACAGGGGCGCCGAGGAGCTGGTGGATGCCATGCAATATGTTGAGAATACACTGCTGCTGATCATTGGAGGGGGCGATGTGTGGCCATTACTGGAGGAACGGGCGCGAAGAAACAATCTGGAGGGGAAAGTTCGGCTGATTAAAAAAATTCCGAAAGCAGAACTGATAAATTACACGCTTCATGCCGATTTGGGAATAAGCATTGATAAGAATACAAATCCGAATTATTACAATAGCCTCCCGAATAAAATTTTCGATTACCTGCAGGCTGGCGTTCCTATTCTTGCCACACGATTGCCGGAAATTGAACGCATCATTTCATACTACCAGGTGGGTATTTTCATTGATTCGCACGATCCTAAACACATTGCAGAAACCATTAACCGTTTATTTTCTTCGGCTCTTTTAAACGAATTTAAAAACAATACGTCCATTGCCGCAAAGGAGCTGAACTGGTCCTCCGAAAAACAAAAATATTTGGAGATTCTGAATCAGGTTTCCCATTAATTTCCTACTTTTATAAGACTAAATTACTATGGAATTTTCGGCCCAACAGATCGCGCAAATCCTCAATGGAACAGTTGAAGGAGATAAAGACGCGAAAATAAATAACATCTCTAAAATTGAAGAGGGCGCCCCCGGAACCATGGCATTCCTGGCCAATCCTAAATACAACAATTATATTTATACAACCGACGCGACCATTGTATTGGTAAATAATTCTTTTGTTCTTGATAAGGCAGTAAAATCAACATGTACGCTTGTTCGTGTTGAGAACGCCTACGAATCTTTTGCAAAACTGATGCAGATGTATGAGCAAATGAAAGGAACAAAGACGGGAATTGAGCAGCCAAGTTTTATTCATGAAACCGCAAAGCTGGGTAAGGATTGTTACGTAGGCGCTTTTGCTTATGTAGGACAAAATGTAAAGATCGGGAACAACGTAAAATTATATCCTAACGTTTATGTTGGAGATAACTGTGAGATTGACGATAACACCACTTTATTTCCCGGAGTAAAAGTGTATCACGAATGTAAGATCGGGAAACATTGTATCGTTCATTCGAACACCGTAATTGGTAGCGACGGATTTGGTTTTGCACCGAACACACAAGGTGAAGTGTTTGAAAAGGTCCCACAGATAGGAAATGTTATTCTTGAAGATCATGTGGAGATTGGTTCTAACAGCTCCATCGACCGCGCTACGATGGGATCTACCATTTTACGCAAAGGCGTGAAACTCGATAATCTTGTTCAGATAGCACATAATGTTGAAGTTGGTAACAATACCGTTATCGCGGGATTAACAGGCGTGGCGGGTTCTACAAAGGTTGGAAAAAATTGTATGATCGCTGCTCAGGTGGGCGTAGTTGGACATATCAGAATTGCCGACGGCGTTAAAATTGCAGGGCAAGCGGGCGTTGCCACAAGCATTGAAAAAGAAGGAGAAATTGTTCAGGGCTCTCCGGCCTTCAGCATTTCCGATTTCAGAAGAAGTTATGTACTCTTTCGCAGCCTTCCTAAACTGAACGATAAGATCAACGACCTTACTAAAAAAATAAATTCTCAATCCTAATGAAAGTAGATATTCTTGCTATCGGCGTTCACCCCGACGATGTTGAACTTTCATGCAGCGGCACCATTCTTAAGCATATTGCTCTCGGAAAAAAAGCCGGCATTCTTGATCTTACACGTGGCGAACTAGGCACGCGGGGCAGCGGCGAGCTTCGTACCAAGGAAGCAATGAACGCGGCAAAGATTCAGAATGTAAGTTTCAGAACGCAACTCGATTTTAAAGATGGATTTTTTCAAAGCGATGAAACGCATCAGCGAAAAGTAATTGAGCAGATCCGTAAACACCAGCCCGAAATTGTTTTATGTAATGCTGTAAGCGATCGTCATCCAGATCATGGAAGAGCAGCTAAACTTGTTGCTGATGCCTGTTTTTACAGTGGACTGGCAAAGGTTGAAACAATGCTCGATGGAAAAGCGCAACAGGCGTGGCGACCAAAAGCGGTGTATCATTACATACAGGATCATTTCATTCATCCTGATTTTGTAGTGGATATTTCTGATGTTATTGAACTAAAGCACAAAGCTATTATGGCCTTTTCGTCGCAGTTTTACAATCCTGATTCCAAAGAACCGGTAACGCCAATTTCGAGCAAAGAATTTTTAGAACAACTGAACGGGAAGATGTCAATCTGGGGAAGAGCAATCAATGTTCCTTATGCCGAAGGATTCACCGTGAACCGTTATCCGGGAGTGAATAATTTATTTGATTTACTGTAAATTATTTTTCGACTAATTAGACTTCAGTTTTTGAACCATTCTTTTAAAGAAAGTGTTTTTTTAACTTCGTGATCAGAAATCATTATTGTTCCATGATCTATTTCATAATTAACTCCTTCAATCTTTAACTTACCCACTTTCCCCTTTTCAATATCTATGAAAAATAAATTGGTTGAAATGTCGGGAGAAAGACTTTGTTCAACAATCAAAAATGCATCCACGAGCTTTACTTTTTTAATAGACTCCCATCTTAATTTTTCCGGACCGCCAGTGAGATAAGCATCCGTTACAAAACTCCATGCATATTCCGATTTCTTTTGGATGACAACGCCGTGCGAGGTGATATATGCCTTATAAACAGAATTACTATCTGCTGGTCTGAAGAAAGGACCTATCATTAATTGATTCTTATGTATTTTTCCGTTGTAAGCGACCCAACCTTCATCCTGAGTTTTCCATTTATAAGGTCCTTCTTCGGGATGATACATGCGTTTTAGCAATTCGCCTTTTAACTTCATAGAATAATATCCGGGTTCGGAGAGAGGAAATTTTTTCCATTGAGGTGGTGACAGAAAAACTTTTTCAAATGGACCCGAAGCCATTTCCTTTGAAGACATTGTACCATCAAGGATCCATTGAAGGGAAGGATCTGCCTGCAGCTTTTTTTCAGGAAGCATTTGCTTTTCGAGAGCATCCAGGAAGCCCTGATTTTCTTTCTTTTTTAAAGATTGAGGAATGAGAATAACGTTGTTGATCTGACAAAAACAAGCGAAAGTATTAACTTCCACACGCTCTTTGGTTTTACCATTTACAAGGGTGTAGTAATAACCTCCAAAACCACTTCCGCCATCGTAAAACCATTTCAGAGAATCTGTACTTCCGTCGCTATTAAAATCCTTTACAATAAATTCTGTCTTTGCTTCCTGCGAATAAAAACCGAAAGCAATAAATAAAAAGATAAAGGTAAGAAATCGCATTCTTATGATTTCAAAAACTCAATAATATGTCCGCACACTTCCGGCACATATTCCAGGTTAAGCGTATGTCCCGCCAAAGGGATGATCACAAATTTCGAATTTTTAATATTCAGATGAATTTCATTGGCCATGTGCGGAAGAATAAGAAGATCTTTTTCTCCGTGAATGATCAATGTAGGAGTTGTAATTTTTTTAAGTTCCTGCCTGTAATCTCCTCTTTCTTTTGTGGCACGCATAAGGTTAAGAATAGCTTCGGTATTCTGGTTGGCTTCTTTGCGCGCTTCCTTCATGGCTTCAATGGGAATGATAGGGTTATTGAAATAACTTTCGCTTAACACATTCGGGAGCATAACATCCAGAAGTAAATTATATCCTCCAACTTCCAGCGCACGCGCCCAGCCTAATCCAATGGCGTCAAAATACGGAGTAGAATGCGCGAAGCTTGAGATCAGAATTAATTTGCTTACGCGTTCAGGAAACAACACGGCGAAATGCTGAGCCACCGCGCTTCCGTATGATAAGCCTATTACAATAGGTTTCCGAATGTTTTCTTTATCAAGAACTTTTGTAATGTCTTTAGCGTGCTGGTCGAATGGGCGCCACTCAGCATTTTTAGAACTTTGTCCCTGGAAAATAAAATCCATCAGAACAATTTTGTATTTGTCCTTGAAGTACTGCATCGTAAAAAACCACGACAAGGTAGACTGGGTAAGTCCGTTCAGAAAAATGATGGTTTCACTGGCGTTGGTATTGCCTTGAATTTCGTAGTAGATGTCGAGATTATCTTCTGTTTTGCAAATCATATTTTTTGAGCCGCGGATTTCACTGATTCACACGGATTTTTTTAGATTAGATATAAGTAAGAGAAACTTTATTTTTAGTAACGTTCAGTTTCGCTTTTTTTCCGAAATAAATGGCGCGGTTGTCTTCAAGATGTCCTGCCGGAAAGTTAAAACACACCGGGTAATTGTATTCTTTTACTGCGTCCATAATAATTTCTTCCGCGGTTTTTCCAAACGGAATAGTATTGTCCTTCATATCCGACATGCCACCAACGATTAACCCTTTCAGATGTTTGAGTTTGCCGCTTCGCTTCAGTTGCATCATCATACGGTCAATGTGGTATAAGTATTCATCCAGGTCTTCGAGAAAAAGAATTTTATCTTTTGTGGTAATATCATCTACACTTCCGCTTACGGCATAAAGAATGGAAAGATTTCCGCCAACGATTTCTCCTTCGGCGATTCCTTTTCTGTTTAGTTCATGCGAAGGAATAGAGTATGAAATTTTTTTTCCGAATAAGGCGTCACGCAATGACAAAGTTGCTTCGCGGCTACGAAGAAACTGGAAGGCCATTGTTGCGTGAAGCGAAGAAATTTTTAAATTCTTGAGGCGGTTGTGAAGTATGGTAACATCGCTGTACCCAATGAGCCATTTCGGATTTTTCTGAAATTGTTTAAAGTTAACTTTGTCAATGATTCTAACAGTTCCGTATCCGCCTCCGGTAATTAAAATGGCTCTGGCGGTTTTATGGTCGAGGGCCCATTGAAGCGATTCGGTGCGCTCTTCGTCGGTTCCTGAAAACTGATTGGAGGCGTTAAAAATGTGAGGGCCGAGTTCGGTTTTTAGTCCCCAGCCGTGTAAAATGTCAATGGCGGGTTGAATCAATTCAACAGAAGTTTTTCTCGCAGTAGCAATAAGAACAACAGTGTCGCCCTTTTTTAAATAAGAAGGAGAGAGCATTTTTATTGTCGTTTGTTCAGTTTCTTAAGAGCTTTTCGCGCTTTCTTACCCTGTTTTTTCATAGCAGCAGGAACATTTTTTTTGACCTTAGCCTGCAGGGCAATGTTCTTAAGATTTTGCTTGTATTTTTCGGTCACCGGCTCGTTGTCAACTTTAACATGATACCACAGCTCACCGCTTTTTATGCGATAGATCTGCATTTCAGAAACTCTGAATTTTTTTGCGATCTGTTTAAATGTAAGTGTGCGATTTGGATCCCAAATCATTTTTTTTACTTCCTTCGCTTTTTTCTCATCAAATATCTTAGCGGTACCGCTTATAGTAATAGCTTTTGCTTTACGCGCCGATACTGATTTTGGACTATAACTCACATGCATTTTGTGATCATGTGGCGTTACCCATTTTAAGTTGTCGGCTTTGCAGTTAAGATAATCATGATCTTTGCGTATAACCATGGAATGTTTTCCCGATGGTTGTTTTACAAAGGCCCTGGCTACTTCCTTGTAAACAAAAATAGCGCGCGATTGACCATTCAGCTTAAAATTATAACGGTGTGCTCCGTTCTGAGGTTTGAAGTTTCTTACTTCTACTTTGTTCTTATCACGCATCACACCAAACCGTCCCAAACTCGACACGGCATATGGTGTGCCGGGCTTTTTTCCCTTAAAGCTTATCAGCTTCCACATTTCTTTTTTACTCATTTTTTATAAGTATCTTTACACTAAATTAATAAATAGAGATACAATACACAAACCGCCTGTGGAAAGGTTTGTTTTTTCCCGATTATGAATTCAAAATTTAAAAGAACTTTAGTTACTGCAGCTTTACCTTACGCGAATGGCCCTGTACACATTGGACACCTGGCGGGCTGCTACCTGCCGGCCGATATATACACACGTTACCTCAGGAGCTCGGGCCGGGATGTCAAATTCATCTGTGGAAGCGATGAGCATGGCAGCGGCATTACCATAAAGGCCAAAGAAGAGGGAATTACCCCGCAACAGGTCATTGATAAATACCACAGCATTATGAATGATGCTTTCAGGGATTTTGGTATTTCATTCGATATTTACTCAAGAACTTCAAAGAAAATACATCACGAAACCGCTTCCGAATTTTTTAAAACACTCTATAAAAAAGGGAGTTTTACTGAACAGGTCACGGAACAATATTACGACGAAACCGCGAAACAATTTCTGGCCGACCGTTACATTGTGGGAACCTGTCCTAAATGTGCGAACCCGAACGCTTATGGCGACCAATGTGAAAAATGCGGAACATCGTTAAACGCTACCGATCTCATTGAACCGCGTTCTACTCTGAGCGGAAGCAAACCTGTTTTAAAAAGTACAAAGAACTGGTTTTTACCTTTAGATAAATTTCAACCGAAGATCAAAGCGTATCTCGAAAAACACAGCGACTGGAAACCGACCGTTTATGGGCAGTGTAAAAGCTGGCTCGAAAGTGGCGACGGATTACAGCCACGTGCCATGACGCGCGACCTCGACTGGGGAATCCCTGTTCCTGTTGAAGGCGCTGATGGAAAAGTACTGTACGTTTGGTTCGACGCCCCGATCGGATATATTTCTGCAACGAAAGAATTATTACCCGATACCTGGAAAGATTACTGGCAGAATGAAGAATCAAGACTGATTCATTTTATCGGGAAAGACAATATTGTTTTTCACTGCATCATTTTTCCTTCCATGTTAATGGAGCATGGCGAATTTGTATTGCCGGATAATGTTCCAGCGAATGAATTTTTAAATCTCGAAGGAAATAAAATCTCTACTTCAAAAAAATGGGCTGTGTGGCTGCACGAATACCTGCAGGATTTTAAAGACAAGCAGGATGTGCTGCGTTATACACTTTGTGCGAATGCACCTGAGAGTAAAGACAATGATTTTACGTGGAAAGATTTCCAGACAAAAAACAACAGTGAGCTTGCAGATATTTTAGGAAACTTTGTGAACCGGGTGATCGTACTCACCAATAAAAATTACAACGGCATCGTTCCCGAAGCGAAAGAATATACTAAAACCGATCTTCTCGTATTGGATGAAGTTGCCAAGGCCCCTGAAAAAATTGCAGAAGCTTTAGAGAAATTCAGATTCAGGGAAGCGCTGGCCGAGATGATGAATCTTGCCCGCATTGGAAATAAGTATCTCGCCGAACAAGAGCCATGGAAACTCATTAAAACAGATGAGAACAGGGTAAGGACTATCATGAACATATCATTACAGATTGCCGCTAATCTTGCGATTGTATGCGAACCGTTTATTCCATTCACCAGCAAAAAATTGTTTGAATTGCTAAACCTTTCTCCGCTAAAATGGAGCTCTTCGAGAAACACGAACAATATTGCTTCGGGGCATAAGATCGGCGCCGACAATGCAATTTTATTCTCAAAGATTGAAGATGCTGAAATTGCTCTACAACTCGAAAAACTGGACAAGAGCAGGGCAAGTATTTCTACAGCGAAGCAAAACCCGCCCATTAAAGCAGAAACTACGTTCGATGATTTCAATACGATGGATATCCGCGTGGCCACTATAACAGCGGCGGAAGTGGTTCCTAAAACCGATAAACTTCTTAAATTAACGCTGGATACAGGACTTGATGTGAGGACTGTTGTGAGCGGAATTGCGGTGTATTATAAGCCTGAAAATATCATTGGCCAGAAAGTAATTATGCTTGCAAACTTGGCGCCACGTAAGATCAAGGGGATAGAAAGTCAGGGCATGATTTTAATGGCAGAGAATAGTAAAGGTGAACTATGTTTTGTTTCTCCAACTAATAAAGAAAGTGAAAATGGATCGATCGTTAAATAAACTCGTTAGTTTGTTACTTATTATTTTCAGCCTGCCTGTACTGTCTCAGAATAGTACCGGTGGTTCTGTGCCTGCCAATGTGTCTCATAATCCTGAGGATTATAAAGACCCTAAACAATTTGACAAATTCAGGAAACGCAAAGATGTTGTTGCGGCCTGGCAGGTTAATGAATTAAAGCAAGGCGCTCTTGTTGTGCGTTTAAAAACCAACAAGACATTGCTTGATGAGCTTAACAAGCAGGGAAAGACCGTACTTGCACTCGAAAAACAAAAAGAGCAGCATGCTATAAACATGAATACCATTGCGGCGTACAAGGATAAATTTACTTTTTGCAAAGTGTATTTTATTTTCAGCAATAGTTCCGATAGTTTATTGAACGGAGCGCGTTCGGGAATATTTGTGGATTCAACATTAAAAGTGGACCCATCGATTACGATGAATGAAAAATTTTATCTTCTTGCCGAAAGAGATTACGGTTACAACTCGTCAATAGGTTTCGTGCCTGAAGATTCGGCCAGGAAAGTAATTGAAGTTGGTAACCCGGTGAAAGAAATGGCTATTGTGGTTAAAAATAAATACGGGCATCAGTTAAAAGGACCGTTCCCGTATTTTGTAAAGGAGAAAAATTTTATGGATGCAACCTACGATGTTCCTATTAATGTAGAGAAGGACGCTAACGGAAACGTTACTCTTAACTATACTCCTGACAAAACGTATCTCGCCGATATTAAAGAAAGAAATAAAGGAACAAGGGTGCCTGTAAGAACTACAGGAAATTCAAAAGCGAAGATCAAAAAGCAATATACTTACGAAAAAATCGCTGAAGTGGTAGATCAGCTGAATGATAATTTTCATCAGTTTTATCAAGGGAACGTAAAACCCGATTTAACCAGAATAGATCAGGAAATAAAACAGTTTTTATATTAATTACGAAAGTAACCATCGTGTCAGGGTCGAGCGTAGTCGAGGCCATCACGCTCGAAGCGACAAGTATTAAAAACCCTGAAGTAGAACAAAGTTCACTTCAGGGTTTTTCGTTTTATTCAATAACAAGCTTTTTGGTAACAATGCCTTTGTCTGTTTTTATCTTCGCGAAATAAATTCCGGAAGCTCCATTAAATGTAATATCGGGAGAAACAGAAACATGTTGTAGTTGTCCAACACTATTATAGATCTCTACTTCTTTTACAACATCATTTCCTTTTACGGCAATGGTGAAAATTCCTTTTGAAGGATTGGGATAGACCACGAAAGCGTTTTCATTCAGCACATTTTCTTTGATTCCAACAGGAAATTCAGCCGTACCATTCGAGTATAAAGAGTTGTGCGGTGTTCCAACAAAAACGCGGGTGCTCAGGGATGAAAATGAAATGTTGGTTACATCCGCAAATGCAGGAATGTAGAACAAGGTGCCGGGAACCTGCCAGTTCAATCCGCCGTTTGAAGAAGCGTTAACACCACCTTTATAGCCTGCCACTACCCAAATGCTTCCTGTAGCAATAGAAAGAATGTTCATGCTCGAAAGACCGGTGTTTCTTGGTGTCCACGACCCTGACACATGTTCAAAAATGCCACCGCCATCTGTTCCTGCAAATAGTTGCAACGATGTTACATTTCCAGCCAGTGAAGTTACATTCAAATTACTTAAGCCTGTATTATCGGCGCTCCACGTTGAGTTATCGGTTGTAACGTATACACCTGTACCATAAGCGCCCAGATACGTTGCTCCGTTGTAAGCAAGCGAAGTAATGTTAAGTCCTGCCGGAAGTCCTGTCATAGCCACCCAGTTATTAGCACCTTGAGGAGTTGAATAAGTATTTCCATTGGCAGCAGCGCAAACAAGATGTGTGTTGTTGTCAATGATACGTTTTATGTTCATGGTCGTTAAACCGTTATTTACGCTTGTCCATGTTTTGCCCGTGTCTGCGCTCATGAATACACCTCCGAACATGGTACCAGCATAAAGTTTCGGCCCCACAAAAGTGAGGCAATTCACATGAAGACTATCAGTTAATCCGTTGTTTCTGCGAACATAAGTTGTTGCAAGATCGGTGCTCACGTATAATCCTTTGTTGGTTGCTGCAATGACGAGATTCCCCGAATTATAAATTGCAAAAGCTTCCAGGTTATTAAAACCAGTATTGGATTTACTCCAGCTTATTGAAGAAACCGAATTGCTTTTTAATAATCCATCGCTTTGCGTTCCGGCAATGATCTTGTTGTTGTAAATCACAGTAACATTCACACTGTCGGTATAACCCGTGTTGGCAGCGTTCCATATAACTCCCGAAGAAGGGCTTGTAAAAACTCCGCCATTGGTAGAAGCGAAGATGGTGTTTCCGGAAGCGTAGAGATGGTTGATGATAATGTTTGACAAGCCGGTATTCGTTGGTGACCAGTTAATGGAAGATGTAGCGCTTGTAAAAATTCCTGTGTTTGTTCCTGCAAAAATAGTATTTGCAGAAACAACGAGTGTTTTTACTGAAGTATTAGAGAGCCCTGTGTTCACCGCTGACCATGTACCCCCATTATTTGTGCTTACAAAAACGCCGTTGTTTGTACCAGCGTAAATGGTAGATCCGTCAATGGCGAAGCAGGTAACTGTCATGCTTGTTAAACCATTGTTTACAGCCGACCAGGTAACACATGAATCGGAACTGATAAAAATTCCGCCGCCATTTGTTCCTGCAAAAATATTGGAGCCGGATTTAATTAATGAAAGAACATTCGTGTTGGTCAATCCGGTATTGAAAGCTGCCCAGATGGCACCCATATCCGAAGAACGGAAAATTCCTGTAGGAGTAGCGGCAATCACTTTCTTTCCTATGGAAGAAAGATCGTTGATCGTGCTATTCGTAAGGCCGTCGTAATTGGCATATCTCCACGCTGTGAGAAAACTGTTGGTGCTACGGTAAACGCCGCCGTCGAATGTACCTACGTAGACGAGTGTATCGCAGGTGGTCATACATTTTACTTTCCCGCCGTAAGGACCTTTGGTTGTCCAATGCGCGGAAAGAGGTTGTGTTATAAATAAAACTGCTAAAAGCAGCAGACTGTTAAGTAATTTGTGTTTCATAAAAATTTCGAAGGATTAAATAATTAATCGCTGACCTTTATGGTCAGACAGAGCGTATTTATTCCACTGTTACAAATTGTAAATAAAATTCGTTGGTGGAATAAACAGAATTTAAGTCACTGAAAATTTTACCGGGGTGGATGGTAGATCGAAAAAGCGAAAGAAATAATGTTTTTACTTAAAAAGTCAGAGTATGATTTTGTAATTACCGGATAAAAAAAAGAGAATGCTGAATCATTCTGGAAAAAAATCTGTACTTCTTTATTTTCTTTTGTGTTTCCACTGTCTTTATCCTTTTTATCTTCTTCTTCGAGCTTTTCTTTCAGGTGACAGCTTCCCTGGCAACAGTTATCTTCCACATCTTTCTCAACGCAAAGATTTTTTGCAATGTACTCCTGGTTCATTTCAAACTCAAGTAAAACAATAATTTTATTGATGTTCTGTAAAAGAATGCCGGAAACTGCGAATATGACAAACAGGTATTTCACTTCTTCATACAAATATACGTTTGAAGAGAAGGAAACCCTACGTTAAATTTACCTTGTTTGAGGTATTTTAGGCAAGTGCCTCGTTGATTGAGGGAAGTTTTCCGAAGCGGACAAGCGTTGCAACGTGCGACGACAGCGCTTTTCCGAACGTTTTATTTTCGAGGTAAGGCACACCGTATTCTTCGGCAGTTGCTTTTACAATGTGAGCAATTTCAGGGTAATGAACATGACAGATTGTAGGAAAGAGATGATGTTCCACCTGGAAATTTAATCCGCCTACATACCATGAAATTAATTTACTCTCTCTCGAAAAATTTACTGTGGTATTCATCTGGTGAATGGCCCAGCTGTTTTCTATGCTATGATTTTCATCAGGTAATGGGTGCGTGGTTTCTTCAACGGTGTGCGCCAATTGGAAAATTACGGTGAGGACAATTCCCGCAATGAACTGCATTAATAAAAAGCCAGTGATAAGTTCAGCGGTAGGGATTCCAAGGGCAAGCGGAAGAGCAATAATTACCGCGAAGTAACCGATCTTGCTTAAAGCAATTTTAAAAAGGGTGATCCTGTTCTTTTCCTTAGAATCTTTATTAACGCCTTCTTTTGTGTATTTGCTGAACTGCACAAAATCTTTTAAAAGTGCCCAGTATAGAGTAAGAATTCCGTAAAATAAAAAAGCGTACACTACCTGGAACTTATGATACCATTTTACTTCGGTGTGCGGCGAAAAACGAAGAATGAGTTTATCATCTACATCATCATCTACGCCGGCAATATTGGTGTAGGTATGATGAAGCATGTTATGTTGCAGTTTCCAGTTAAAAACAGATCCGCCCAAAAGATTTAAGGTATGTCCCAACCAGTAATTGGTCTTACTACTTGAAGAATAGGCTCCGTGGTTGGCATCATGCATTACGCTCATACCAATGCCTGCAAGTGCAAAGCCTATTACCGACCATAAAGCAAGACTAATTCCAAAAGAAGGTTTAAAAACAAGAATAGCCACAAAAGGCAAAATATAGGCGGATAAAAGCACGATAGTTTTTATAACCATCTGGCTGTTATAGTGTTTGGAAATATTTTTTTCCTTGAAATAATTGTCAACACGCTTTCGGAGCTCGGCAAAAAACATGGCCTTATCTTTGTCCTGGGTGCTGAAACGGATAGGGGTAAATGTCATTGTAGTGTTTTTTTGGCTTTTTTTCAAGCAACATTTTGGGCTTAAAAATGATGGTGTAAGATACCTAAAATATTATTTCGTCAGCATTTTCAGACGCCTTTTTAACAAACACGAAAATGTTAACGGGAGGAAAAACAAAGTAGATTTAAATTTCCTGGAAACAAAAAAGGCCCCCCGATGCGGAGAGCCTTTTAAGAGATAATTGAAAGTCCTATTGTGCCAACTGCACGTTCACTGCGTTTAATCCTTTTTTACCTTGTTCAACATCGAAAGTTACTTTGTCGTTTTCGCGGATCTGAGCTTTTAAACCAGATACGTGAACGAAGATGTCTTGTCCATTGTCTTCTTTAATAAAGCCAAAGCCTTTTTCTTCGTTGAAAAATTTTACTGTTCCGTTTTTCATTTTGTTTCGTTTTGTGTCCGGTATTTTAACCAGACGGTTATTATTTGCGGGATTTTTTAATTAAAGAACACAGGTTTCCCAACCCTGAATTCTTATATGTTATAATGAAATTGTAAAATTATCGAATTGCAATTGGGGAGGTTACAAACAGATTGAGATACAATCTTCTATTAGTGTTTTAATGTTATTGGCCCAAAGGTAATACTAATTTTAGATTTAACAAACGGGAAACAGCATTTTTTCGAGTCGGGCTAAGGTTTCCCGAAGAACCAAGGCCGGAGCCTGCCAGAATAATCCACCAAGTAAATAAGTGTTCCAACACCAATTGCAACACCAAATACGAGCCTCAGATTGGGTTCAAACGCGTCATAAAGCAGAAACACCGTATTATCGTTCGCTTCATGGCTAATTTGGATTAACTCCATTGATCCCGGTCGTTTTGAAGACCTGGCGCATCAAACCCAATTCCCCTGGGAAATTGATGGTTTTACAATTCTAAATGAAAGCTTTTCAGGTGATTCCATGCCGACTCCCTAGAAGTCGATGTTAATAGATAATGTCACAGCACGAATGATACAAGCGAATATTAAAGTTCTGACCCCAGCGGGGTCATATGTTTGCAGATAATGTTATGATGCGAAATGTACGGCCCCTGAGGGGTCGAATGTGCCATGAAGTAGAAGCTTCTTCGGCACTTCGCTTCATGACCTACCATAAAGCGAAAAGCCCTCGGGTAATTCCGAAGGCTTTTCTGCTTTATGGTAGTCCCACTTGGATTCGAACCAAGGGCCGCAGGTTTAGAAAACCTGTGCTCTATCCAGCTGAGCTATGGGACCGCTTTTTAAGGATGGCAAAGGTAAAAAAAAGAATTTATTTCCCACAATTATAATTATTTTAGAGCTTTGCCGTTTTTACTTTCTGAAA
>JAJONO010000104.1 GCA_021323535.1 Bacteroidota bacterium
CACTTCGTTATTCAATAATCCAATGTTTGCTTTTACAATAGCCTCTACCTGATTGTTATTATAAAACACAAATTTGTTTTCATAGCCAAGGAACTTGAGAGCTGATACATCGTCGGACTTATCGCGGTGAAAATTTTTAAAGCCGGAGAAGTGTTTTTGATTGAGGGATGTGACAATGTGAAGTTTTTCTTTTAATTCTTCTGAAAGATTTTGCGCCGACAACAAAATACAATTGTGGCACTGTGTAGAAGGAACAAAAAGATACACATGATTGTTTTGCGGGGCAAGTTGAAATTTTGAATTCAGGAACAGCGCCAACTCCTCAGTAACAGGATCGGACTTTTTACAGGAAGTAAAAAGGGCCAGGTTAAAAATTATAAATGTGATACACAGTTTTTTCATCGGTAACATCGGGGTTAAAAACGGGAAGTGCTATTCCTTTCCCTTTAATATTTAATGCGCAGCTTGGTACATATTTCTGACTAAAGCTTATATAATTTTTTACGGATAAACTGGAATCCAGGATTATTGCTCCCAACGTTTTTCTCGAAGAGAATTCATTGTTTTTATCTTTTGTGGGCAGGGTATAAAAAATTACGAAACGCCCTGTATTTTCATTTTTAAACATAGCGCTATAATAAAATCCGGATACATAGTTTTTCTGGCTGCCTGCAAAGTCGCCCTGAACGAGCTTCCTGGTGTCATATTTATCCGGAAGCTTGTAATTTTTATTGCCTATGTGCTTTTTACTTAATTGTTTTCGTGTAATATCATAAATATAAATTGTATCAAAGTGTCCGAATAATTGATAGATCTTGTTTTCGTGTAAGACATAACTATCGGGAAAATTATTATCATAAAATATCAGATCAGTGGGCTTCTCAAGAAAACATTCTACTTTAACAATGGAATCGTTTTTGAAATTGAGACGGATCTTGGAAGGCTCTTTATAATATTCGGAGAAAAACTCCACGCCCTCATGATTATAATTGGCAATTAAATGATCATTCATCCATAAAACCGGCGTATGATTCTCGGAAGCTATACGGTAGTTCTTTTTTAAAAACCTGGTCACATGATCATATGTATAAGTTTTCAGAGGATTAAATACCGAATCATATTTTCTGATTTCATGCCCCCTAAAGACCAGGTAAAAATTTTCGGGCATCACATGCTTTAAAAATCTTGGAACATCATTGGTATGCGGTTTGACATCAAATTCTTTAAATGTTTTAAACTCATTATTACCTGACCTTTTATATTGATACACATGATTAAATCCATCGAATGCCTCAAGTATACTGTCGCTAAGATATTCAAGATGGCCTGTCTCTATTTCCGAATGAAAATGATTAATGAAAAAGCTATCTTTCAATAGTTCAGCATTTAGTACTGCATCAACAACCTTCTGTTCATCGGGGCTTTTACAGCTTGAATAAAAAAACACGAATAGCGTTACAACAAAAACTTTACATTTAATGAGTGACATATTAAAAATTTAAAAGAGGGGGCATATTCGCGCCCCTCTTAATTGCAAGTGTTATTCTGTTTTGTCCATTTGAAGAGCAAAACTCATATTCTCAGAAGTTACCGGTGAAGATGGGCCTGCTATAAAACAGACCTTTTCACTGCTTTCGTTACTAATACCTAGATAATAATCTCCAGATTGAAGAGCTGTAAGATATTCATCAGGCAACTCTGCGTTAAAATCATCCCAATCTGTATTATTAAAAAGGGTAGCAACATCTGAACTTGATTCGCCATCAAGTCCTATCAGTGCCGCAATCCGGTTGGGTGACACAACAATTTCAGGAAGCTTTACACAGTTAACTTCCATTCCTGAATGACACCAGCCGTCGCCATTGTAATAAAGTCTTGGTCTCGGGCCCCTTACCGGACCTGTTGTACCATTAGAATTATTTGCTGTTACTGTACTTTGATTAGCTTGGGTTGGAGCCGGAGTCACGTCTTTTTTCTGACATGATAAGAACATTGCCGAGCCAATTGATAAACCCAGTAGAGATACCTTTATTTTTTGTTTCATACTGATAGCAGTTACTTAATACTGCCAAGATTTGTTATCAAAACTTCAGGTGGTGAAGCGCCAGCTATTTATAAGGAATAGCTCCCCTATTCACGTTGCAACGAATGAATCTATGTAGCAAGCCATGAATGGGATATGGCACGGGGGAAATGTTCACAGCATGAATGTAGATACAAATTCTACATACTGTATAACAAATGTATAATTTTGATACATAAGTGCAAAATAAAATGTTACAATATGTACTATTATTTGATACTCAGCTTATTTAGTTCGTTTTTAACATGCCAGTATCTTTGAGATATGGCGATTCATATCGGTAAAAAAATTAAAGAAGAGATCTACCGGCAGGGAGTTTCCATAAGTGGGTTTGCCAGAAAGATCAATCGCAGTCGTAATGTAGTTTACGATATTTTCGAACGGGAAAGCATCGACACTGCGCTTCTCAATAAGATTGGTAAAATTCTGAATTGCGATTTCTTTTCGCTTTACTCGGCCCAAAAAGAATATAGCTCCGAAACTGTAAAAAATTTTTACACTCACGAAAACCCTCCATATTATGGAAAGAATGGTGAGGAAATCAAATCGCTCCAAAAGAATATTGAAATTCTTCAAAATGAGGTGACTTACCTGAAGAAGATTATTTCTCTGATAGAAAACAATAAAAAGAAGGAAAAATAACTTTACATCAATCATTCTTTTTTCGCACGAAAAATTCTCCCTTTTCATCAGTATCCCTTTATGATTTTTTTGCGCTGTAGCAAAATAGAAATTTAACCCATAAGCTAATCTG
Organism: Bacteroidota bacterium; assembly: GCA_021323535.1. Classification (GTDB taxonomy): domain Bacteria; phylum Bacteroidota; class Bacteroidia; order B-17B0; family Aurantibacillaceae; genus Aurantibacillus. Next base: position 2,838 of record JAJONO010000104.1, read on the forward strand.
AAGTTATAAGCTATTAGGATGATTTTTTCTTTCCCCGTTTTCCAGTATCTTTATCCCTGCCCCGAAATGCGAAAACGGTTCATATTTATTTTTATACTTCTTGCGCAATTTTTCTTTGCACAAAAAACCGACTCGTTAAAGCTTTTAATTAAACCAGATCTTAACGACACTACGCGCATTAACCTGCTGAATAAAGTAGGCATGAGTTACTTCTTTAATGAGGGACAATTGGATTCATCCCTGGTTTATCTTCAAATGGCCAAAACCCTGGCCTATAAAACCGTTTCTATTAAACACCAGGTAAACAGTTTGCTTAACTACGCCCTTGTTGTAAGAGAAAAAGGTTCGTTTGAAAAAGCGATGGAAGATTATTTTGAAGCGCTGAAACTGGCCGAGAAAATGGGCGATAAAAAACTGATAGGTTCGTCGTATTCGGGTATTGCTGTTGTATACAGTTTTCAGAAAGACCAGGTAAAGGCCCGCGAATATTACCAAAAAGCCATGGATATAGCCACCTCTATGAAGGACGATAAAAAACTGGCTTCGCTGAATAATAACATTGGCTTAACGTACATGGACGAGCGAAATTTTCCTGTGGCGCTTAAATACATGCTGGTTGCCCTTACGCTAAATAAAAAAAACAAGAACGATAACGGAACAGCCGCGGCAGCGGAAAACATAGGCCTGATTTATGACCAGCTGAAGAACTATGACCTTGCCATGAACTATTACGTGCAGGCCTACAGAATATGGACAGCCCGCCAGGACGTTTACAGCACCGCTATTAACATGAGTTACATGGCCATGACCTTTAACAACACCAAAGAATTTAAGCGCGCGAAAGACACCGCCGTAAAAGCATTGACTATGTCGCAAAGCGTTGGCGCCATTAATACGCAGATAGATATTCACAATTATCTTTCTGATACGTACGTTGGTTTGAAAGATTTTGAAACATCACTATATCACTACAAGCGAGGGCGCGTACTAAAAGACAGTATGAAGAGCGATGAAAATATTAAAGCTTATACCGAGACACAGCTGAAATATTCGTTCTACAAACAGCAGATGCGCGATTCTCTTAATTACATGGTAACTGTAAGTAAGCAGGAAGAACAATTAAAAGCCGAAAAAACAATACGGTACTTTTCGTTCAGCGCCATTGCAGTTTTTATGATACTGCTTTTCTTTTTATTTAAAGGATACAAGGAAAAGAAAATTGCAAACCGTATTATTCTAAAACAAAAAGAGCTGGTTGAAGAAAAACAAAAAGAGGTGATTGACAGTATTACCTACGCCAAACGTATTCAAACCGCTTTATTAGCAGGAGAAAAACTGCTGAAAGAAAATCTGAAAGAATATTTCGTGTTCTTTAAACCAAAAGATATTGTGGCAGGAGATTTTTATTGGGCCACCTCCGTTAAAACTACGGCGGCCGGAGGCCACCAGGGTGGAATGGAGAGCGAGATTGTGGAGAAATTTATTTACGTAACCGGTGATTGTACAGGACATGGCGTGCCGGGCGCGTTTATGAGCTTGCTTAACATTAGTTTACTCAGCGAAACCATCAGAGAGAAAAAAATTATTCGTCCGGATGAAATTCTTAACGTAGTGCGCAGCGAGATCATTAAAGCTCTTAATCCCGAAGGCAGCAAAGAGGAAAGTAAAGATGGAATGGATTGCGTGGTGATTGTTCTCGATAAAAAAAATAAAACCCTGGAATACGCGGGCGCTAATAATTCGTTTTACATAGTGCGTGATAATGAACTGATTGTTCAGCGACCGGATAAAATGCCGGTGGGAAAATCGCACGACAATACAGTTTCTTTTACTTACAATAAACTGGATGTAAAGGAAAACGATCTTATTTATACTTTTTCGGATGGTTATGCCGACCAGTTTGGCGGACCAAACGGAAAGAAATTCAAATACAAACAATTCTGCGACTTCCTGTTATCTATCAGTGGATATCCTTTGGACCAACAATCTATTAAACTTCAGAGAAAATTTGAAGAATGGAAGGGGAATTTGCAGCAGGTGGACGACGTTTGCGTTATAGGTGTAAGACTATAATGCACGGAGTAGCTTGCCCTGCTGCGCCTTCGGTAAGCCTTTGGCGGCCGATGGAGCGAAGCGAAGGGATGTTTGCGTTATAGGCGTGCAGTTGTAAGCCACGCAGAATCCGCTGATTTCGCAGATGTTTCTAGCAAAGCAAAGTTCCAATCCGTGGAATTTGTGAAATCCGTGTCAGACTTTTTGTAAGTATTCACGAGAAATTAGTTTCAAAGAATGCCCTTCTCCTCTGTTTCTCAGTGTCTCTGCGCCGGCGCTGAAGCTTTAGCGCAAGCGTTGTGGTAGAAAAAATATCAGGGCCCTGATAGCCGGCCTTCGTGGAATTCGTGTCAAAATCTTTCTTGCATTACCCTAAAATCAAATTTTATCTTTGTGTTTTTACAAAATGAAAATTATCAGCTACAACGTTAACGGCATACGTGCCGCAATGGGAAAAGGATTAATGCAATGGATATCTTCCACCAACCCCGATGTGCTTTGCCTGCAGGAAATAAAAGCCAGTCCGGAACAGGTTGGTGTTTTTGAACTTGAAGAAATGGGATACAAACATTACTGGTATCCGGCGCAAAAAAAAGGTTATAGCGGCGTTGCTATTTTCTCAAAAACAGAACCACTAAAGGTTGAGTATGGTTGCGGCATTAAAGCTTATGATGATGAAGGCCGTGTGCTTAGGGCCGATTTCGGAAACTGTTCGGTAATGAGTGTTTATCACCCGAGCGGAAGCAGTGGCGAGGACAGACAAGCCTTTAAAATGAAATGGCTCAGCGATTTTCAGGAATACATTAACGATCTTAAACGCAGTAAAGATAAATTGATTTTAAGCGGCGATTTTAACATCTGCCACAAAGCAATTGACATTCACAATCCTGTTTCCAATGCAAAAACCAGTGGTTTTTTACCAGAGGAACGTGAATGGATGGAACAGTTTATACAAAGTGGTTTTATTGATTCGTTCCGTCATTTTAATAAAGATCCGCACCACTACAGCTGGTGGAGTTACAGAGCCGGCTCAAGAGCTAAAAATTTAGGTTGGCGAATTGACTATAACATGGTAAGTAATGTCCTTGAAAACTCACTGGCATCGGCAAGCATCCTTCCTGATGCGCTGCACAGTGATCATTGTCCTGTTGTTCTCGAATTATCCCAAAAAGGGTGATTTTTAGAGAAAACCTGCTTTTTTTTAAAAAAAATTAGGGAACTCGGCGTTAAAACATATATTTGTTGTTTGAAACTACTTTAAGCAAAGCATTATGAATAAATTATTTTTTATTGCATCGGCTACAGCTTTAGCCCTTTTTACTTCTTGCGGTGAAACCAAAAATGACAATCCAAACAGTAACACTTCGGAACTGACTGGCGGCGTCTATAAAGGCGGTATCCTGAGAGTGAACGAAGTGGAAGCTTTTAAGAGTCTTATGCCTATTTCCATCAATGAGATCAATAGTTTCCATATTGCTACACAGGTTTACGAAGGTCTTGTTAAATTTAACCAGACCGATCTTTCGATCATGCCCGGAATTGCAAAAACCTGGGACATCAGCGACGATAAGACCGAATACGTTTTTCATTTAAGATCAAATGCCAAGTTTCATAACGACGCTTGTTTCGCTAACAGCCAGGGACGTATGGCCAACGCTAACGATTTTAAATTCTGCTTCGAGAGACTTTGTTCTTCAGACGCGAACAATAACCAGTTCGATATTACTTTTAAAGACCGTGTTGAAGGCGCCAACGAACACTTCGAAGCAACAAAAGCGGGTAAAGCAAGTTCAGTTAAAGGCGTAACCGTTGTGAATGATTCTACTTTAAAAATAAAATTACTTCATGCCGATGCAAGTTTCCTGAACGTACTTTGTATGCCAGGATGTTATGTTTATCCTAAAGAAGCCGTTGCAAAATACGCTAACGACATGCGCGTTCGCTGCGTTGGAACAGGACCTTTCTTTGTTGAAACAGTGAAAGAAGGCGAAGTGGTGATCATGAAAAAAAATGCTGATTATTGGGGCGTAGATAAAGACAACAATAAATTACCATACCTCGATGGCATTAAATGGTCATTCATCCGCGATAAAAAATCTGAAATCCTTGAATTCAAAAGCGGTCGCTTAGATATGGTGTACCGTATTCCTGTAGAGATGTTCCATGAATTTATGGGAGATCTTGAAAACGCGAAAAACAGAAATTCAGAATTTGAAATTGTTTCTGCAACCGCTTTAAACACCAACTTCTACGGATTCAACGTACAGGCAAACCCTGCATTCGCGAAAAAAGAAGTTCGCCAGGCTTTCAACTATGCTATCGACCGTCATAAAATCGCAGATTTTACCATTCAGGGTGAAGGAACCGCGGCTGATTACGGAATGGTGCCTTATACAGAAGGATTCGAAAAAGCTGGTTACAACTTTAAATCGTTAAAAGGATATACTTACGATCCTGAAAAAGCGAAAGAATTAATGAAACAGGCTGGTTACCCTGGAGGAAAAGGTTTCCCTGAGCTTACACTCGAAATTAACAGCGGTGGTGGCGACAGAAACATTCTTATTGCCGAAGTGGTTCAAACTATGCTTAAAAACAATCTTGGTGTAACAATCACCATTAATACGGTTCCTTTCCCTGAGCACATTGAAAATGTTCAAACCGGTAAGAGCGATTTCTTCCGTTATGCATGGATCAGTGACTACCCGGATCCTGAATCGTTCCTGACTTTATTCTACGGTAAACACGTACCGGCAACTATGAGCGAGAAATCGTATATCAACTACTTCCGTTACAAGAACCCCCGTTTCGATTCTATCTTCATGGCTGCACGTCTTGAACCAGATAACGCAAAACGTTATGCCATGTTAACCGAAGCTGAAGCGATTGTGTTAGAAGACGCTCCGTTTATTCCTATCTTCTACGATGAGAATTTCCGCTTACTTCAAAAAAATGTACGCAACTTACCTGAGAATGGAATGAATTTAATGGATATGACAACCACGTATCTTATTCCGCCCGATAAGTTAGCTAAGAAATAGTGAAGCAGGAGCTCAGCGCTTCGCTTCACTATTTAAAATATAAAAGCCCGATCAGAAATGACCGGGCTTTTTTTATAACTCTATTTTGATCTGTGTGAATCTGTGTAATTTGTGGCTAAAGGCAGATGCTTAATTCCACTTCATATTCTTAGCAGCTTCAAGCATAGCTTTACAATCTGCTTCTGTGAACACAGATATTCCTGAGGTGATCTCATACATTTTATCGTTCTTCATGAATACGTAAACCATGCTGAAATTACTGGCATTTGTTTCAGTTGCCTTTGTTTCGAAAATAAGGGCGTTCTTTTCCTCTACCACATATTTTACGAAAGTAACTTTACCGCTTTTCATTCCTTCCAGTTCCTTTTTTCCTGTAGCAATGACCTGCTCCGGCGTTACTCCGGGTTTTTTATTCCGTTCCTTGATTTTCATTTTGAACTTCTTTCCTGCTTTAATTGTCCATGTAGTAAAAGAAGAATAAGTACTCGAATCTACTTTAGCCTCGCCATATTCCGATGGAATAGTAACTGTTGCTTTTAATCCATGCGAAGACAGATCGACTTTAGTTTGTGAATTGATTGTGAGTGTAAATAATACAGCTCCCAGAAATAATAATTTTTTCATATTTGTTTGAATTTTTAGTGGAGCGAATATATACTTTTATGGTTGAGAGTAATATACCAACCGATAAATTTAATCTTCGCCGGATGAACAGAAATGATTAATTTAATGTTCTGAAAAATGAGCAGGTACGTTATCATAGTCGCCGGCGGAACCGGTACACGTATGCAAACCGAATTACCAAAACAGTTTGTAGAATTGGGTGGGAAAGAAATTATCGTTCATACCATTGAAAAATTTCTTGAATTCGACGCTTCCATAAACATTATTATTTCAGTTCATGAGGATTATGAAAGTCACCTCCCGAAATTATTTTCGAAATATCATCTTGAAAATATAAAAGTGGTGAAGGGCGGACAAACCCGTTTTCACTCTGTAAAGAACGGACTGGATGTAATTACAGATCCTTCGGCTATTGTTGGCATACACGATGCGGCTCGTCCGCTTGTAAGTTCAGAAACCATTTCGCGATGTTATTCAACCGCACAGGAGAAAGGGAACGCTATTCCCTGTGTAACAGTTTCGGAAAGCATTCGCGAAATTTCGCAGGGAAATAATAAAGCCGTGAACAGGAATAATTACAGGATCATTCAAACCCCGCAATGTTTTAAAGTTTCTGAAATAAAAAAAGCTTTTGAATTAAATTACCGCGATACGTTTACCGACGACGCTTCAGTGCTTGAAGCAAACGGTGGAACTATTCACCTCGTAGAAGGCAATGCGGAAAATATTAAAATTACTTTACCTAAAGATCTGTTGATTGCGAAAACATTTTTAGAAAATGACTAACGACGAAATTTGCGACGCGCTTGAACTAAGCGGAAAGCTTTTGGAACTTCACGGAGAAAATCCGTTCAAAATTAAAGCTTACTCCAACACCGCTTATAAACTTTCAAAATTACGTTATGATTTTGAAGGGAAAACATTACAGGATATTCTGGCCATTGAAGGCATTGGAAAAAGTATTTCAGAAAAAATATTCGAACTGATGCAAAACGGCACCACGCTTGAATTACGTGGACTGCTGGAAAAAACTCCAGCGGGAGTTGTTCAGATGATGGGTATTAAAGGGCTTGGACCAAAAAAAGTTGGGCAACTATGGCGCGAACTTCAATTGGAAAGCGTTGGCGAATTATTATACGCCTGTAATGAAAATCGTCTCGTAACTTTAAAAGGCTTTGGCGCAAAAACACAGGAAACTGTAAAACAAAACATTGAATTCAGACTTGCTAATTCACAGAAGCACCATTACGCCACCATTGACATTCTTGTTAAGAAACTCATTGATATGATCTCAGAACAACAGCCCGATCTTACCATTTTACCGGTTGGGCAATTACGCCGCAAATGCGAAGTGATTGATAAGATAGAGATATTAATGGACGGTGAAAAACAAGTAGATACTTCAGCGATTGAATCACAGATCCCGATCGCTGTAAATTATATTACGTGCAGCCCGGAAGAATTTCACTACTACTTATTTGAATTAACGGGTACCCGGCAACATATTGAGCAAACAGGATTTCATGAAAGCATGGGTAAGATTTTTTCGGACGAAGAAGAAATTTATACAGCTCTAGAATTACAATATATAGAACCGGAACTTCGCGAAGGATTGAATGAGGTGATCTTATCGCGCCAGGGAGCTCTTCCATCATTGATAGAATATGAAGATCTGAAAGGAATTCTTCATAATCACTCCTTGTACAGCGATGGTGTTCATTCGCTCAAAGAAATGGCTGATTACTGTAAGGAGCTCGGATATGGATATTTCGGCATCTGCGACCATTCTAAAACAGCAGTGTATGCCCAGGGCCTGAGCGTTGAAACAGTATTAGTGCAACAGCAGGAAATTGACAAATTAAATGCAGGTTATACTGATTTCAGAATTCTGAAAGGAATTGAAAGTGATATTTTAAGTGATGGTTCTCTTGATTACCCAACCGATATTTTAAAAACATTTGATTTCATTGTGGCGTCTATTCACTCTAATTTTAAAATGAGTGAAGAGCAGGCCACTAACCGTTTGATAAAAGCTATTGAAAATCCGTTCACATCCATACTTGGACATCCTACGGGAAGATTGCTGTTGGCTCGTCCGGGTTACCCCATTAATCACAAAAAAATAATTGACGCCTGCGCGGCGAATAAGGTTCATGTAGAATTAAATGCACACCCTTACCGTTTGGATATTGACTGGCGCTGGATCAATTATTGTATAGAGAAGAACGTTATGATCTCTATCAATCCCGACGCGCATCACAAAGAAGGTTTTCACGATATGTATTACGGCGTTTGCGCCGCGAGAAAAGGAATGCTCACAAAAGAAATGTGTTTGAATGCGTTACCGCTTGAAGACTTATTAAGAAAATTCAAAAAATAATTTACAATATTTCCATTTACAATTTACAATTGCGAATGCTAATACATACTCTAATTTTAATCGTAAATTGTAGATCGGCAAATTGTCAATCAATAAAAATCCGAACACGTGCCTTTAATTAATTCCATAGCAAGCTGGCTCATGAAAAAGCGCATGCACCAGATCGAGCTTTTCATAAAGTATCCGATCGATGTGCAACACGAATGGATGCTATCGCTTTTAAAAGACGCGCAACAAACCGAATATGGATTGCAATACGATTTCTCCTCTATAAAAAATTACGAGCAGTTTAAAAAACAGGTGCCGGTGAACGACTACGAATCACTGAAACCTTTAATTGACCGAACACGTAAAGGCGAACAAAATTTGTTATGGCACAGTGAAATTAAATGGTTTGCTAAAAGCAGCGGCACCACCGATAAAAGTAAATTCATTCCGGTGAGCGAAGAAAGCCTGGATGGTTGTCATTATAATGCAGGACGCGACATGGTAACGCTTCATTGTTACAACAATCCCGAAACACAATTGTTCACGGGGAAAAATCTTGCTCTTGGTGGAAGTTTTAAAGAAGATCATTTTGGCGAACATCATTCTTTTACAGGAGATGTGAGCGCCATCATTATACAGAATCTACCCATGTGGGCCGAATTTTTCCGCGCCCCGGAAGTGAGTATTGCCCTGATGGATGAGTGGGAAGAAAAACTGGAGAGAATTGCTGAAACCATGATGGACGAAAATGTGACCAGCATTGCCGGAGTGCCAAGCTGGATGCTGGTTTTACTAAAACGCATACTCGAAAAGAAAAACGCGAAAACAATCCGCGAGGTATGGCCTAATCTTGAAGTATATTTTCACGGCGGCGTTAGTTTTTCGCCATACAAGGAACAGTTCGTAAAATTGTTCGATAACAAACAAACTAATTTCCTTCAACTTTATAATGCATCCGAAGGTTTTTTTGGAATACAGGACCAGTTGAAAAGTGATGAGATGCTACTCATGCTCGACTACGGAATTTTTTATGAGTTCATTGAATTGAATGATTGGGCAGCAAATCGATTTGACAGAACTATTGATCTTGATCACGTTAAAACGGGAACCGATTATGCCATGATTATTAGTACCAATGCAGGTTTGTGGCGCTACCAGGTGGGAGATGTAATCCGTTTTACAAGCACGAACCCTTATCGCTTTAAAATTTCGGGAAGAACAAAACAACACATCAATGTATTTGGCGAAGAATTAATGGTTCATAACGCCGACAATGCCATAGCCGCGGCTTGCGCAAAAACACACGCGTTGGTAAAAGATTATACGGTTGCCCCTGTGTTTATGAATAATAATTCCGGAGCGCATGAATGGCTCATCGAATTTGAAAAAGAACCAAATAATTTTGAATTCTTTGCGGCTACACTTGATGAGGCTCTGAAAAAACAGAACAGTGATTATGAAGCAAAACGTTATAACAATTTCGTTTTACATTTTCCGGAAGTAAGAAAAATGCCGCATGATACTTTTTATAAATGGCTGAAGAAAAACAATAAATTAGGCGGGCAATACAAAGTTCCTAGATTGGCGAATGACAGGAAGATATTAGAGGAGATCAAGGCCGATTTGATCGCAGAAGTCGCTGATCCGCGAAATCTGTGGCTTTAATTTACAGATCAGATTTAACTTAATTAACAAAATTTGATTCTTATTTCTCGGCTTAAATAACGAAATTGTATCATCAAAATACCACATGAAAATTTTAAAATTCATTCTTGTTTCGTTTTTGTTCTTGTTTGCAGCTCAATCTTCTGCTCAGAAAGACGCTTCTAAAAAAGAAGAAGTCTTACA
>JAJONO010000030.1 GCA_021323535.1 Bacteroidota bacterium
ACTGTAAACTGCGCCTTCACAGAAACTGCATAGAAAAGCAAACAGAGGGCGAAAAAAAGTTTTAATGGCTTCATACCCTTTGGTTATTTAATTTCTGTAAAAGCTGCGGTGATCTCGCCCTGACTATTTTCGGTTTTTACTTCGTAGAGATAGGGCTTTAAAACAATTGCCGAGCCGTTCGAAATAAAAATGGTTCCGCTATTATTCTCGAACAGTTTTTTTCCGGCGCCATTTGAAACAGACGAAGAATTAAGTACATGACTGGCTTCGTAGATAACCGACTGATCGGTGGGATTCTTTATTTTAACATGAATTTTCGTTGCACCTGAGCCTGATTTTAATACCACGGAACATTCGGGAATGACCATTACCTCTGGTTCGGTTGATCCATACTGTTCGGTAGCTTTATAGATTGCAGAAACACCGGTTACGCTTGGATGATCAATATTTGATACCTGGGCATTTAAGCTGGTGCAAAATAGCACAGCCAAAAACAAAAAAAGTTTGTTCATGTTGGTTTAATTTAAAGTGAATGATATAAGATCCTAAAGAAGAGTAGTTTGGAAATTAAACGGACTCAGGCGAAGGAAATCGGAATTTAAATGATAGTGTTTCATGATAGGGGGTAGGAGTTTGTAATTGATTTACAATGATAACGCAGATTAATATTTTTAGTTGGTTCAGGTTATTAACAGCATAACGGTTTTCAACAAACGATCAATTTAGATTTCGCCTTAATTTTTCAGAGGGTTGTTTCTCTGTTTAAAAATAAATTTTGTGGATTAAAGTACATCACGAAAACTCCCGACAGAAAGGATTTCAAGGATTTATATTTTTTTGTAATGTCGATTTTTTCGACCAAGATTCAACAACTTATCAAATATTTTTGAAGAGTTTTATCCGTGTTTTTACGTAGTGAAAACTTGTTAGTAGCATCGATTTTATAGCTGATGCCGTTAATAACTTAGGTTCTAAATGATAATTTAGAATTACATCAGGTGATCGCATCCAGATTTAATTAAAGAATTTTAATCTTGTCTTAATGTATTTCTTGGATTTTTCTATTTAGAGTCACAAAATGTAATAAAAGTCAATGAGGTAATGAACTTTGTTTTATCAGTAAAGTTCCATTTTAAAGATAACCTGGTCTATTCATTATAGTTTAATTCCTTAAAACTTTGTTTAGGTATGCCGCATATCGTCATTTCATAGCGAGTGGCAATTAATTTTTTCTTGTTCTCCGGCTGAAATCTGAATCGGATCCATTCGTCTTCTCCGGAATTCTGACAAAGGATCTTTAATGCTTCTTTCAATTCCAGGATCTCATTGATATAAGGATAATCTTCTGGCAATGTTTAAAATACTTTGACCGCATCAAAATAATAAAAGCATTACATATTTCTTTTATAGCACCTTTGGCTTTACCATTGATAAGGATCTGGCCATGTATGCCGTAATAAAAACTTATAAACGTGGCAAAAAGAAACAGCTTTTTTTGATCATGATAGTTTTTTGAATGATGAAAAAATTAAATCACGTGTGCAAAGGCTATTACGAAACTCATAACTCCCACTATAATTCCTGCCAATACAGGTATCCACCCTTTTTTGTTTTTACCCTTGATGATCACCATCAAACCAAGGATCAATCCAAGTGCGGCCAGCACTGTGCCAATTAAGCCGCACCAATCACTTATTTGGCGGTACTGCGTCTGCAATTCATAATCAAAACCCTGAGTATAATCTTCACCGCCAGGATCAGACAAATAAGGTTGAACTATAAAGAAGTTATATACCACTACGACGATGGCGACACTTACAAAAATGATCGCGGCTAAATTCAATTTTTTCATGAGTTTATTTTTTTACTTTACCGGCATCAAAAAAGAAAACTGTCTCATAGCCTTTTTTCCAGCGCTCATTGTCGAATGGAAATTTAGGATCGCCTTCCTGAATTGGTGTCCATGCCAATAAAATGGGCGCGCCGTATTTACCCCCGCCTTCATATGGCATACTTAACACACCTCCGCTGAATTTGTAATATCCATCGGTATCCTTGAACACGAAATAAAAGTAATGATGCCCTCGTTTTTCGGTTGGATATCCGCTGTTATCTTTCCATACCGTGAAATCGCCCGCTGCAGTTGGTTCAGCAAAAGTGAGCATGAATACTTCTGCAACTTTGTATCTGGCTTTAATGATATTTAAAAGCTGAGGCTTGCTAACGGTTGAATATCCTGCATGAGAAGGACGTGTAAATACAATTGGCATGGGCATAGCCTTTAAAGCCTCTGCGCTCTCTTTAGCAAACAATGCCGATGCATTTTTTTCAGCGGCCTGCAGGGCTTTTTCTGCCTGACCAGCAAACGCCTGAATTTGCAGGTGTGTTAACCCGCTGTAATCTACTTCCATTTCACCAAAAGCTTCCATTTTCTTAAAGCCTTTGTAATTTATATTTGTTTCGTTGGCTAAAGATATTTCGAACTTCAATACACGACCCGGTTCAAGGCTGGAAGAATAAAATGTACGGTAAAATCCAAGGTTATTACTATAAACGTCGATAGCCTTATCGGTTGCAGGTAATATGTCGAAATTAAGATAGGGCTGTTCTAACTCACTCGCTCGTATAAACTTCTCTACTGAAATTCCGTATAAATTATCATTCAGACATTTAATATCGATCTGCAAATCCTTCACCTCCTGTTTACCATTAAGGTATTCTTTTAAAGGTTTTTCAAGTACGACTCTCCCGTAAATTGGATTTCCCGCCTTAAAACCTGTTGAAATAGCAGGAGAATCAGTAAATGGTGAAGAAGAAAATTGTATGCTTGTTTTAACTGATTTTTTCTTGATGTTGGTTTTAACCTGTTCCTCATCCGAGGCCTGGTTTATCATCTGCTCCCATTTACTTATTTTGTCGGTGCCTGCGTCACCATCGGGCAGATTAGAGTAATCGATCGTTAAGATGGTTGCAAATCCTCCACTGTACATTTTCTCTTCCCGCTTATCAAGACTTACATAGAAGGCAGCGGGTTCACGCTTTCTAAAATGCTCGTTCCCGTAAGAAGCGATCTGGCTGGCAAAATTTCTGCTGATGGCATCGCGTGACCGGTTTAATGCCGGAGCAATATCAAAATCCACATAGCTTTTTTCAGCTTCCTCCCTCGTTATTTTCTTCTCTACCTGGTAAGGATACTTGTCATCCTGTTTTTCGGATATGCCTATCGCTATAGTCAGTTTCCCATCGGACATTACGTTATCTAAACTTCCGGTAAGCAGGTCTTTGATAGGCTTTCCAAAATTTATCCGGCCATAAATTTCATCCCAGGCTTTAAACGTAGTTTGTGTTTTGTTGGTGGGGTTATCTCCTTCAAAAGGATCTTTCGAAAAAATTATTTCTATTTTCCCGGCGGGAGTTGAATTGGCGTAGCTTGCTAAAGGCTGAACCAACGTACAGGCAACCAACATCGCTATTCTATAAATTAAAGTTTTCATATTGACCTATTTTACACCTATAAATTTCGCTCACAACCGCTCTTTATGTGAATCAGTTTAACCTTCGTGGTGAATAAAGGAACCAACGCTGAGAAACTCAGGAATAACGCAAAGGAAGATTCATGACCATTGGTTTTTAAGATTCTTATCAGTTTTTACACTTCCCGACATATTCGAAGGCTTCAATCCTGCCAATTTTCATCCAAATAATGAGATCATAAAGGATAATCCTCAATTACGCTTTGAATTTTCCGAGAACCATGCACCTGTCTTTACATTCAGGTCGCAATTTCTTATCTTCACAAAACAATGGCTGATACATTTATTACTCTTGTAACCTACACTTACAACACAGAAGCGGTTGTACTGGTTGCCAAACTCGAAGCAGAAGGAATAAAATGTTTTCTTAAAAACGAACATCTTCTTTCTACACAACAGTTTTTATCCAATGCCGTGGGCGGGCTGGATGTGCAGGTAAGCCAGGAAGATTTTGAAAAAGCGAAACAAATTTTAGAAGAGCATAATAACTCTTCTGCCGTTACTTCTAACGACATGGGTAAAGATTACGAAAAGGTGCTCGTTTATTGCCCGCAATGCGAATCTACCAACGTTTATAAGAAAAAGAGCTCGCTATTTTCATTCGGGGCTAAAGAGCACGTATGCGTGGATTGCCAGTATACCTGGAAGCAATAGTTGCTTAAAAAATATTTACCAGGATAAGAACTGTATTCACAACCAGACTAGTGAAGAAAAAGTTAAGCACCCATTTTGCCGGCGCCTGCCCTATTCCAGCCACATTGTTTCCCATTGATACGGCCGCACAAGCCGCCAGCTGCCATACAGGCGCATGGTTTTTAAGAATGTACATAGAGGCAATTCCGCCAACCATGCTTCCCACAAGAATAGTTACAACAATAAGCCCGAAATAACTGAATTCAAGTTTAGTTACCAGCTTTTCATAAGCCGATACGGTTCCTGCTTTAATAACATTCTGTTTTAATTGTTTGCCGACTACGGGATGAAGTGTTGTTTCCATTTTTTGTAATTTAAATTGTTAGTGATCTTGTTTTACACTACAAATGTCCTCACTTAATCACCCAAACGCGATGACGGCAATCAGAACCCAACATGATTTTGGTCAGGTTTTAATCTTTTGACAGGCTTTAATTTTGTAATCTGCACAAAACACATTTAAAAAATTGACTACTTTAGATACTGCATTCACAAAACAAAGTATGGAAGGAAAAGAAGGCCTCGATGCGCTATTTAAATATGCGAATGAAGGAATTGTGATTACCGACAAAAAAGGCGAACTGGTAAGAGTAAATCCAGCCGCCGAAAAAATGTTTGGGTATAATGAAGGAGAACTTATTGGAAAAAAAGTAGAGGCGCTTGTACCTGATCGTTTTACGCACCGCCACGAAACTCACCGCGATAATTTTAATCACAATCCTCATCCCCGTTCTATGGGTGCCGGATTCGATCTTTTTGCAAAACGCAAAGATGGAACTGAATTTCCGGTTGAGATTAGTTTAAGTCCTTATAGTTTTGAGGGAAACAGTTTCGTGATTGGCTTTATCATTGATGTTACGCTTCGTAAACAAGCCGAAGAACGTTTAAAAAATTATTCACACGAACTCGAGCAACAGGTCGAAAAACGCACGCTCATAATGAGTGAAGCCATTGAAGAACTTGAAAAAACAAGGGACGAACTTCATAAAGCCCTTGGAAAGGAAAAAGAACTTAACGAGCTAAAATCGCGTTTTGTTTCCATGGCATCCCATGAATTCAGAACGCCGCTGGCAACAGTTCTTTCATCGCTTGCACTTGTTCAGAAATACGGTGAACAAGGCGATAAAGAAAAACAGAGCAAACACATGCTCAGGATCAAAAGTTCCATTACACACTTAACGGATATTTTAAACGACATGCTCTCTATCAGCAAACTTGAGGAAGGTGTGATAACTGTTTCAAGAGAGAACTTTAATATCCGTGAATTTACCATTGAGCTCATTGGCGAAATGAGAACAGTGTGTAAAGAAGGTCAAACGCTCAACTATGAACATAATGGCAGTTCTTCAGAAGTTTATCTCGATAAAAAGATCATCAGGCATATTTTGTTTAATCTCATTTCCAATGCCATTAAATTTTCGCCAGAAAACAAGCCCGTTGAAATAAGAACGGAAATCACCGGTGGAAAACTGAGCATTTGTATAAAAGATAATGGCATTGGTATTTCGCAGGAAGACCGACAGCATTTATTCGAACGTTTTTTCCGCGGTCAGAACGCGGCAAACATCCAGGGTACAGGATTAGGCTTAAACATTGTGGCCAGGTATGTTGAAATTCTGGATGGTACCATAGAATGTGAAAGTGAACTTGAAAAAGGAACCACTTTCAGAATTAAATTCATGATATAAGATGAATAAAAAAATCCTTCTCATAGAAGACAATAAAGAAATGCGGGAGAACACTTCTGAAATTCTTGAGCTTTCGAATTACAAGGTGTTCACCGCCGAAAACGGGAAAGCCGGAGTTGAACTTGCACAGAAAGAAAAACCTGATCTGATCATTTGTGATATTATGATGCCCGTTCTGGATGGTTATGGTGTTCTGCATCTCCTTTCCAGAAATAAAGAAACAGCGAACATCCCCTTTATTTTTCTTTCCGCCAGAGCCGAACGCAGCGATTTCAGAAAAGGGATGGAGATGGGCGCCGACGATTATGTGACAAAACCTTTTGATGATGTTGAGTTGCTAAGCGCTATTGAGAGCCGCCTGAAAAAATCCGAATTGCTGAAAAAAGAATATGATAAGAGCCAGGAAGGATTTGACAGTTTTATTAAAGAAGTAAAAAGTATAGAACCCCTTAAAAAACTTTCTGAAAAACATAACACAAGCATTTTCAAAAAAAAGCAATTGGTGTATAATGAGGGAAATAGCCCGAAGGCCATTTATTTCATTAAAAAAGGAAAAGTAAAAACCTTTCGCACAAACGAAATGGGAAAAGAACTTATTAATGGTTTATATAATGAAGGCGACTTTTTCGGATATCTTTCATTGCTGGAAGATGGAAAATATTCAGACACAGCTTCTACACTCGAGGACTCGGAAATAACCATGATCCCTAAAGATGATTTTTTTGCATTAGTGTATAAAAGCCCTGAAGTATCACGCAAATTCATAAACATTCTTTCCAATAATATTCTTGAGCGTGAAGAACAGCTCATTAAACTTGCCTACAATTCGGTAAGAAAACGCGTAGCTGAAGCTTTACTTACACTTTACAGTAAATACAAAAAAGATAACGAAGAAAAATTCAGCATGGCCATTACCCGCGAGGATCTTGCCACGCTGGTCGGTACCGCCACTGAAACGGTTATACGCACGCTAAGCGATTTTAAAGACGAAAAACTCATTGAGATCTCAGGTGGAACCGTTTCTATTATCAATCCTGATAAACTTTCGAAACTTAAAAACTAAACATGATCAGGATCATGTTTTGGTCTGACGGCTCTCATTCGTAACCCGTTATAGCGAGCATACCTTTGTTTTATAATATTAAAGCAAATGGACACACTCGACCAACACCACTACACTGCAGCCACATTACTTGCAAGGATTTTTCTAGGACTTTTATTCCTTCACCAGGGTTACGACGCCGTTTTCAGAGTTAAAATGAGAAACATCGTAAGCACTTACGACGATATGTTTGCCGAACATGGAATTTCGCCTGTTTTAACCCGCGTGGGTGTTCTTTATACTTCCATTACTGAGTTGATATGCGGATTTTTACTGATTCCGGGCCTTTTTATTCATGAAGCCCTGTATCTCCTGGGAATAAATATTCTTGTAACAGCCTTCGCTTTTGGATTAAACACACCTATGTGGGATACCAGACATGTATGGCCACGCCTGGTACTCATTGTTTTTCTTTTGATCGCGCCATTATCATGGCATGGTTTATCACTTGACACAATTCTTTTTAATCTTAAATAAGCATGTAGACCCTGGAACAAATCACCTCGCGTTCAACACATTTGTTCATCTATGACACATTCACAATTTCATTTAACCCTCAAACACTATATTATGAAACTATTAATCAATGACAGAAGAAAAGTATTCGCGATACAGGAATCATTTAATGCAGCGTTTCCGTATCTGAAACTTGAATTTTTTTCGAAACCACATCAGCGTGGAGGAGCCACATCCAAAAAACTAATAAAAGTAAGTAGTAAAACTCTTGGAGAGTGCCGCGTGATACACAATTCAGGATCCATTACTATTATGCCTTCTATGACTGTTTCTGAACTTGAGCAACATTTCAATGACATTTACGGACTCAGCGTTCAGGTATTCAGGAAATCAGGAAAAGTATGGCTGGAAACAACTGTAACAGATGGCTGGACGCTCCAGGAACAAAACACACAGGGAGAAGCCCTGAGTAAAGTAAACATATAACATATTTAAAACTAAAAACATGAAAACCATAATTGCCGCAACCGATTTTACATCTTCATCCGTTAACGCCTGCAGATATGCTGCCATGCTGGCCGAAAGACTGAACTGCAAACTTGTTCTTTTTAATTTATTCGAAGCCCCTGTCATTCATTCAAACATGGGGCTTTACGGAATCTCTTACACAGCGCAAAGGCAATCCAGTCAGTTGAAGGCTCAAAAACTGGAAAATGATCTCAACCGGCTTTTTCCAAAAGTAAAAACAGATTTCTTTGTGACCAGTGGATCATTTAAAGAAGAACTTGAGTATTTCACTTCAAGTCATCTTGTAGAAGCCGCCGTAATGGGTCTAAAAACCAAGAACTCTATTTCTAAATTCATTTATGGAAGTCACGGTGTGAACATTGCAGGAAAAATAAACACCCCGGTAATTATTGTTCCCGAAAATTACAAATCACATAAAATCTCTAAAATAGCGCTTGGTGTAGATAACAATGAAAAACTCTACAAAACCTCACTTCTTGAACTTGAGCACATCGTAAAAGGTTTAAACGCAAAGTTAAAACCAGTTCATGTAAGAACAGAGGATGAATTGTTTAAGCCCATGCAGAATGACATAAAATTTAACGGAGCAATTATTCCTATCAAAACCATGGAGTCCAAAAATATTGAAACCGGGATTAAAAGATACTGCAGTCTCAATTCCATTGATATGATTGTTACCCTAAGCAAATCACATTCGGTGTTTTATAATCTCTTCTCTGAATCATTCACCAGGAGAATTGCCTATGCAACAAAAATACCAGTAATGGCGTTGCATGATTAAAAGAGTTACTTACTCTGAAGGCTTTATTCATATATTAATCATCATCTCCCTCTCTGTTTTCGCCGACCCCCCGATAACGGTTTCAAATCTTCCGCCAATATTTCTGACCTTTACTTTTACAATTCCATCGCGGTTAAATTTTTGTCCCTGGCCAACACATAGGTCAAGACTGTCTGCCGGATTTAATTTCAGTAAATAGGCGCCAAGACATCCACTGCTATCGCCATTAACAACATCTTCATTTACTCCTATGTTTGGTGAAAACATTCTTGCTACAGCCCGGATTTTCTTTTCGGATTTTTTTACAGCATAAATAAGGCAGCCTATGCTGTTATAAGTAAAACAGACATGTTTCAGTTTTTCAAAATCCGGTTTTGCGCCGTACACACAGTCATCTGATTTTAATCCGATAAGAAAGCGGTTAGAGCCCGGTGACGCGTTGATCACTTTAAAATTTTCGGCAAGATCGTCGTCACTAAGATTTAAAGCTTCCAGTAATTCTTCGGTCATTGCCCTGCTCACATCAGAAAATACTGTTTCTTTCTGTAAAACATATACTCCATAATCGACATTCCGCTTTACAACTTCCACCGATTGCTTTCCTTCCTTTAGTTCCTGGAAAACAAGTTTGTTATATTTAAATCCCGAATGCTTAGCCCGAAGATAATTTGCGGCAATGGAGCCATGTATACAACTGGCAATTTCTCCGCTCCGTGTAAAAAAACGGATCTTGATGGTTTCGTTTTCATTTGTGGTTTCAAAAACGAATGCTGTATGAGAAACGGGTAGGTTAGCGGCCACTTTTCTCATCTGGCTGTCGGATAATCCGTAAGCATTTAACACAACTCCAACCGCACTGCCACCTTCATCCATATAAGTAAATGCGCTAACAATATGTACTTTTAAGTTCATAGGGGAACAATGTTTATTATTAAATAAATAATATGTTTAATTGGTAAAAAAGTTCAGTTCTACTCGTATTTTAACACCGAGGCAAGATCGCGGTTAGCTGCCTTTATTGTATGAAAGCTGATGGTAACCAGAGCAATTATGATAGCCACTAAACAAGAAAGCGCCGGTATGCCCCATCCTATTGTGGTGTGATAAGCAAAATTCTGCAACCATTCGTTCATTAAATACCAGGCCACAGGCAAGGCTATTCCCAGAGCTATTATAACCAATACAATAAAATCTTTAGAAAGCAGAACAATAATATCGGTTACTGTGGCGCCGGAAATTTTTCTCACACCAATTTCCTTTGTACGCTGCAGGGTTGAGAAAGACGCGAGTCCCATAAGGCCAAGACAGGAAATAAATACACAGAGCGCGGCGAGACAGGTAAACAGAGTGCCGCGTTTTTCTTCTTCTTCATATTGCTTATTAAAATTCTCGTCGAGAAAAGAGTATTCGAAAGGATAACCCTGGCTCATAGAGCCCAATAGTTTTTTTACGGCATCTACTGTTTTAGGAATATTGTTTCCGCGTATTTTTATCGATAACCATGAGAAGGATTTTCTTCCAAGAGAAAATACAACAGGTTTAATACTTTCATGAAGCGAGGCCACGTGAAAATCTTTAACCACACCAATACACCTTCCTTTTCTTAATTTATACAAACTGGATGAGTGCATAATTTTGCCAACCGCATTCTGTTCCGTCCAGCCAACAAACTTTACTGCTTCTTCGTTAGCAATAACAAAAATAGACGAGTCGAGCGCCGGGATCATTTCTTTAGAAAATAATTCTCCCTGAAGAAGTTTGAATCCCATCATTTGCATGTAATCATGATCCACAAACATGGTATTTACAAGATTTGGTTCCAGTCCTGTAGGTTGCTCGAATTTAAAATAAATGTGATTCATTGGCTTGCCTGGAATGTTGTTGGAGCCCGCCACTTGTATCACCGATGGATTTTTGAGCAACTCTGTTTTAATTATTTCGCATTTCTTTTTCAAATAAGGATCGGCTAACTCAACAAGCAGGATCTGGTCCTTATTAAAACCGAGATCGCTGCTTTTTACATAATTGAGTTGTTTTGAAACAACCATAGTGGCAATTATCATTATGACCGAAAGCGCAAACTGCGTTACAACAAGTCCTTTTCTTAATCCTGGTTTGTTTTTTACTGTATCCGTTGTTCCTTTCAAAGCCTTCACCGGCATAAAAGAAGAAATAAAGAAGGCAGGATAAATTCCGGAGACAACCCCTACTCCGGTTGCCAGAAGCAGAACATAAATGATCGTGATTGGATTAAGCAGGCCAAGAGAAATATCTTTCCCTGTAAATTTATTAAAGAAAGGAATTAAGATTTCGATAAAGGCAAGCGCAATGATAAGAGATAATACACTCAGGCAAACCGATTCTATCAGGAACTGCAGAATAAGTTGCCCTCTCGAAGACCCCAGTACTTTTCGCACGCCTACCTCTCTTGAACGGTCAAACGATCTTGCCGTAGCAAGGTTCATATAATTGATCGCGGCTATAACAAGAATGAACAGCGCCACCATTGAGAAAATGTAAACATGTGTGCGGTTTCCATTGGGCTCGAGCTCGTATCGTACATCCGAATCAAGGTGAATGTCTTTTAGCGAATGATAGATCAAACCCAGGTATTGATTGTCGGGCGCGTAATCTTTTTTCCAGTGTTCGAATAAAGTTGGCCAGATGTGCGTAGGGAAACGTTTCGGGTCGTAATCTTTTCTGAAAAGCACATACATGAACTCAAATGTTTCACGTTGTTTAAATTTTGGCAACCATATCTCAGGATTAAAATGCTGTTTACCTGTTGGATTTTTTACGATCCCGGTTACAATCCGTGCCCGCGCAGTATCCTTTGTTTTATAATTGCTCAGCATTACGGTTTTTCCCATAGGGTCTTCTGAACCAAATAACTTCTCTGCAATTTTTTCCGTAAGAATCACCCCGTCCATGTTATGAAACGAGTTTACCGGATTTCCTTTTACAAATTCATAATCAAACACGCTGAAAAAAGTCGTGTCGGCGTAAAATGAATTTTCTTCAAATGTTTCTTTGTCTTTATAGAAAAGAAGTGTAGGGCTCCTGAAAATACGCGTCACGTTTTCCACTTCGGGATAATCTTTAAGCAGCTGGTCGCCTATGCGTGGCTCAGCTGCCGCCATTGGACTTGATTGTCCTTTTGTAACAAGATCATTAGCGAGGCGATAAATGCGATCGGCATTTTTAAAATGACTGTCATACGAAAGTTCATCCATTACCCAAAGGGAAATAAGTAGAAAGCCTGTTAAACCAATTGCTAATCCAAGAATGTTAATTGCAGAATAAAACCTGTTACGAAGAAGATTCCTGATAGCGATTTTAAAATAATTCTTAAACATGGCTCGTCTCGTTAATTTTTTCCATAATTACGTTTCCATCCAGCAACCTGATAACGCGATTGCAAAAGCCGGCGTAATGTTCAGAGTGTGTTACCATGATGATGGAAGTGCCGCGGGAATTCAGCTCCATTAAAAGGTTCATGACCTCATCCCCATGTTTCGAATCCAGGTTACCTGTTGGCTCATCGGCCAGAATTATTTTTGGTTCGTTGCTAAGGGCCCTTGCAATGGCAACACGCTGTTGTTGTCCGCCCGATAATTGCTGCGGATAATGTTTCATGCGATGCGACATTTTCATAAGGTCAAGCAATTCTTCAACACGTTTTTTGCGTTCAGCTTTACCAAGTCCGATATACAACAGGGGAAGTTCCACGTTTTCAAAAACAGTAAGTTCGTTCACAAGATTAAAATTCTGGAAAATAAATCCAATATTATTTTTCCGTAGTTGCGCACGTTGCTTTTCAGAGTACCCCGCTATTTGTTCACCACAAAAATAATACTCACCTTCATCAGGTTTATCAATCATTCCAATAAGATTTAGTAGCGTAGACTTGCCGCAACCCGAGGGGCCAGTAACGGCAATAAGCTCGGCCGGAAGAATTTCGAGGTCAACTCCCGATAAAGCTGTTGTTTCTATATCGCTTGTGCGGTAAATTTTTTTCAAGCCAACTGTTTTGATCATTGTTTAAATGTTTTTATGCGTGACGGCACTAATCTAAAACCATACCACTTGTTCACATAATTCAGGCTAAAGCAGTTATGTAGCCGTTCTAAAATGCACAAAGTGTATTATTTCCAACACTTGTGTTATTAAACCAACAGTTTTCACTTTGTTTTTGCTTTCGTACAACAACACTTTATCTTTGAAGTATGAAACCAGCCGACGCGAACATTCTCATTATCGACGATAACGAAGATGTTTTGTTTACTGCAAGGATGCTTCTGAAAGATTACTACAAAAATGTAAGAGCGATCAGTGATCCTGTGAGCATTCCCTATCATATCAGTCATGATAGTTACGACCTTGTTCTTCTGGATATGAATTATACAGGAGGAGACATTTCCGGAAAGGAAGGTTTGCGCTGGCTCAGGGAAATAAAACGCATGGACCCTTCGGTTCTTGTTGTGATGATGACTGCTTACGGCACTCTTGACATTGCGGTACAGGCCCTGAAGGAAGGCGCCACTGATTTTGTGGTAAAACCCTGGGACAATCGTAAACTGTTAAGCACCATTTCTACCGCTTACGAATTAAGAAAAACAAAAAAAGAAACTGAAAAGCTGGAGCTAACCCGTAAGATACTTAATGAGGACGCTGATAAACCTTTCTCAGAATTTATCGGTGAATCCCGGCAAATGAAAGAGATCTATCACATCATTGAAAAAACTGCAGGAACCGATGCCAGCATTTTAATTCTTGGAGAAAACGGAACCGGGAAAGAACTTGTGGCCCGTTGCATTCACAAGCAATCGCTTCGCTCGCACAAAAGCATGATCAGCGTGGACCTTGGTTCCATCAATGAAAATTTATTCGAGAGCGAATTGTTTGGTCATACCAAAGGTGCTTTTACCGATGCAAAAGAGAACCGTGCCGGAAGATTTGAAGCTGCCAATGGAAGCACCCTGTTCTTTGATGAAATAGGAAACATTCCTCCCACATTGCAGGCTAAACTTTTAACGGTTCTTCAGAACCGCGAAGTAACCCGCATGGGATCAAACAAAGCTACGTCCATTGATATCCGCCTGATCTGTGCTACTAACATTTCCATTCACGAAAAAGTAGATTCAGGAGAATTTCGCGAAGATCTGCTTTACCGCATTAATACCATAGAAATTAAAGTTCCGCCTCTTCGTGAACGCGAAGGCGACATTCCTTTGCTCGCAGAACACTTTATGAAGTTATACGGCAAAAAATACAGGAAATTATCCCTGAAAATAAGTGCCGAAGCCATGGAGAAACTTGAAAATTATTCCTGGCCCGGAAATGTACGTGAACTGCAACATGTCATGGAGAGAGCTGTGATCATGGGTAATTCAAGAATACTTAAACCGTCGGATTTTCTTTTGAAGGAACACCATAAAAAATCTTCGTCAAAAGACGTTGTTAATCTCGAGGAACTAAAACTGATAACCATAAAAAAAGTACTTGAAAAAAACGGCGGTAACATTAGTAAAACAGCCCGCGAATTAGGGATCAGTCGCGCCGCGCTTTACAGCAGCATGGAAAAATATGGGCTTACGTAATTTCAAAATAAAAATTATTCTCCGGGTAATTGTCCTGTCACTGCTGGTCGCCGTCTTTATGTACTGCCTGTTCAAAACAGCCTGGATCATTGTTCCTGTTATTGCGTTCGGATGTATTGCTATTAGTATTATTGAATTGATCGCGTACATTGACAGAACCAACCTTGATTTTACCGATTTTTTACTGGCCATTAAAAATTCAGATTTCTCTAAAAGAAACATTCAGGATAAACGTGGCAAAACTTTTTCGGGGCTTAAAAATGCACAGAACATTATTCTTGAAGAATTTCAACGCACCAGGATCGATAAGGAAACGCATTATTTCCTTCTTCAGAATGTTGTTGAATATACCGACACCGCCATTTTGTTGTTCAATAAGCGGGGCGAAATTGTTCTGATGAACAGAGCTGCTGAAAAATTACTGAATGTTCCTTACTTAAAAAATATTTCATCCTTTAAATCCGGGTTCCCTAAACTTCACAAGCTCATTCTCGATGAAAAACCTGAAAATAATCCCGTGATAGAGTACGAAAGAAACAATGAAAAACTGATGCTTCATGTAAGAATTGCAAGATTTCAGATTGAAGGAGTTGATAACACTCTTGTGTGTTTAAACAATATTAAAAATGAACTCGAAGATTCGGAAATACAGGCCTGGGAAAAACTCATCAGCGTACTTACACACGAGATCATGAATTCAATAACCCCGGTGGCGTCTCTATCCTCTATTCTTAAAAACAAGGCCGATGAGCTGGTAGAACAGAAAAAGGAAAATGAAAAAATACATGACATTGCCGAAGGTTTAAACGTAATTGAACGGAGAAGTCTGGGGCTCATGAGTTTTGTAGATAGTTATAAAACACTGGCCGTATTACCTAAACCTGAATTTAAGAATGTAAACCTTAAAGAGCTTTTTAAAAGAATAAATACCCTGAAGCACGAAGAGCTTTCAAAAAAAGGAATCGTGTTCAAAGTTAACTATGGACCCGACAGCTTACACGCGTTTCTTGATCCGGATCTTATAGAACAGGTGCTTATCAATCTCATTAATAATTCGGCCGATGCCTGCTCGGGTGTAACGTCTCCCATTATTGAATTGTGGTGCGAAACGCAGGATGACAAACTCATTATCCTTATAAAAGACAATGGTTCGGGAATAGACAAGGAATTAACCGGGAAAATATTCGTTCCCTTTTTTACTACCAGGAGGAACGGAACCGGTGTTGGTTTAAGTTTTTCTAAACAGGTATTACGAATGCATGGGGGCACTATTCACGTTGAATCGGAATTGCACAAGGGCACTACATTCAGTCTAAGATTCTAAATACTGAATCATTCTGTTACCAACTCCGAACTCAAACATCGCTTTTTGTAACATGTGGTTGCTTTGACGTAAACAACGGTGCCATATCCCGCGGTATAAAGCCTATCTTAATCTAATAAATTTATTCCTGCGGTGAGATGAAACTAAAATGTGTGATAGTAGATGATGAACCCGATGCAATTGAAGCGTTGACGATCCTGATCGATGATTTTTCGGGAGATATAGCGGAAATCAGCGGTACTGCATCAACCATAAAATCTGCGGTAAGTATCATTGAAAATACCAAGCCCGATATTGTATTTATGGATGTTCAAATGCCCGGTGGTACAGGCTTTAATGTAGCGGAAGCTTTTCCGGCAAAGAATTTTAAACTTGTTTTTGTAACCGCGCATGATAACTATGCTATCCAGGCACTGAAAATAAAAGCCGAAGATTATCTTCTTAAACCTGTTAACCAGGATGAACTTCATAAGGTATTGTCGCGCCTGTGGGATAGTAAGTTCAAGTCCCATAACAACGTCGCTTTAACAAAAGTAAAAGTTCCTACGCGTAATTCCATTTTGTTCATCGATCCATCGGACATATTTTATATTAAAGGCGATGGAAGGTATTCAGAAATTTACCTGAAGAATTCGGTCAGTCATGTAGTAACCCGGAATATTGGTCTTTTTGAAAACGACCTTGAAAAAAATAATTTTCTACGCACACATAATTCTTATCTCGTAAATCTGAATCATGTAAGTAAGCTTCTTTCTAATGATAAGATCGTTCTTAAGGACGGTTCAGAGATCGGGATTTCGAGACGAAAAAAGCAGGAATTAAAATCTGTTTTAAGTTCCCTGAGTTGTTGAAAGGCAATTAATGAAACGCAAGGCTAAAAATTGTTCCCTCTCCTTCCTTCGACTGAACCCTGATATTTCCTTTGTGAAGCATCATCACCTGCTTACATAAACTCAATCCCACACCACTTCCGGATTTTTTTGTGCTGAAGAACGGGATGAAGATCTTATCAAGTAATTCCTGATTGATACCAACTCCATTATCCATTACTTTAATAGTGATGCGACCATTGAGCGCGGCGTCTCCCGAAATAACAATTTTTGGTTGTTCAACTTCTTTCACTGCGTCAATAGCGTTAAGAAGAAGATTAATGAGTACCTGCTCCAGCAGATTAGAATCCGCTTCGAGTGTGAGGAAAGGATCGCGCAAAACGATCTCGAGGTTTATCTTTTTCTTTTCTAATGTTGGCGCCATTAATTGCTGAACGTGGTCGAATAATTCTATGAGTAATACTTTAGATACATTAGCTTTTGTGATCTTACTCAGGCTCCGGTAAGTCTCTGTAAATTTTAAAAGTCCTTCGCTTCTTTTCTGAATCGTGCTTATTCCCGTTTCAATATCACTGAGCGCTTCGGCCGAAGTTCCTGATTTGTCCATTGACTCAGAGATCCTTCCCTTAAGTGTTTCGGCAAGCGAAGAAATAGGCGCCACTGAGTTCATGATCTCATGCGTCATTACACTCAGAAGCTTCTGCCAGGCTTTTGACTCGCTTTCATCCAGGGCTTCATTAATATTCTGAAAGGCAACCAGTTTAAATGTTTTGCCTTCATTCTCAAAAGTTGTTGCCGACAATAAAATTTTATAGTCATTTTTATCGCGTGAAACCGAACTTACCACATTGTTACCAGCTTCAAGATTTAAAACCTGTTCGTACAGTTCCTTGTTTCGTTTCTCCATCGAATGAACGGTTTTAAGATAAGGGATCTGCAATAAATTTTTGAGGGATTCGTTCATCCATAGAATTTCTCCGCTTTCGGTTTCATACGATAAAATTCCTGTGTCAACAATTTCAAGAATGGTTTTGAGATGAAGGTATTGCGTTTCTTTTTCTTTACTGATGACTTTAAACGTAGAATTAATTTCGTTAAAACCCGAACGGAAAGGTTGTAATTCTTTTGGGGCGCGTTTTACTTCAAAATGGCGGGAGAAATCTCTGTAATGTACCGACTCTACAAATTGTTCGATCTCGCTCTGCGCTTTTTTATGAAAACGGTAATAATCGTAGAATTGAAAAATGATTACCGGAATAATTAATGCTTCAAGCCAGTACCATTGTTTCAGAATACAGAATGAAGCCGCGAACATTGTTATAAAAACAAGAATGGCCCTGATAAGTATGTTCCACCCCGAGTTTTTAAATTTCATATTTGCTCAGTCTTCTATAGAGCGCCGTCCGGGTAATGCCAAGTTCCTTCGCGGCTTTTGTGATATTACCGTTATTTTTTTCGATCACACGAAGAATGGTTTGTTTTTCGATGGTACTCAATTTCGTCTCACTTTCTTCTTCCGTCATTATTTTTGTTCCTGTTTCAAGAGGAGAAAAAATCAGGTCGCCCGGTTGGAGTGTTTCCGAATCGGCCATGATCACCGCGCGTTCAATAATGTATTGCAGTTCGCGTACGTTTCCGGGGAAGTGATAATCATTTAACCTGGCAATGGCTTTTTCGCTGAGTGTTGCTTCCGGTTTAAAATATTTATTGCCGTAAAAATTCAGAAAATGCTTGGCGAGTAAAGCAATATCGCTTTTTCTTGAACGTAATGGCGGCACAATGATCTCTACCGTATTTATCCTGTAAATTAAATCCTTTCTGAATTTATTTTCGTTGGCGAGTTCTGTCAGCGGTAAATTCGTTGCGCAGATAAGACGTATATCAATAGGAATGTTTGTGTTGGTTCCTAATCGTGTTACTTGCCTGTTCTGAAGCACAGTCAACAATTTGGCTTGTTGCTGCAAGGAGATATTTCCGATCTCATCCATAAAAAGTGTTCCGCCATTGACCGCTTCAAACCTTCCTTGTCGGTCCTCTCTCGCGTCGGTAAAGGCGCCTTTTTTATGTCCGAATAATTCACTCTCGAATAAACTTTCTGTCAGGGCCCCCACATCTACTTTTACATAAGGTTGTTTGGAGCGTAATGATTTATGGTGAATCGCTTTTGCGATCAGATCTTTTCCCGTTCCATTTTCTCCAAGAATAAGAATGTTGGCGTCGGTTGGCGCTACTTTCTCAATCTTGCTGAAAATATCTTTCATAACATCGCTATCACCAATGAGACCAAGTTCGTCGTAATTCTTAGCAGTAATAGAAGTAGTCTGAGAATCTTTTTTTTCGAGAATAACTTCAATGGCGTCGACAAGCTTTTGGTTGTTCCACGGCTTCACAATAAAATCGCTGGCCCCTTCTTTCAATGAACGAATGGCAAGATCAATATCTGCGTAGGCGGTGATCATGATTACCGACACGGATGGTTTTGTTTCCTTGATCTTTCTTAGCCAGTAAATTCCTTCGTTACCCGTATTAATGGACGCGTTGAAATTCATGTCGAGCAGAATAAGATCGAACGAATATTTTTTCAGTAACGATAAAAGGTTCTCAGGATTTTTTTCGGTGATGACTTCCTTCGCTTCCTTCTTTAAAAGTAAACTGATGGCCGTGAGAACATCTTTATCATCATCGAGTACAAGTATAGAAGCCTGTTTTAAATTCACTTATTTAATTTTATTGCAATACACTAACCAGTATTGTACCGAAAGTTAATTATTTGAGAGAAAACTATTTATATAAAACGATAATATTAAAGTGTATCAAAAGCGGACAGTTTACGTTCACCACCGGACAATTCCCGTGCTGCCTAATAATCCTAACATGCTGGTTTTTAGATAGTAAGAATAATGGCACAATATTCTCCTATAGGAGCCGATTTCATGTTAATTCTTCATTGGGCATGGTTCTGTTAAAGCTGCAACATACAGAACCATGCTTTTTTGAAATCCTTAACTTAACATGAAATACAATACAGTATGGACAGAGCCATTGAAAAGAAAAAGTGGAACAGTAAAAAAATTATGATCATCGGAATTGCTTCCGGTATTGTTCTCTTGATTGCACTTAGTATTTATTTTACCTCGGGAGGTTCAAAATTAAATGTAAACACCGAACGATTAACCATCAGTGAAGTTAAGAAAGGACCATTCAAAGAATTTATTCCTGTGAATGGAATAGTACTTCCTCTCACAACCATTTATCTCGATGCTATGGAAGGCGGAAGAGTGGAAGAGAAATTTGTAGAAGACGGAGCCATGATGAAACAAGGCGATCCTATTTTAAAATTATCTAATACTGATCTTGAACTCAGCCTCGCCAACCAGGAAACGTCTGTATTCAATCTCTTAACACAGATGCAGATCTCCAGAAACGCCGCCAAGCAAAATACCATTATGAAACTTAACCAGGGAACTGATGTTGAAAGTTCATATAAAGAAGCGGAACGCATTTATTTTCTTAACAAAAAACTTTACGAAGACAAAGCCATCTCGCAACAGGAGTTTAAGCAATCTGAAAATAATTTCAATTATTATGTCCAGAAGAAAAAACTCACGGAACAGATCCTTAAATCCGATTCTCTTTCTACAAAAGAGGAAATGAGCCAGGCCCAGGAATCCTATAAACGAACTCAGGAAGCATTGAGGATCATGCGTAAAAAAGTAGAAGATCTTATTGTGCGCGCGCCAATAGACGGGCAATTAACTTCACTGGATGCTGAAATCGGTCAGAATAAAAACAAAGGCGAACGTTTAGGGCAAATTGATGTGACCACCGGGTTTAAAGTAAGAGTAGAAATTGATGAGCATTATATTTCAAGAATTTTCAGCGGTCTGGTTGGCGAATTTACTTTCGCGGGTAAGGATTACAAACTGGCCATTCATAAAGTGTATTCACAGGTGAAGAACGGAAAGTTTCAGGTGGATATGAAATTTGAAGGCGACGTGCCTAAGGAGATCCGTCGCGGACAAACCTTACAGATACGCCTTGCGCTCAGTGACGAAACACAGGCATTACTTCTTGCAAAGGGAGGATTTTATCAGCAAACCGGAGGCAACTGGGTATTTAAATTAAATGATGATGGATCGGTTGCTTATAAAGTAGATGTTCAGCTTGGTCGTCAGAATCCGGAATATTACGAAGTTATTTCAGGTTTGGAGCCCGGAGACAAAGTCATCACTTCCGGTTACGATAATTATGAAAATACGCAAGAGCTGATTTTAAAAGAAACAGCGAAGTAATATTAATAACTAAAAATTGAGAACTAAAAACTATTTAAAGTATGATAAAAGTAAATAACCTCGAAAAAATCTACCGCACCGAAGACATTGAAACCGTGGCGCTGAATAATATTTCTTTCGAAATTAAAGAAGGAGAATTTGTTGCCATCATGGGCCCTTCGGGTTGTGGAAAATCAACCCTGCTAAACATTATTGGTCTGCTCGATGATCTCGACGCGGGAAGTTTTATGTTCAATGGAACAGAGGTCGCAAAGTTCAGGGAACGTCAGCGTGCCGAAATGCGTAAACACAACATCGGGTTTGTATTTCAGAGTTTCAATCTTATTGATGAGCTCACTGTATTTGAAAATGTAGAGCTGCCATTGATCTATACCGGCGTTGGCACTTCAGAGCGTAAAAAGATTGTTGACGAAGTGTTGGATAAAATTCAGATCGCGCATCGCCGTAACCATTACCCTCAGCAACTTTCCGGCGGTCAGCAACAACGTGTAGCTGTGGCAAGGGCCGTAGTTAACAAACCGAAGCTGATCCTCGCCGATGAGCCAACAGGAAATCTCGATTCGCGTAATGGCAATGATGTTATGCAGTTACTTACTGATTTAAATGAGCAGGGAACCACCATTATCATGGTAACTCACTCCGAGCACGACGCACGTTACACACACCGCATCATTAATATGCTCGATGGACAAATTGTTACGCAGAACATAAAAGTGTAAGGATGTTTAAGAATTACATAAAAATTGCATGGCGTAACATTGGAAAAAACAAGTTATTCTCTGCTATAAATATCGCAGGACTTTCAGTAGGAATTACCTGCTGCATACTTATTTTCCTTTACGTACAAAATGAATTGAGTTTTGATAAATTTCATGAGAAAGCGGATAGAATTGTACGTCTCACTCCATTGGCGCACCAACCCAAAAGCACAGAGCATTTCTCGTCCTCTTCACCCATTATGTCACAGAAACTACATGCTGCTTTTCCAAGTATTGAGAACACTGTACGTTTTATAGGTTCAGGAAGGCCTTTATCCTATAACAATAAGAAGTTATACGAAACAAAAATAATTTTTGCCGACTCCACTTTCTTTGATGTATTTACATTTCCAATGATTGAAGGCGAGCCTTCAAAAGCCCTCACTGCGCCTTACAGCATTGTTATCACAGAATCTACCGCGAAGAAATATTTCGGGAATGAAAACGCCTTCGGTAAAATGATGCAGCTTTCAGATACACTGAATGTGATGGTAAAAGGAATCATTAAAGATGTGCCGCAGAATTCACATTTTACGTTTGACTGTGTTGTTTCAAGAAGCACGCTGGCGGACATGAGGAAGGCAGACATTGAAGGCTGGAAAGAAAATGAAGAAAGTTGGTTTAATTGTGATTCTTATTCGTATTTATTGATACGTGAAGATGTGAACATTCAGGCGCTGGAAGACAGAGCCAATAAATTCATGGAGCGCGAAATGACAAACATCAAAAAAGAGGTTGGTATATGGTTTACGGTGGATTTTCAGCCTTTAACCGATATTCATTTAAAGTCCGACTTTGACGCAGAAACAAAAGGAACAAACAACAGTGATATAACCTATGTGTACATTTTTTCGGGAACAGCAATTCTGATCCTGTTAATTGCCTGTTGCAACTTTATTAATTTATCTACTGCAAAATCATTGAACCGTTCCAAGGAAATTGGTTTACGAAAAGTAATAGGAGCGAGACGAATACAACTCATCATGCAGTTTCTTGGGGAATCACTTGTGTTCTCAGCAATTGCCAGTGTACTCTCCCTCATCCTGCTTCTGGTATTCATTCCGGTATTCAATTCTTTTATAGGCACTGAACTCTCTATGAATGTGAGCGTCATCTGGATTTATCTTGCCATTGTATTTTGTGTTGGTTTACTGGCAGGATTGTATCCGGCTCTTTTAATGTCGTCGTTCGCTCCTATCCGTTCATTAAAAGGAAATATCACACATGGAATAGCCGATATTATTTTCCGGAAGGGACTCGTTGTGTTCCAGTTTTCAATTGCCGTTATTCTCATTATCTGCACTTCCCTGATTCTCGATCAGCTAAGTTTCATGCAAAACAGAAAAATAGGAATTAATAAAGAACAGGTACTCGCCATACAACTAAGCGTGAAAGATCATAACAAAGCCAAAGTAATACTAGAGGAGTTAAAACGCAATCCGAAAATTGTAGCCGGGACCCTGAACAGTTTCAATTTTAAATCAATGGCGTATATCACTCTTTTACCCGAAGGCGCCGCACAGAATGAACTCACGGCATGCAATGTATTTTCCTGCGATGAAGATTTTCTGAAAACCATGAATATCAAAATCGTGAGCGGACGCGATTTTTCCAGAGATTTTCCAAGCGACGAGAAAGAAGCGTTTATTGTGAATGAAGCGGCTGTAAAAGAATTCGGATGGAAAACGCCAAA
Organism: Bacteroidota bacterium; assembly: GCA_021323535.1. Classification (GTDB taxonomy): domain Bacteria; phylum Bacteroidota; class Bacteroidia; order B-17B0; family Aurantibacillaceae; genus Aurantibacillus. Next base: position 23,279 of record JAJONO010000030.1, read on the forward strand.
GGAGGCCCTTGGAAAAAAAATCGAATGGGCCTATGGTAAAACGGGACAAGTGATTGGTGTTACAGAAGACTTCAACTATAAGTCGCTGCACGAAAATGTGGCCCCTGTGCTTATTCATATTTTTAAGCCCTGGTACAGTAATGTGACGCTGCGTTTAAAAACCGACAATCTTACTCAAACCATGCAGGAACTTGAAACCACCTGGAAAAAAACCGCGATTGAAAGTCCCTTTAAATATTCTTTCCTTGAGGATGATTTCAACAGCCTGTATCGCTCCGAACAAAATCTGCGCTCTGTTCTCGGCGGCTTTACTTTTCTTTCTATCGTAGTGGCTTGTTTAGGATTGTTTGGACTTGCCGCGTTTACCATTAAACAACGCTACAAGGAAATAGGTATCAGAAAAGTACTTGGCTCCAGCGTAACAGGAATTGTACAACTATTGTCGAAGGATTTTTTAAAACTGGTTGTGATTTCCGTAGTGATAGCTGCTCCTGTTGCATGGTACGCCATGCATAAATGGCTGCAGGATTTCGCCTACAGAACCAATATCAGTTTATGGGTTTTTGTTGTTGCGGGAGCGCTTGCCATTCTCATTGCCTTTGGAACGGTTTGTTTCCAGGCAATTCGTGCCGCTGTTGCAAATCCTGTTAAGAGTTTAAGAACGGAATAGATCCATGAGGAATCATTTTAAAATAGCGTTACGCAACCTTTTTAAAAGAAAGGGATATTCTGCATTAAACATTCTTGGGTTGACGCTGGGAATGACCAGCTGCCTGCTTATCTTTCATTACTCCTCTTACGAACAAAGCTATGATAGTCATGTTCATGATGCTGAAAACATCTACAGGCTTGAAATGGACAATTTTGAAAATGGAGAACTAACAGAAAAATGGGCAACTACATTTCCAGCCATTGCGCCAATCTTAAAAAAAGAATATGCCAGTGTAAGTGAATCGGGTCGTTTATATCACGCGAAATTTTTAATAGCCAACGACGACCAAAATAAAAAGTTCCATGAAACAAAAGGTTATTTTGCTGACCCCTCTATCATTGATCTTTTTAATATTCAGCTTGTTTCCGGAGATCGGTCAAGCGCTTTAAATAGTCCTGATAAAATCATCATTTCTGAACAAATGGCCGAAAAATATTTCGGTAAAGAAACAGCGATTGGAAAAAAACTCACCGTGAAGAATGTTCCCTTCAATTCATTCGAAGTAAGCGGAGTATTTAAGGCGCACCCGAAAAACTCACATCTCGTTGTTGAATATCTTATTTCCTTTCAAACATTCAGTAATTGGTATCGTACCTGGCGTGAAGGTTTTAATACGGAGACCGGCTTTGAGATCATTGACTTTTTTACTTACGTCAAACTGCAAAAGGGTGTCAGCCCGAAAAAATTTGAAAAGGAGCTTGTTCTTTTCAGTGATAAATATCTTAAACCCGATAAAATAAATAAAAGCCGGATCGAATTCAAACTCATTAACATCCGTGACATTCATCTTTATTCTAATAGCAACCAGGAGGCAGAGACGAACGGAAATGGTCAGCGGATAAAGTATCTTTTTATCATAGCCATTTTTATTATCTGTATTGCATGGATCAATTATATCAATCTTACCACCGCGCGATCAGTAGAAAGAGCAAAAGAAGTGGGTGTAAAAAAAGTACTGGGGGCATTAAGAAAAGATCTCTTTAAACAATTTACCCTGGAAAATTGCATTCTTAATTCTGTTTCCCTGATCTTGTCCATCGTCTTATTTTATTGCTCTCTCACTTACTTCGATCTGTTCACAGGAAGAGATGCATACACAGACCTTACTCTTTCAGCGAAAAACTGGTTCGTTTTCAGCGCCATCTTCCTTGTGGGTACTTTTCTGTCCGGAATTTATCCTGCAGTGGTACTTTCTTCATTTCTACCCGTTAAAGTTCTTAAAGGAGCCTTTAAAAATTCAACGAGTGGACTCTTTCTGCGAAAATCACTGATAGTAACGCAATTCGCTATAACAGTTATGCTTATCAGTGGAACTATAGTAGTGTATGAGCAATTGCAATACATGCGAAACAAAGATCTCGGGATAGATATAAAACAGACTTTAATACTGCGGGGTTCGGCATCAACAAAAAGAGATGTGTACCCGCTGAAATTCACTTCCTTTAAGAATGAATTGTTGAGCCACTCCGACATAAAAAGTGTAACCGCATCAAATCATGTTCTGGCACAGGAAATTTTTGAAGGTGGGGGAGCAGAAAGACTTGATGGAAATCAAAAAAAAGTTCCTTACATGTCAATACTCCGAGGCGACAAAGACTTCACGAATGCTTACGGTCTTAAAATTATAAACGGCAGGGATTTTCTGAATGATACCGAAACAAAAACAGTCATTATCAATGAAAGTTCAGTCGAAGCTTTGGAATTTAGTTCTCCTCAGGAAGCTCTGAATCATAAACTGATCCTGGATATAGATACTTTAACTATTGTAGGCGTGATGGCGGATTATCACCAGGAAGGACTGCAAAAACCCATTATACCTATTCTACTCCGCCTTACTCCACAGATAAGAAATTATTACTCCATAAAAATAAGCTCTGAAAATGTTCACGCCACAATCGACAAAATCAACGCGACCTGGAAAAATTATTTCCCTGACGAGCCCTTCAATTATTTTTTCCTTGATGAATCGTTTGATCAGCAATACAAAACAGATCTCTTATTCGGGAAGGTTTTCGGACTATTTGCATTCCTGGCCATATTCATTGCTTGTTCGGGCTTACTTGGATTATCCTCTTACAACATTTTACAACGTACAAAAGAAATAGGGATCCGCCAGGTATTGGGTGCTTCCGCTAAAAGAATAGTGGTGTTACTATTAAAGGATTTTATTGCTCCGGTTTTAACGGCCCTGGTTATAGCTCTGCCGCTCGGATGGATTCTCATGCATTATTGGCTACAGGATTATGCATATCGTATCACGCTTTCAGCCTGGATGTTTGCTTTCGCCAGTCTGGTGGCTATTTCTATCGCGCTACTTACAATTTATTTCCAGGCAATGCGGGCGGCTGTTGCTAACCCGGTTAAAAGTTTAAGAACTGAATAGAGCCGCGAAGCAGTCCCACTTCAAATTGGGACGCTTCACGGTAATTAATATAAAAAAAGAAGAATGCTTAAAAATTATTTTATAACTGCCTTTCGGAACCTCTGGAGAAATAAATTTTTCTCTGTCATTAATATTTTTGGATTGAGTGTAGGAATTTCCTGCTGCATGCTCATTTTTTTATACGCGAAAGACGAAACCAGTTTTGACAGATTTCACGAAAACAAGGAGAACATTTATCGTCTCACTGCCGATCTAATTGGGAAAGAGGTAAGCAAATGCGGAAGCACAGGCATGATGCCGGGTCCCGCCTTTAAAAGCAATCTTCCTGAAGTAGCAGAATTTGTGAGGATACAATCTGCTTTCTATAATATTAAAAATGGTCCGCAAATTCTGGAACAGGATGCCATTTATGCCGACGATAATTTTTTCTCCGTATTCTCCTTTCCACTGATCTATGGAAATCCAAAAACAGCACTGAGTAATCTTCATTCCATTGTTATTTCAGAAAACACTGCTAAAAAGTATTTTGGAAAAACCGATGTCATGGGACAGATCATGCAGGTAAACGTGGATGAAAAATGGATACCATTTGTTGTGTCAGGCATCGCGAAAAACGCGCCGCAAAACTCATCCATTAAACTAGACATGGTTTTACCAATGAAATTTACCCAATCCATTTATGACGATACACATTGGGCCAATTTCTTCCTGAACACATTTGTTGTTATGAAACCCGGCGTAAATGTTGCCCAGGCAGAACTTAAAATGAACAGCGTTTATGCTACAGAAGCTGCCGAACAAATAATAAAGGACGAAGCAAACTACGGGCCGCAGGATAAAGTTGTTTATCATTTACAACCCATGTCAGACATTCATCTCAATACCGAATATAATGGCGGGAACGGATTAAAGGAAGGAAGCAACCCCATGTACTCATATATTTTATGCGGAATCGCTATTTTTATTCTCATCATCGCCTGCATCAATTTTGTGAATCTCACTGTTGCCCGTTCTCTAAAACGCGCTAAAGAAATAGGAATTCGAAAAGTAGTAGGTAGTCATAAAAAACAATTGGTCATTCAATTCATGGGAGAGTCCTTCATTCTTAGTTTTCTTTCATTCAGTCTCGCCATTGCATTAACTTCTCTTTCACTTCCATTTTTCAACTCCTTAGCTGAAAAGGCACTTTCGTTTTCATATCTGCTCGATACAAAACTTATCGCGGGTTACATTCTTTTATTTTTAGTGACCGGTTTCCTTGCTGGGTTTTATCCGGCTCTGGTGCTTTCAGGTTTTAATCCTGTAGAAACATTGTATGGCAGATTCAGATTTACCGGAAAAAATTATTTATCAAAAGGATTGATCGTCTTTCAATTTACATTGGCCACATTTCTTATCATTGCTACAGTTACCATCTACTCTCAATTCACTTTTCTTATTAATTACGATCTGGGCATCAATACAGATAATGTTATCCGCACAAAAACCCCACCAATAGACGCGGCGCATTTTGAAATTTTTAAGCGCGAGTTAAAAAAAGACCCTTCCATTCTACTTGTTACAGGCGAGCAAGGTGGCACGTGGGGAACCATGGCGCATATCAATGGTGACAAAAACATAGATTTTAATTACAGGCTCGTGGACGAAAACTTTCTTAGTCTCTTTCAGATACCAATCGCGTTTGGGAGAAGCTTCATTAAAGAAAGTTCAGACACCATAGAATCTGTAATGGTAAACGAAACGTTTGTGAAAACAGCAGGATGGAGAAATCCGATTGGCGAGACAGTTGATTTCTTTTACAATAAGCAAAAATTCAAAGTCATTGGTGTGGTTAAAGATTATCACTTCGCCGCGCTTACGGAAACCATAAAGCCGCAGTTATTTACCATCAGTAAGAGGCACAAATACGGCACCATTTTTATTAAAGTTGCCGAAGGGTCCAAGGGCCGTGCCATTCATCATATTGAAAAAACCTACAAAACACTTTACACGATGCAGCCCACGAATTATGTATGGCTAAAAGAAGACAGGGATAGTCAATATAACCGTGAAGCCAAATGGAAACAGATCATTACGTTCTCCACTTTTCTTACTGTATTTATTTCCTGTATTGGTTTATTTGGCCTTGCTGCTTTATCGGCCGAAAAACGCGCAAAAGAAATTGGTATTCGAAAAGTATTGGGCGCTTCGGTAACTACGATCGTGCAAAAATTATCCACTGACTTTTTAAAGCTGGTGCTTCTTGCCGGAATTATTGCTTCGCCTCTTGCCTGGTGGGTGATGAACAAATGGCTGCAGGATTATCCTTATCGTATTGAAATGAAGACCACTATTTTTGGACTTGCTATTGTTACTGTTGTACTGGTATCGTTGATCACTGTTTTATTTCAGTCGCTCAAAGCTGCTGTAGCTAACCCTGTAAAAAGTTTAAGAACTGAGTAACGGCGCGAAGTAGAACAACCTGATAACTATCGGGACACTTCACGATTATTAACTCCAACAAAAAAAGAAAAAATGTTTAAGAATTATTTTAAAACCGCGCTCCGTAATTTAAAGCATCGTAAAGCTTATGCTCTGATCAACATCATCGGATTAGCCATTGGCATTGCATCCTGCCTGTTGATCTATATGGTGGTAAAGTATGAGTTAAGTTACGACAAATTTCAGCCTGACTACGCCAGAATTTACCATGTAGTGAAAGCAAATAAATATGCTGAGGGAATTAACTATAATCCGGGCACACCTTATCCTGCAGTTGACGGGCTCCGCCAGGACTTCCCGGAAACAACCGTTGGATCTATTTATGCTACATATGGAAGTCAGATAGCCATACCAGACGAAAAACCGAACAGCGCACCGAAAAAATTCATTGAAGAAGAAGGATTGTTTTTTGCTGATCCGGAATTCTTTAAAGTATTTCACTTCAAGTGGCTCATTGGAAACGAATCCATACTTAAAGAACCGAACACGATTGCGCTTTCAAAAACGATTGCTGAAAAATATTATGGAGACTGGAAAAAAGCTATTGGGAAAATGATCAGGCTTAACAATGCCATGGACCTGAAAGTTTCGGGAATTCTCGAAGACGTTCCCAATAACACTAATTTTCCTATCACCCTCGTTGGCTCATTTATTACGATTAAAAATAATGGTTATTATGGTTATAATGCTGATTTTGGAAGCAACACAAGCAACTACCAGGCGTTTATGCTCATTCCTGAAAATGTTCCGCTTACCAATATTAATACGCGATTGGAAGAATTCTCGAAAAAAAATTACAGGAAAAGTCTGACTATTTCAAAGGGTCATGAATTACAACCATTAAGTGAACTTCATTTCGACACAAGAATATCCGCACTTGGAGGCTCCGTAACGCCCTACTCTGTTCTTACTACATTGTCATTCATTGCCATTCTTATCATTACAATGGCATGCATTAACTTTATCAATCTGTCCACTGCACAGGCAGTAACACGATCGAAGGAGGTAGGCGTGAGAAAAGTCATGGGAAGCAACCGTCTCCAGTTATTCTGGCAAATGATGGGAGAAACAAAGCTACTGGTAATTATTTCGGTATTGCTGGCGATTATCCTTGCAAAAATAGCCCTGCCGTATTTAAAACATGTGGTTTCTATTCAGGAAGAACTAACGTTATTCACATTGACGAATTTTCTATTCCTGGCAGGTATTATGTTTCTCACTACTCTGCTCTCCGGCTTGTATCCTTCCCTCATTCTGTCGGGATTCAAACCAGTGGTTGCTCTTAAAAACAAGGTTAGTTCAGCAAGCATCGGTGGCATTTCCCTGCGCCGCGGGCTGGTGGTGACGCAATTTGCCATTTCACAGATCCTCATCATTGGAACCATCGTAGCGCTGAGTCAGATGAACTTTATCAGGGAAGCTGACCTTGGCTTCAACAAAGAGGCCGTTCTTATGCTTTCGAGCAATACCGATAGCGCCGTTCTTGCCAGGAACCGTGCTTTTAAAAACCATCTTCTCTCCATAAAGGGCGTACAAAATGTTTCTTTCACAAGCGATGTTCCGTCTTCCGACAACACCTGGGATACAAATTTTTCTTTTGATCGTAAAAAAGATGAAGATTATAATCTCTCGCTAAAATTCGGCGATGAAGATTATTTTAAAACTTTCGGGCTCGAATTTGCTGCCGGCACGGGGTACAAAAAAAGCGATACAATCACAGACGTTGTAGTAAATGAAACCTTCGTAAAAAAACTCAACATTTCCGACCCTGAAAAAGTGATCGGTAAGCAGGTCAGAATGGGTGGTGGCAGATGGAACACGATAACAGGAGTGGTTAAAGACTTTAAAACAAAATCACTCAGGGAGGAAATCAGTCCGATTCTGATCGGTTCCCATAAAATCAAGAGTGATAAAATTGCTGTGAAATTAAATTCAGGCAATCTTAGTACCACCCTCAAAGAAATTGAGAAGGGCTGGAACGCTTTCTATCCTGAATATGCGTACAGCAGTTTCTTTGTTGACGAAAGCATTGAAAATTTTTACAGGCAGGAAACACAGCTTTCTCTCATGTACAGGGTCTTCGCCATCATTGCCATAGCTATTTCGTGTTTAGGATTATACGGGCTTGTTTCGTTTATGGTGGCACAAAAAACAAAAGAAGTTGGAATAAGAAAAGTTCTTGGAGCAAGCGCCATCAACATCGTTTATCTCTTCTCAAAAGAATTTACATTGCTTATCGGAATCGCGTTTTTAATCGCGGCGCCGATTGCCTGGTATTTTATGCATGACTGGCTCAATAATTTTGCTTTTCATATCAGTATTGGAGCCGGTGTATTTATAATTGCCGCGGTTACTTCTGTTTCGGTTGCCTGGTTATCTGTTGGGTACAAGGCATTCAAAGCAGCGATCTCAAATCCGGTTAAAAGTTTAAGAACAGAATGAAGCAATCGTGAAGCATTCAGTAATTATCCGGACTGCTTTACGACGCTTCACTCCAAAAAATAAAATATGATAAAGAATCACTTCATATTATTTCTCAGAAACTTATTTAAGTATAAGCTGTTCTCAGCTATTAATATTTTTGGTTTATCGGCAGGCATCGGGGCGAGTTTGTTACTTTTCCTCTATATAGGGAACGAACTGAGTTATGACGACTTTCTTGAAAATAAAGAAAATATTTACCGGTTAAGATGCGACAACCTTAATAATGGTGTCTATGCAGAACGCATGGCTGTTACCAATGGTCCTATCGCCAGGGCTTCTAAAGCTGCCTTTCCGCAAATAGAGGAATATGTTCAGATGAATAATGCCTACCTCGAAGGTGTTGTTTCCACTGGCAATTACAAATTCAGGCTGAAGAATAGTTTTTATGCATCTGAGGCGTTCTTTAAAGTGTTCTCATACAAATTACTTAAGGGCGACAGGAACACAGCTTTAAAAGAAATCCAGTCCATAGTTTTATCGGAAAGCATGGCAAAAAAATTCTTTGGGAATGAAGACCCGATGGGTAAAATAATCAAATACAACGATCGCTTTCCATTGAAGGTAACCGGTGTTTTTGAAGATGTTCCACCAAACACCCATATGAAATTTGAAATACTTGTTTCTTACGCAACATTGCTTCGCAACTTTAATAATTATGTTGAAACAGAGCAGGCGTGGATTTCCGACGAAACACATTACACTTATCTGAAATTAAAGCCCGGAACTGATATTCCGAAACTTGAGGCCGCATTTGCAGGATTGGTTCAGAAAAAGATCGGGCACCTTTTAAAAGCAAAGAACCAGGATAAAGTATTTTCCCTGATGCCAATCAAGGACATTCACCTGAACTCTGACTTTGATAGTGAAATAGAAGAGAATGGCAATAAGCAAACCGTTATATTCTTTGCAATTATCGCTGTAATCATTCTCGTTATCGGGTGGGTGAATTATATTAATCTTTCTATTGCCACCAGCTTTAACCGTTACAAAGAAATCGGGATGAGGCTGGTTCATGGCGCTACAAAAAAGCAACTTAAATACCAGTTTATGATCGAAGCTATTATGATCAACCTGATAGCAATCGTCATTTCAATAATTACCATCAAATTAATATATCCCCTATTCAGCTCTTATACCGGAATGGAAATTAATTCAACCGCTTTAAAAAATACGAAGATCTGGTTTGTATTCCTTGGAATCATTTTGCTGGGTTCCTTTTTTTCGAGTATTTATCCTTCCTATATTCTCTCGTCGTTAAATCCTGTTCAGGTATTAAAAGGTAAAAATCAAAAAACGATCGGAGGTTTTTCATTCAGGAAAATACTTATCGGGACTCAGTTCGCCATTTCAGTTTCTCTTGTCATAGGAACAATTATTGTTTTAAAGCAGGTTTCCTTCATGAAAATGGAAGATCCTGGTATAACCATTGAGGAAACTGTGATTGTACAGCGGCCTGATGTTATTGACTCCACATGGTCAGCCAAACACGAGAGTTTTAAAAACGAACTAAAAAGTCTCGCCTTTGTAGAACAGGTTTGCTTTTCGCGACAAACTCCGGGTGAACTCATTAATTACACTCAAGGATTTATTAAAGACATTAACGATATAAAAAATCCTTCGTTCCTGATGTATAATAACTTCGTTGATCATGATTTTCTTAAGCTATACAATCTGAAACTAATTGCAGGTAATGATTTTATGAACGGGAACAAAGACCTTAATGTGATCATTAGCAGAAGAGCATTGAAAACACTCAGTTATAAAACTCCCGAAGAGGCTATTGGCAAGATCATACTTAACGAAGGATGGAATGTTAAACATAAAATAGTTGGAGTTATAGAAGATTTCCGTCAGCAATCACCCAAAGAAGAATATCTTCCAATGGTCTTCATGCACTGCCCTAACCCCCGCGTTGCCGCAAAATATTCAATAAAAATTAAAACCAATGACATGAAATCAGCACTTACGGGGATTGAAGCAAAATGGAAATCCATATTTCATGACGAGGTTTTTGAATATTTCTTTTTAAATGAAAAATATGATAATCAATATAAATCCGACATACAATTCGGCCGGATATTTCTTCTCTTTTCAATCATAGCTATTAGCATTGCTTGTGTTGGGCTTTTTGCTCTGACCCTCTTTACAATTTTATTAAGAAAAAAAGAGATCAGCATCCGGAAAGTTATCGGTGCTTCTGTAAATGACATCTTTATGATCTTTGCTAAAGATTATATGATCCTTGTTTTAATCGCCTCTGTTATTGCGATACCATTTATGTATTTTGTGATGAATAAATGGCTGCAGGATTATGCGGTAAAAATTCCGCTTAGTATCTGGTTCTTTTTATTTCCGGTTTTTCTGCTTGTTCTCATTGTTGGAATATCCATTTCCTCACTAGTACTTAAAACCACGTCTGCTAACCCATCAAAAAATTTAAGAACAGAGTAAATCCTTTAATATTAAACCATAAATTAAATTTAAAATGATACAGACTTATTTTAAAATGACATGGCGGAAGTTGTCGCGTAATAAAACGAGCAGCTTTATAAATATTTCTGGTCTCGCTATTGGCATGGCGTCATTCATTATGATCCTGTTATATGTTCAGGATGAGCTGAAGTATGATAAATTTTTAAATAATCATGATAAAATATACCAGGTTACTTTGAATGGAAATTCAGGAGAACAAGAATTTTTCATAGGGAAAACACCAGCCTCGGTAAGTTCGGCGCTGATGAGAAATTTTCCTGAAATAGAAAGCGCTGTGAGAATATACAAGCCTGGTGATATGATTGTAAGATCGGAATCGTCGCTTCACAAAGAAAGTTTTACTGAAAGTTCTGTCCTTGCTGTCGATTCCTGTTTTTTCAATGTCTTTCCGTTTGAATTAAAAAAAGGAAATGCGGCAAATTGTCTCATGGATCCAGGGTCTGTAGTGATAACGGAAAACATAGCCGATAAATATTTCGGGAGCGCTGATCCCCTGGGAAAAATTCTTTTAATGGATAAGGACCAGAAACCATTCAAGATAACAGCGGTTCTGAAAAATCTTCCTGAACAATCTACACTGCGATTTGATATGCTTACTTCTACCGAAGCTTTTCCTGTTGTAAAAAGGATGAGTTGGAGCTGGGTGTGGTTACAGGTATGTACTTATATCCGTCTGAAAGATAAAACAGCAACCGATCCGGCAAGCATTCAGAAGCTGGATGAGAAATTTCCGGCCATGGTGAAACTTGAATCGGGTCCGGCATTTAAACGTGTTGGGCAATCGCTCGACGACATGATAAAGAAAGGAGGTAAATGGGATCTTCATCTTCTGCCATATACAAAAATACATTTATACTCAGGAGAGATCGGACAGATCCTCGACACGGTGAGTGATATTAAATACGTTTATACTTTTTCGATCATTGCTTTCTTCATTATTTTACTGGCCTGCGTTAATTTCATGAATCTGTCCACAGCACAGGCTTCCTCAAGAGCTAAAGAAGTTGGCGTAAGAAAAGTACTAGGCTCAGAAAAAAATCAGCTTATACGGCAGTTTCTCGCGGAAGCTTTGCTTTTTAGTTCTATCGCTGCAATCATATCAATTATCCTTGTTATCATTCTTCTGAATCCTTTCAATTCAATTTCCGGAAAAAATCTTAGTCCTCAGCTGATTTTTTCAGGCGAAGTTCTTTTATATACTGTCGGATTAATTGTTTTAACAGGATTTCTTGCGGGAATTTATCCTGCTTTTTATTTATCATCGTTTCAGCCCGCCGCAGTTATCAAAGGAATAAAACAGATCAGTTCCGGTTTAGGAAGCAGGTTCATAAGAAATGGGCTCGTTGTTTTCCAGTTCAGCGTATCAACCGCTATGATCATTTGCACCGTAATTGTATTCAAGCAACTCGATTATATGCAAACCACCGACATAGGTTTAAATAAAGAACAGATCATCGTTATAAAAAACAGCGACAGGTTAGGCAATAAAGAAACAGCCTTTAAAAATCTCTTAGCACAATCTTCAGAAATTAAAAAAGTAAGTATTGCTTCGGGGGTTCCAACACGTGAAAATTTTGGCGACGGATATGTTCCTGAAGTTTCAACAGCAGGCGACCAGTTAGTTCCGGATATCAGCCTTTCATCTTTTATTGTGGATGACGATTTTATTCCTTCGCTGGATATAAAAATTCTTAAGGGTAGAAATTTCTCAAAAGAGTTTTCAGATTCAGGCTCTGTTATTCTTAATGAAAAGGCAGTAAAAGACGTTGGCTGGAAAAACCCTGTAGGAAGTTACATGACGTATCCGGGAAACGCCAACCAGAGATTTAAAGTGATTGGTGTTGTAAAAGATTTTAATATCAATTCGCTTCATTCACCGGTAACACCATTTGCACTGTTCCATAAATCCTCCAACACCTATAATGTAGGCTCAGGTTATACTATTGTAAAATGTAAAGAGAATTCGGTTGCCGCAACAATAGAAATCATAAAAGAAAAATGGAAGCAATTTTCACCGTCATTACCTCTCGATCTTATGTTCCTTGATGAAGAGTTTGAAGCTTTGTATAAAGCGGAAAAACGTGTGAGCCAGGTGTTCTTTATTTTTACAGGGCTTTCTATTTTTGTTGCCTGCCTCGGACTCTTTGGACTTGCTATTTACAATACGGAACGTCGTACTAAAGAAATCGGTGTGAGAAAAGTTCTTGGCGCTTCGGTGAGCCGGCTTGTTACATTATTATCAGGAGAGTTTATAAAACTGATCGCGGTATCTGTGTTCATAGCGTTCCCGGTTGCATGGTGGGCAATGAATAAATGGCTGGAAAACTTTGCATATCGAACAACGCTTGATTGGTGGATCTTTGCTGGAGCGGCGTTCGTGTCGGTTTCATTAACCTTATTCACAGTGGGCTTTCATATTATTAAAGCGGCGGTAACAAACCCGGTAAAAAGCCTGAGGACAGAATAATCATGTGGTATTTCAATTTTAAAATAGCCTATCGCAATCTTCTTAACCGAAAAGGATTTTCGCTCCTGAATATTCTTGGGCTCACTATTGGAATGACAAGCTGCCTGCTGATCTTTCATTATGTTTCCAATGAAAAGAGTTTCGACAATTTTGTTTCTGAAGATACTTATCGTATCCGACTTGATTATTACCAGGAAGGAAAACTCGAATGGCAATCTGCTACTTCTTATCCGGGAATAGCTCCCGCTTTGAAAGTGGATTTTCCAGAGGTAAAATCAACGTGCCGTTTAATAGATGCCGATGTTGTTCTCATCAATAAAAATTCGAACACTAAGTTTCACGAAAAGCAGGGATATTTTGGCGATACTACCTTCTTTTCAATGTTCAATGTAAATCTCATTGAAGGAAACAAGCAAACTGCTTTAAATGGTCCTTCTAAAATTATATTGTCTTCTGTTACTGCAAAAAAGTATTTCGGAAACAGTCCTGCCGTTGGAAAAACCATTACTGTAAAACATGCCTCGCTGGAATCTGATTCATTAGGGATGCCATTTGAAGTTACAGGGGTTTTTGATTTTCCAAAAAATTCACATCTTGATATTCAATACCTGTTTCCTTTATCCACTTTAAAGAGCATGATAAAAGATACTGCCAATTCTATTGAAAAACTATTCGACTGGTATGACTATTACACTTACATTAAACTGGCTCCGGGTTCTGATCCCAAAAAACTGGAAGCGGCGTTTCCTGCCTTCTGCAAAAAATACATGGTCGAAAATCAAGAGGGTGGAAACATGTATAATGTATTGTCGTTAATCCCAGTGAAAGATATTCATCTCCACTCAAATTATAACCAGGAAGCCGAAGTGAATGGCAGCGGACGAATGGTTTACTTTTTGTTTCTGATTGCCATTTTCATTATTGTTATCGCCTGGATCAATTACATTAATCTTACCACTGCCCGCTCTGCCGAACGCGCAAAAGAAGTTGGTGTAAAAAAAGTGGTTGGAGCCGGCCGCTCCGATCTCATTAAACAGTTTTTTGCTGAAAACATTCTTCTTAACTCCACGTCACTTGTAATATCTGTCATATTGTTCTTATCACTATCCAATACATTTGATCATTTTACACAACGTTCAGATTATAGTGTCACGGTGCTTTCGTCGTCTTACTGGATGTGGTTCATTCTGTTATTCGCTTTCGGAACTTTTATTTCCGGAATTTATCCCGCTTTTGTGCTTTCGGGATTTCAGCCTGTAAAAGTTCTTAAAGGCGCCTTTAAAAATACGGCAAGCGGCAACTGGCTAAGAAAGGGGCTAACGGTGAGTCAGTTTGTTGTTTCGGTTGTTCTGATCGCCGGAACCATCATCGTTTTTCAGCAGGTACAGTTTATGCGTAAAAAAGAACTTGGCGCTAACATTAACCAAACTCTTGTGCTTGAAGGCGCAGGCACAGCAAGTCCTTCGCGTTACATGAAACTTTATCAACCATTTAAAACCGAAGTTCTGCAATTACCAGGAATAAAAAGTCTGGCTGCCTCAAGCAATGTGATGGGACAGGAAATTTACTGGACCAATGCAGCGAAGCTCTTTGGCGCAAACGATAAAAGTTATATTACAGCCTATAATCTTGGTGTTGATTATGATTTTGTTCCGGCTTATGAATTGAAAATGGTAGCCGGAAGAAATTTTTCACCATCGTTTAAGTCAGATGAAAAAGGCGTTCTTTTAAATGAACACGCCGTACGTCTTCTTAATGCAAAAAGTGCTGCTGATATTATCAATAAAAAAATAGCTAATGGCAATGATACCCTGGCTGTAATTGGTGTAATTGCGGATTATCATCATGAAGGTGTTCACAAGGCCGTGAATCCTCTCCTGATAAAACTAACACCCGACATCAGGCGATATTACTCTATCAAGATGACCGGTTCCAATCCGCAGGAAACAATCGCTTCCCTTAAAAAAATATGGGACAGAAATTTTCCGGATGACGAATTCAAATATTTTTTCCTGGACGAAACGTTTCAGGCACAATATACAGCCGATGAATTATTCGGAAAAGTATTCAGCATTTTTGCTTTTCTTGCCATATTCATTGCCTGTTCGGGGCTCTTAGGTTTATCAGCTTATAGCATTTCTCAAAGAAGTAAGGAAATAGGGATCCGGAAAGTTCTGGGTGCTTCCGTAAAAAGCATATTGGTTCTTTTGTCCCGCGATTTTATGTTACTGGTACTCGTTGCGTTTCTGGTTGCAATTCCTCTAAGCTGGTATTTAATGAACTCCTGGTTACAGGATTTCGCATACCGTGTCAGCATCAGCTGGTGGGTATTTGTTACTGCCGGGGGTATTGCATTCTTCATGGCTCTTCTTACCATTACTACACAAACATTAAAAGCAGTTAAAGAAAATCCCATAAAAAATTTAAAAACAGAGTAGATGACAATGGTGAAGCGTCCTGATAGATTATCGGCTGCTTTACAATGCTTCACTTTATAAAAATAAAATATATGATAGAGTTAAAGAACATTTATAAGTACGTAACAGTTGGTGGAAACAAAACATTTTTGCTAAAGGATCTTAACCTCACGTTTAACGAAGGAGAATTTGTTTCTATTATGGGACCATCGGGATCTGGGAAATCAACTTTACTGAACGTGATAGGAATGCTGGACGGTTTTGATGAAGGCGAATATTTTTTCCTTCATGAGTCTGTTCATAAAATGAAAGAAAAACAACGCTCGCAATTATACAAACAATACATTGGTTTTGTTTTCCAGGCTTATCATCTCATTGACGAATTAACCGTGTACGAAAATATTGAAACTCCCCTGCTCTACCAGGATTATTCGGCCGGCGAAAGAAAAGCTATGGTATCGGATATGCTCGACCGTTTTAATATTGTAGGAAAGAAAGATCTTTTCCCGGAACAACTTTCGGGCGGACAACAACAATTGGTTGGTATCGCGCGCGCCCTTATTGCAAAACCGAAATTATTGCTGGCCGATGAACCAACCGGAAATCTGAATTCGAAACAAGGCCAGGAAATTATGGAGCTATTTAAAAAACTAAATCAGGAAGACGGTGTCACCATCATACAGGTAACACACTCCGAAAAAAACGCCGAATACGGCTCACGCATTATTAATTTACTCGACGGAAGAATTGACAAATAAACCTATGAAAAAATTTCTTATTCCACTATTCGTTTCTCTTTTGTTTCCTTCTCTAAAAGCGCAGGACTCGGTTGTTTATACACTTAAACAATGTATCGACATTGCAGTAAAGAACAACATCACTGTAAAAACTTCAGAATCCCAAGCACAAACTGCCAATGCTTTGTTGCAACAATCACGCGCCTCTAATCTTCCTTCTGTTTCCGCCTATATTAACCAGGGAATGAGCCAGGGAAAGAGTATCAATCCTTTTACGAATACATTCATTAATCAACAGGTTATGACAGGACAGTACGGCATCAACGGCAGTCTCTTGTTGTTTGGAGGTTTTAGCACTTATAATTCGATGAGACAAAGCGCCTATAATTATCAGGCCGGGAAAATGGATCTTGAACAGGCAAAAACAGATATTACCATGAATGTGATGCTGGCCTATCTTCTTGTATTAAGCAATGAAGAACAACTCAACCAGGCCGCTTCACAGGTGGAGGTAAGCAAAGCTCAGGCCGAACGACTGACGGTTCTCGAAAAGAACAACGCGGTTTCTCCTTCGGTATTGTATGATACAAAAGGACAACTTGCCAATGACAAACTCAGTTACATCAATGCAAAAAATACTTTGGTCACCGCCAAAAATACATTGTTTCAATTAATGAACATGAATCTTGTTTCCAATGCAAAATTT
Organism: Bacteroidota bacterium; assembly: GCA_021323535.1. Taxonomy (GTDB): domain Bacteria; phylum Bacteroidota; class Bacteroidia; order B-17B0; family Aurantibacillaceae; genus Aurantibacillus. Next base: position 40,159 of record JAJONO010000030.1, read on the forward strand.
GAAAAAATAAACGCGCCTGCGGAATTAAAAAAATATGGATCCACTTCTGAAGCAGTTTTTTCTGTTGCATCAAAAGATTTTCCGCTTATCAAAGCGGCGGAATACAGGCGAATGAGTGCCACGAAAGCCTTACATTCTGCAAGGGGACAATTATTCCCAAGCCTTTCATTGGTGGGAAGTGTTGGAACAAATTATTCCGATGCCGCCACAACGCAAAAACTTATTGGTGTTTCTGATGCGAGCACAGATGCCTATGTTACCGTTAATAATTCCAATGTGCCCGTATATGCTCCACAATACAATTACAGCAGTGAAAAAATTAATTTTAACGATCAGTTTAAAAACAATCTTAATTCTTATGTTGGTGTCAGCTTAAGGTTATCGCTTTTTAATTCGTTGCAGACAAAAACACAAATGAGCATCGCAAAAATCAACAAGCATCAATCCGAAAATCTAAAACAAACAACAAGCGTAAGATTAAAATCATCCATCGATCAGGCCCACTCCGATATGACCGCCGCTTACGAACGATATGAAATTCTCCAGGAACAAGTTGGTTTTTATTCTGAGTCGTTCAAGATCGCGACTTCCAAGTTTGAAAAAGGCGCCATTGGTACCGTTGAATATACCGTATCTAAAAGTAATACCGATAGAGCTTCCATGAATCTTATCGCCGCTAAATACGACTACATTCTCAAATGTAAAATACTCGATTATTATTCGGGGAAAATTCCGTTGTAGATTTCAGGAGCCACCTTCCATCTTATTGTACTTGTTCCTGTACTCAATTGGCGTGAGTCCTGTAATTTTTTTGAAAATAGTTCTGAAAGCTTTGGTATCGGTGTAACCAACATCGAACATTACCTCGTTGATATTCTTCCTGCTGCTTTCGAAACTTCTTTTGGCCGCCTCGATCTTAACACGCTGCATGTATTCCAACACTGTATTTCCTGTTGCTTTTTTAAATCTTCTTTCAAAACTTCTTCTTCCTACCGCGAATTTATCGGCCAGTTCATCTACCGAAATTTTCTCCTGGTAATTTTCTTCAATGAATTCCTGTGCCTTTAAAATTTCCTGGTCCTCATGTCCCTTTTGTCCTTTAAACATCATGAACGCCGCCTGGCTGTCGCGGTCAATATCCACAGCAAAATATTTCGAGGCAAGGATAGCCGTATCTCTGTCGGTATATTTTTCTACAAGATATAACAGCAAACTCCAGTATGAATTAGCGCCTCCGCTTGAATAAATTCCGTTTTCCTCGGTAATAATACTTCCATCAACAAATTCCACATCGGGAAACATGGTTCTGAATTCGTTGGCCGCGTTCCAGTGTGACGAACATTTTTTTCCGCTCAGCAATCCTGTATCGGCCAGTAAAAAGGCTCCAATGCAAAGCGAAGCCACTTCCGCGCCGTTTTTATGCTGATCCACAATCCATGGAAGAAAAGCCTTGTTAAGATCCAGCGCCTTTTTAATATCACCGCTGATGGCGGGTATAATAATAAGATCGGTTTTCCTGACTTCATTCACGAGCTTTTCGGAATGTACGGTATAAAGACTGTTCTCCAGTTTTATTTCTTTAGTCAGGCCCACAAGCTGTACATTAAACAAAGACTGTTTACCCGAGGCTATTAAGAACTGGTTCACCGCCTTAAACATATAATGCGGGTCGGCCACCGCTTCTATAACGGCTGTTTCAGGAATGATAATGGATACATTTTTCATTGGCATGTTTTGTGTGATAAAGATATACAGAATGTGTGTCGCAATCAACCCCTAGATATGTCGTTTTTCCACATCCGGTATTTCCTTAACTTGATGCATCTTTGTAATATCAAATTGAAAATAATAATTATAAAAACATAAAACATGGAAAAACAAGCAACACAAATTACAGTAGAGAGCAGCATTAATGCTCCGGTTGAAAAAGTATGGAAATTATGGAACGCTCCTGAGCACATTACCAAATGGTGTACCGCCACACCGGAGTGGCACACGCCGCGTTCTGAAAATGATCTTCGTGTTGGCGGATCCTTTTCTTCAAGAATGGAAGCAAAAGACGGCAGCTTCGGTTTCGATTTCGGCGGCATATACGACGAAGTTAAAACCAACGAGAAAATTGCTTATACAATGAGCGACGGACGTAAAGTAAAGATTATTTTTTCGTCAAATGGAAATGAAACAAAAGTTACCGAAACATTCGATTCCGAAAATCAAAATCCGATCGATATGCAAAAAGCAGGTTGGCAGGCAATCCTCGATAATTTCAAAAAATATACCGAATCGAACTAACTATAAACCATTGACTATAGACTATTATGAAATTACAAAAAATAACACCCTTTCTCTGGTTTGAAAAAGGAGGAGAAGACGCTGCGAAGTTTTATACAACCGTCTTTAAAAATTCGAAAATAATCACAAGTAATCCTATGGTGACATCCTTTGAGCTGGAAGGTTTAAACATCAGTATTCTTAATGGCGGCCCGCACTTTAAACTCAGTGAAGCATTTTCACTTTGTATTTCATGCGATTCACAGGAAGAAATTGATTATTACTGGAACACTTTCACTGCTGATGGCGGACAGGAATCCATGTGCGGCTGGCTCAAAGATAAATTCGGTGTTTCGTGGCAGGTAATTCCTTCCATTCTTCCGCAATTAATGAGTGATCCGCAAAAAGGCCCTAGAGTGATTGAGGCATTTATGAAAATGAAAAAATTTGATATTGAAACTTTAAAAAACGCGTAATCATGGAAAAATTAAATTTCAGTGTGGAGATCAATGCTCCGAAAGAAAAAGTATGGAAAACACTTTGGGAAGACGCTACATATCGCGAATGGACCTCTGTGTTCACTCCTGGCTCTTATGCCAAAAGCGATTGGAACGAAGGAAGTAAAATTTTATTCCTTAGCCCGGAAGGCAGCGGCATGCATTCTATTATCGAAAAGAAAATACCAAACACGCAAATGAGTTTTCTTCATAAAGGTGAAATAAAAGACGGCGTTGAAGTAGATGCCGATTGGGGCGACGCGCGTGAACAATATTTCCTGGATGAAAAAAACGGAAAAACAACTTTACGTGTCGAACTGGATATTGTAGAAGAGTTTAAGAAACATTTCAATGAAGTGTTTCCAAAAGCGCTTGATCTTGTAAAACAAATTTCTGAGCGATGACCATTCATAGCTACTTAACCTTTAACGGCAATTGCCGTGAGGCCATGAACTTTTATAAAGATTGCCTGGGAGGGGAGTTAACGTTCCAAACAATTGGAGAAACTCCCCTTGCAGATAAAATGCCTGAAAAAATGAAGGGTTACATTCTGCACGCTTCTCTTACCAATGGAAACTTTAACCTGATGGGGTCAGACATGGTGCCCCAGGAAGGACTCATCAAAGGCAACTCGGTTTCTCTTTCTCTCATGTGCAGCAGTGAAGATGAAATCAATTCATGTTTTAAGAAATTATGTTATGGTGGCCAGCCTACTCATCCGTTGGAGGTTACTTTCTGGGGAGCAACGTTGGGCGGACTAACCGACCGTTACGGACACCATTGGTTGTTACACTACGACAAAAATCTGAAAAACTAAAACTCATGCTCCAGGTAGAAGTATTCAGAACAAACGTTGTAGAAAAATGGCAGGCTGAAAGAATTGCCTGCAAGCTGATCGAAAAATTCCCTGACCACTCTATTCACTTCGATCTTGAGGATAGGGAGAAAATCCTCAGGGTAGAAGCGAAAGGAATTAACCAGGAAAAAATAATTTCTGTTTTAGCAGATTCAGGATTTAGTTGCGAAGTGCTGGATTAATTCGCCAAACTATTTCGAGATAATAATCTTTTTGTGAACCGAGCTATTTTTATCATAGGCCTTAATGATAACAAAGTTATTTTCTGTAATCCTTTGTGTAAAATCTATTTTTACTGTATTATCAGATCCATTATAAGCTCTCGTATCGATGACTTTTCCTAGCATATCATACATCTCAACTGTAAATTCTCCTTTAAAATTATGATCGATGATGATGTGATTGCTTGCCGGGTTAGGATAAACATCCATCTGTGAAACTTCCTTATTTTTTGGCTCTGATATTGAATTAACCATTCGCATGTTGGAAGACATGGTGCAACCGACAAAGTAAAGAGGCACATCGCCCGTGTTAAAAACAAAAGGATTAGGGTAAGCCATGCCTCTCCCTATTGATGAAATTCGGATTGCATCGACGGTAATATTAGAGCATATTTTAAATGTTCCGTCAAGCTTGGATAAGGTTGAGTGCCACTTGCCATTTACATCGTGAAAAAATACATAAGCATCTTTAATCGGAACAACGCCGCTGTGACCATCTACAACTTTACCAATAATTGTTACAGGATAACTTATTAATGGATCGTATCCATAGTAATCTTTGTCGGAAGGCGTGGCAGAGTTATTACAAGGTTGGCTGATCCAGTTGTGTGTGTTCTCGTTAAATTCATCAGCAACAGGTTTTTTTCTGTCGCACAAAGTATACACACCTTCAAACGCTTCACTTGGAGAGCTTCCGTCATGTACAACATCTTTATAAGACCACCACGAGTATCCACTTCCACCAAAACCTCTCGTTTGTTGCTGAGTAAACTGAGCGAAATCACGTTGATTTTCTTCCGTACCCCAACCCAGAGCTGTGTTGTTGCCACAAGGATACAAGTCATCTATTCCATTATCAATTGCCGAGTAAGATGTTTCTCCGACTATCCAGGGAAGTTTAACGTTATTTTGTATCCACTTTTCCTGAGCTGCGATTCCTCCCTTATAATCTGTTGGATTAAAAATATTATCCCAACTGTATAAATGAAAGGAATGAAAATCAACTGACATCATTGTAGGATCCCAAACCTGCACATCATTACGTCCATAAGTTCCCATTGTTACCAGATGATTTGGGTCTGCTGCTCTGATAGCGTCATACCAGATTTTTGTACGTGAACAGTTGGTTGTTTTATCATAAGTAACCTGCCATGTGTTACTCGGCTCATTACAAAGGTCATAAGCGAGTAACGACTCTGCACTTTGACAATGATTTGAAAGCTCGCTTAAAAAAGTAGCGTAGTTCTGATATGCGCTGCCATGGGCTTGATCAGGATCTCCATTATAGGTTTCTTTATAGATGTATTGTTGTCCACTCAGTAATATCACATTTAATCCTGCATTTTTCGCCAATGTAAGTATACTGGAAACTGCCGCGAAAAGTTTTGGTTTGGTATTGGCATCATAGTTAGCGTCAAATAAGAAGTCTGCAGGTGCTTTCATTACACATATTTTTGTGTTTTGAGGACCGGGATGGCGATACACTGCTTCAAGTCCACAGATCCTTAAGGTGTTAAATCCCAATGCTTTTATTTTTGCAAAATCGCTTGCAAGAAGAACATTCGCAGACGGCTGGTCGGTAGCAGGGCAAATATTGTTTGTGAAGATCCTGTGATCCGGCCCAACCCATAAATCAGGGATAGATGTGTTGGAACTCATGAGATTTACGGGGTAATTCATAACAACCGGATAAAACGGCTGGTTATTCTTATAAAATGTTTTTCCTTTAAGATAAACTGTTGTCTGAGTAGGAGAAACCTTGGTTTTTGCAGAGTGTACCACATTGTTACCAGAATTTCTATAAAACACCTGGTTTGCGCCAAAAGCTATTGCTTCAGCCTTTGGTGAATTAGTTTCAACAACTCTCTTGCCGAACCAATCACAATTGTCATAAACAAGTGTGCATAGGTATCCTTCAAGATTTACATAATACAATGTGTTTTGGTCACAAAGAAGTTTTGATCCCACTTTAGGTATCATCGAATTGTATAATGTATTAAAGTTCCAGCCTCCATTATAAAACACATTGCAGATATGTCCACCAGATGTTGTATAATACAGATTACTATTGGCTCCGAATACCAACCCATCTCCCCTTGCCGGCAATGTGCTTAAATTCAATTCGCTATTCAACCAGGTTGAACCGCTTTTATAAACATTTTTCAAACGTGATGTTGTGCTAATATAAAACAACTTACCATCTCCATATGCAAGACGGCTGTTTGATTTCGCAGTTACGCCGGTGTATTCCCAGTTCCACGTTGGTCCGTTTACATAATTAATTTTATAGACCTGATATGGGTAATTCGCCCCTGTATAATAAAGTGTGCTGTTATCCGCAAAAACCAATCCCGTACCGCTTGCAGCAGGTGCACCCGGGTTTAACTCATAATTGAGCCAGCCTTCAGTTGAAGACCAGTAGAGCATTCTCAGCCTGTTAGCCGCATCAACATAAAACACTTTGTTATCACCATATACAATTTCAGTGATGTTTTTAGCGGGTACCGAACTCCAGACAATATTCACATTAGAATAGTTGCTTCCGTTTGCCGCACACATGTATCCATATACAGATTTATAGAAAAGCTCATTCTGTGGCGTTAATACTAATCCATCTCCATCGCTGGTAATGGTATTTAAAGGGTTAGATGCAAACGTAAAATAGTTATGCTGGGCGTAAAGACCTGACCAGAATAAAATAGATAAAATTGAGATTATTTTTTTCATAAAAATAAGTTTTGTAGACAAAACTACTTTTATCTGGTAACTACAAAATATCTAATTAGAATTTACGGGGAATAATTTGATAAGTGGTATAAGCTATTGAGAATTTATTATCTCATCCTATAAACCGATTTCATGATTCGCGGCAATTCTCTTTCTGCAGGATTCAGAAAAATTTCAAACTGTTCTTTCGAACGGAATTCTTTTCCAAGGCTTTTCTTTACAGCTTCCGTATGATTGAACAATCCTCCTTTTGTCCTTATAACAATACCATAGTCAGTGTTTTTATTTTTACTTCGTCCAACCAGAATTTCTGTAATTCCGTATTCTTCATAATCCAAAGTATCTAACGCTTTGTGGAAAGATTCCTTTTCGTTTTCAGTAAGTTTGTCTGGATTGTTTTCATCTTCAAGTCCTGGTTCCATGGATTTTAATTTGCGATATACATAAGCTGTAGAGGCAAAAATAAGTGTGATAAGCAATGTTTGAACCAGGATTCCACGGATCAAAAATGTAGTTATCATGACTAGCCCAATGAATCCCGCAATAAAAGTCAGAGTAGCAAAAATGTATTTTTTCATCCCTGGCGAATATAATTGAATTAGTTAGATTGATATACTCAGATTGGGATAAATTTTGAGTTTTGGCCTGAAAAATCCATCAATAAATCGTACTTTTACATCACCAAAAAATACTACTATGGCAGGAACAGAATTATTCGGCGCCGAAGAGCGTAAAGAAATAAACGACGTAATGGAAACAGGAATTTTATTCCGTTATGGTCATGATGCTCAACGCAACAATCACTGGAAAGCAAAAGATTTTGAAGCGGAAGTGAAGAAGATCACCAATGCAAAATTCGCGCATGCCATGAGCAGCGGTTCCACAGCCATTGCCACAGCCCTTGCAGCAAGCGGATTAGGAGCAGGCGACGAGATCATCGTTCCTCCGTTCACATTCATTGCCAGTGTAGAAGCTGTTCTTTTTATCGGCGCTATTCCGATCTTTGCCGAGATCGATGAAACGCTTTGCTTAAGCGCTTCAGGAATTGAAAAGGCCCTTACGCCAAAAACAAAAGGTGTTTGCCTTGTTCACATGTGCGGCGGAAATGCCAATATGGACGAGATTATGGCCGTTATCAAAAAACATAATTTAATTTTAGTGGAAGACGCGGGACAGGCTTTCGCTTCTTCATATAAAGGAACTTTTACCGGACTTTTCGGAAAAGCCGGAAGTTATTCGTTCGACTTTTTTAAGATCGCTACTGCAGGTGAAGGTGGTGTTCTTGTTACAAATGACGAAGAGACTTACAAAAAAGCCGATGTTTATTCCGATCATGGACATAATCACGTTGGCGCTAAGCGCGGAATGGAAGATCATCCTTTCCTTGGCTTCAATTACAGGATCTCTGAATTACACGCCGCCATTGGTGTTGCGCAAACACGTCGTGTTCCTTCTATTAAAAAGAAAAATCAATTCAATAAAAAATTCATGCAGGATCTTTTATCGAAAAATAAAAACATCTCCTTCGCTAAATTGGGCGATCCGGATGGAGACTCTGCAACACATTTAAATATTTTTCTGCCTGATACCGCTGCCGCGCAACGTGTGGTGGACGAGTTCAACGCTGCAGGAGTTGCCGGTTTTGATTACTGGTTCAAAAACATGTACCACTTCATTAACCAGTGGGATCATATGAAAAATCTTCAAACCGTTTCTAAACTTCCGGTTGAGCTTTTTGACAAACCACAGGATTATGTGAAAATGCAGTTGCCAAAATCACAGGAAGTGGTTGGACGTTTAATTACATTAGCTTCTTCTCTCCAAGAAAATTTCCGTTGTTACAGGCAATGAAGAATTTATCTGTACTAACGGGAAAAAGAAATATATTCTGCCTCTCACCATTTTTAATCATTCGCTTATTGCTCACTCTCCCGAAAAATTTGTTTCGCTTATACAATCCAAATTAGGATTAAACAAAACTGTTTTTGCAAGAAATTGTGTTGTTAGTAAGTTAGACAAAACAACAGCCGAAGAATTCCTGGAAGAGTATCACCTCATGAACTCCACCCAAAGCGCCTTTAATTACGGATTGTATTGTAAAAATGAGCTTCTTGCCGTGGCCTCTTT